>DASYPO010000185.1:0-8405 GCA_036006545.1 Bryobacteraceae bacterium
CAACAACGCGGAAGGCGACAGAGCCATCGCTGCGTTGAATGGCGCCGACCTGGATGGCCGTGCGTTGAACGTCAATGAAGCCCGTCCGAAGACCGATCGCGGCTCCGGCGGCGGCGGCGGTCGTCAGAACAACCGCTGGTAGTTTGATTGGGGGGCGGACCCCCTGGTCCGCACTGGTAAGTAGATTGGGGGCAGACCCCCTGCTCCGCACTAGTAAGTAGATTGGGGGGCGGACCCCCTGGTCCGCGGCCGACGCCCTCGTCGGCCTTTCGTTTTGACTGGGGCATTGAGCGGCTATACTGACCCCTTAGCCCAATGCCCCGCTATGCCTTCCAATTGCGCATCCGCGCGGACGCCATCGACGACTACGAACGCGAACACACTCGCGTGTGGCCCGAGCTGCTCGCGAGTCTAAAGGCTGCTGGTATTTCCGATTACTCGATTTTCCGGCGTGGACAGGATTTGTTCCTCTACATGCGCGCCGACGATTTCGATCGCGCCTGGGAGCAACTCGCCCACGACCCTGTGAATCAGCGCTGGCAGGGTTTCATGGCGCGGCTGTTTGAGCCGGTGCCCGACGCGCCACCTGGCGAGCCCTTCGCCATGATGAAAGAAATCTTCTACCTGGAGTAACGCGGGCTCTTGTGGGTCAGGTGGTCTTGCCACCTGCCAGGTAACGCAGGCGATCTTGTCGCCTGTACTTGCGCAAAATTCCCCTCCAACCTTCTCACCCCGCGCGCAGCGCCGTCGCCGGATTAACACTGGTCGCCCGGCGCGCCGGCAGGAACCCAGCCGCCAGCAACACCAGCATCAAGAGCGCCGCCGCACTCACCAACGCCGTCGTGTCCCACGGATCCACTCCGAACAGCATCGATGTTAGTAGGTGCGTCGCGCCCAGCGCGGCCGGGAGACCGACCGCAATCCCGATCGCACCCAGGATCGCGACTTCGCGCAGCACCAGGCGGAGCGTCTCCCAGCGGGTGGCGCCGAGCGCGGTCCGTATTCCGAAATCGCGTGTGCGCTGGCTGACGCCGTAAGAAACCACGCCATACAAACCCACCGCCGTGAGAATCAGCCCCAGCAATCCGAGCACGCCTGCCAGTTCCGCGATCTGCTGAAAACGCCGCGCCGAGTAGCGAATCAGTTCGCCCTCCGTCGTAATAGTGATCGGATCCAGCCGCCGGTCGACAGCCTTCAGCGCCTGCCGCGCTCCTAGCGCCAATGCTGACGCCGGGCCGCTGGTTTCGACCAGGAAAGTAGCCTCTTCCTCGAAGTTCGCCCAATAGGGCAGATACAGGTATGGCTCCGGCATTTCGCCGATCGAATTGATGGGTGCATTCCGCGCAATCCCGATCACGGTTCGAGGTTTGCGCTGGCGGCCCAGCTCCAGAGTCTTGCCGATGGCGTCCTCCTGTGGCCAGTAGCGTTGCGCCAAGGCTTCGTTGATCACGACAGCATCGGCGCCGGGCGTCTCATCACGCGGTTCGAATCCGCGGCCGCGCAGAAGCGCGGTTCCCATAGTCTGCAGGAAATTCGCGCTGACTGCGTTGTACTTGATTTCGACTGGCGCCGCGGCGGTCTCCGGCCGCTGCGGGAACGTGACGCGTTGCGCCATTCCATTGCTCGACAAGCTGAGCGGCGCGCGTACCGCCACCGCCACGCCCTTCACGCCGGGCAGACCTTCGAACTGCGAAACGATGTGGCGATACAGCGGTGGACTCGCCTGGTCAGCCGCAAGCCAGACCAGCAGCAGCTCATTGCGCGCAAAGCCCAGATCCTTCGTGCGCGTGTTTGTGAAGCTTTTCACCAGCACCGCCGAGCAGGCCAGCAGCGTCAGGGAAATCGCAACTTGCGCGGTCACCAGCCAGTTTCGCAGCGGCCAACGGCGTCCGCCGCCGCTCAGCGCGGATTCGCCTTTGAGCGCCTGCACTAGCGCCAGCCGCGTCGTGCTGATCGCCGGAGCGACCCCGAACAGCACCACCGTCGCCAGCGAAATCAGGAACGTGAAGAAGAAAACGCGGGAATCGAGCAGGAACTTTACACGTGACTCGAAGCCCGGAGGCGCCATGATCAGCGAGGGAAGAATCGCAATGAGCGCTGCGCCAAGAGCCAGGCCAAGCAACAGGCCGGCCGCTCCCAGCAGTGTATTCTCGACCATCAGTTGGCGCACCAGCCGGCTTCGGTCCGCGCCGAGGGCCATGCGCACCGCCATCTCGCGCGCGCGAACGCCGGCACGGGAGAGCAGCAGGTTCGCGACATTGACCGATGAAATCGCTACCACCAGAAGGACGATGCCAAGCAGCGCCAGACCGCCCGTTCCCGCCTGCTCGAAGCGATAACTCAGATCCGAGACGCAGCGGGCCCGCCGGCCCCGATTGGTCCGCGGCCAGGCTTCCTCCAGGCGTCGCGCAACCGTATCGATTTGTGCGTTGGCTTCGCGGACGCTCGCGCCCGAAGCCAGCCGGCCCACCAGCCGAAACCAGCGTCCACCGCGCGCTTCCAGTTCGTCGGCGTTGCCCAACTGCGACCAGGACTGGCGTGGGAACCATAGATCGCGGTCGCTGTCCGCGTCGATTTCGCGAAAGCTCGGCGGAAGCACGCCGATCACCGTGACCAGGTCTTCTTTGATTCGCCGAATGCGGATCTGGCGCCCGATGATCGTGGGATCTCCGCCGTAGTGGCGCTGCCAGAAGCTATAACCCATCACCGTCAGCACCGGTCCGCTCGCCGAGGCTTCGTCCTGCGGCGTGAACACGCGCCCCAGAGTGGGCTTCACCCGCAAGCCGCTGAAGAAATTCGAGGAGACCAGATTGAGCGAAATATGCACGCGGGCGTCGCCTTCGAGCAGCGTAGCGCCGCGCCCGCCGATGGCCATTAGCTCGCGAAGCGCTGGCACCTGCCGTTGCAGGTCGAGAAAATCCGGATACGACGCCAGGCTTTCGCGATTCTGTTCGGTGACGAAGAAGACGTGCACGATTTCGCCCGCGGCTGGAACCGCTACCGGTCGAAACCATTGCGCATCGATCAGGCTGAAGATCGCGGAGTTGGCCCCGATTCCGAGCGCCAGAGACAACGCAGCGATGCAGGTGAAAATCGGGTGGGAAGCCAGAACACGGCAGGCAAAGCGAACGTCACGCCACATAGCGAGACACCATCCCTCTGGCAGCCTGTACTAAATATGACGCAAATCGTTACAGAACGTTTGCCGGGACCCGGAGTTATACTACCCACAGTGCGGATTGTTTTCGCCACTACCGGAGTATTTGTCTGCCTGGCGGCGGCCTGGGCCGCTGACTCGAAACCCACCCCCGAGGCGCTCGAATTCTTCGAGAAGAAAATCCGACCGGTGCTGGTCGAGCGTTGCTACACCTGCCACAGCGCGGCGTCCCGAGCCTTGATGGGCGCGCTCCTGCTCGACACCGCCGACGGCTGGAAACGCGGCGGAAAATCGGGGCGTCCGTCGGTCGTGCCGAACGAACCGGAGCGCAGCGTGATGCTCGCCGCGATGCGCCACGAAGGGCCGCTCAAAATGCCGCCCGGACCACCCCTTTCGCCCGAAATCATCGCGGATTTCGAGAAGTGGATCTCGATGGGCGCGCCCGATCCGCGCACCGAGCCCGCGAAACTTCCTCCGCCGCCCTACAATTTCGAAGAAGCGAAAAAGTTCTGGTCCTTCCAGCCGGTGAAAGATCCCGCGCCGCCGAAAGTAGCCGCCGCCGAATGGTCCCGCACCGCGATCGATCGCTTCGTGAAGGCCAAACTCGACGAGAAAAAGCTTACCCCGCTCGGCGTCGCCTCGAAGCGCGTGCTCCTACGGCGCTTGTCCTACGATCTTACTGGCCTCCCGCCCTCGCCCGAAGAAATGTCGGCGTTTCTGGGCGACTCAACCCCTCAGGCGTATGAGAAACAGGTCGACCGGCTGCTCGCGTCGCAGGCTTACGGGGAACGCTGGGGTCGGCACTGGCTGGACCTGGTTCGCTACGCCGATACCTCGGGCTGTAACGCGGATTTTCCGGTGCCCGACGCCATTCGTTATCGCAACTGGGTGATTCACGCGTTCAACCAAGACAAGCCTTACAACCAGTTTCTGCGCGAACAGATCGCTGGCGACTTGCTGCCTATAAAGAAGGATGCGGATGGGAAGGAAATCCTGGAGGATCGCAACGACAAGGTTGTCGCGACCGGTTATCTGGCGATCGCGCGCCGTTTCGGCTCGCGCAACAACGAATTTCACCTGACCATCGAGGACCTGATCGATAACGCCGGGAAAGTCACGCTGGGGCTGAGCGTGAGCTGCGCGCGCTGTCACGATCACAAGTTCGATCCGATTCCGACGCGCGATTACTACGGTCTCTATGGGATTTTTCAGAGCACCAAGTACGCGTTTCCGGGGACTGAGATTTATCCGCATGCCAAGGACTTCGTTCCACTCACGACTGGTCGCGACGCCGAGCGCCTGAAGAATTATCAGAAGGAAACCTCGGGCCTGGACGATCGCATCGAGGATTTCACCGCCGGCAAACTTGGGAAGGAACTTTCCAAGGAAGAGAAAGACAAGGAAATGGCGCGCATGAAGGAGCGCGTCGTGGTGTTGGAGCGCAAAGCGCCGGAGGTTCCGCGGGCCTACGCTGTCTCCGAAGGCACGCCCACTGATGCCAAGGTGCAGATCGGCGGCGACCCGCGCAAAGGAGCCGAGGTTACGCCGCGCGGATTCCTCACAATTCTGGGAGGACAGAAATTACCGTCAGAAGAGAAAGGTAGCGGACGGCTCGAGCTGGCGGAATGGATCACCGACCCGTCGAATCCTCTGACCGCGCGCGTGATGGTGAACCGGATCTGGCAGCATCACTTCGGCAAGGGATTGGTCGCCACGCCGAACGATTTCGGGTCGCGTGGCGAGCGCCCGGTGAATCCGGAGTTGCTCGACTACCTGGCGTCACGATTCCGTGAGTCGGGTTATTCGATCAAGGCCATGCACAAACTGATGGTGATGACGCGTGCGTATCAAATGGCCAGCGGCCAGAACGAACGCAATGCGAGTATCGACGCAAAGAATGAATATCTGTGGCGCTTCGACCGCCGCCGCTTGGACGCCGAAGAGATTCGCGACGCGATGCTGGCGGTTTCGGCCAATCTGGATCGCGCGATGGGTGGCAAGCATCCGTTCCCGCCTGAGACGACTTTCAAGTACACCCAGCACGTCCAGTTCTTCGCGACCTACGAAACCAAGCAGCGCGGCGTCTACCTGATGCAGCAGCGGCAGCGCAAGCATCCCTGGCTCGAAGCGTTCGACGGCGCGGATCCGAACGCGAGCACGCCGATCCGCACTGCGGGACAGACCTCGATTCAAGCACTGGCGATGATGAACAGCGCGTTTGTCGAGGAGCAGTCGGATGCGCTCGCGGTGCGCGTCGGCCTGGCGTACACCACGGAAGCGGATCGGATCGCGTATGCGTTCCGTCTGGCATACGGACGCGCGCCCGCCCCGGACGAGATTCGCGAATCGGTAAAGTATCTGGCGGATGCGCGAGCAGCGTTGAAAGAGTCCGCGTTGCCGGCCGACCGGCAGCCGCGCGCGGCGCTGGCCAGCTTGATGCACGTGTTGCTTTCGAGCGATGAGTTTGTGTTCGTGGACTAAACATGGCGAATACACAAAGTTGCGATTGTTCCCGCCGCCAAGCGGTGCGCAGCCTGTTCACCGGCTCGCTGCTGTTCCCCGCCGTGCTGCAGCAGATGCTGGCGGACACGGGCGATTCGCTGGCGCCGCGCGTGCCGCACTTCCCCGGCAAAGCCAAGCGCGTGATCTTCATGTACATGCCCGGCGGCGTGTCGCACGTGGATTCGTTCGACTACAAGCCCAAGCTGATCGAAGCAGCGGAGACCGGCAAGAAGACGGCGACCGGCCGGTTGTACGTGCGGCCGCGCTGGGAGTTCAAACCCCGCGGGCAATGCGGAATCATGGCGAGCGACCTGTTTCCGCACGTCGCCAATTCGCTCGACGACATCGCGCTGATCCGTTCCATGCGCGGCGATCACAACGATCACTTCCAAGCCACGCTCGGAATCCACACCGGCTCGGTCACGGTGGCGCGGCCAAGCATCGGGTCGTGGGTGAGTTATGGATTGGGGACCGAGAATCAGAACCTGCCGTCGTTCGTGGTGCTTGCGCCGAAGCTCCCGTACACGGGCTCGCAGGCGTGGTCGTCCGATTTCCTGCCGGGCTGCCATTCGGGCACCTTGGTGCAAGCGGGCGAAGAGCCGGTGCCGAACCTGACGCGTCGCGCGCCGACTCAGAAGCTCGAAGAACTGGAGCTGGGGTTGCTCGGCCGGTTCAATCGCAAGCATCAGCAATCGCGCGCGGCGGATCCGGCGCTGGCTGCGCGCATCAAGACTTTCGAGACGGCGTACGGCATGCAGATGCAGATGCCCGAGGTGCTGGATCTATCGAAGGAAACCGACGCGACGCTGAAGCTGTACGGGCTGGAGCGCGGCTCGACCAAAGGTTTCGCATGGCAGTGCTTGATCGCGCGGCGGCTCGCCGAGCGCGGGGTGCGCTTCATTGAATTGATCGACGTCGGCGCGTCGAACAACTGGGACGCGCACGGCGATATCAAGACCCATGAGCCGCTGGCACGCAACGTCGATCAAGCGGCCGCGGGATTGATCAAGGATCTGAAATCGCGCGGCATGTTCGACGACACGCTGGTGGTGTGGACCACCGAGTTCGGCCGCACGCCGCACGCCGATTCCCCGGAGGGTCGCGGGCATCACAACAATGCGTTCAGCTCGTGGATGGCGGGGGCCGGCGTGAAGCGCGGCATCGCGTGGGGGCAGAGCGACGACCTGGGCGCGCGGACGGCGGAGAACGAAGTACACGTCCACGATTTCCACGCGACCATTCTGCACCTGATGGGTTTCGACCACACCCGTCTGACGTTCCGCTACGCCGGTCGCGATTTCCGTCTGACCGACGTCGCCGGCAAAGTGGTCCAGGGCGTCCTCGCCTGAGCTAAGGGCGAGCGGCGAACGGATTCACCACTCGCACCGTGCCGTACTTGCGATCATGCGTGAAGTCTTCGCTATAGAGCACTTCGGCTGCGCAGGCTTCGGCGGCAGCCAGAATCAGTCCATCCCAGAAAGCAACCTGAAACCTGCGCTCGAACTCGATCGCACGCAGGACGTGGGAGAACTCGATAGTCACAATGTTCATTGCATGAAAGCCCTCCACAACGGACCTCGCGGTAGTCCGGGAAAGACCGAGCTTACGAGTGGCCACAGAGTAGAACTCCTGCATGACCTGGGTACTAATGTGCGCCGATCCGTCTTCTGAGTGCTCACCCCATAGACGCAAAGCCCCTTGTTGCTTGACCGGGTCGCGCTGATCGTGCGCGTAGAGGAGGACGTTGCTATCGAAAAACGCGTCGATCATAGATCTCTTCGCGCTTGATGCCGCCAGGAGGGACCTTAAACAGTCCCTTGCGGGCCCGTTCCAGCATCCGCTGAACGGCAGCCTGACGCGCTGGATCGCTCGCCATCGACTTTTCCAGCGCCTCGCGAACCAGTGAGTTTACGGAAGTCGCGTGCTGCGCGGCGTGCACCTTCGCGCGCTGAATTAGATCCACGGGAAGGTTGAACGTGATGTTTCGAGTCGCGCGTTTCACACAAACAAGTGTAGCACGTGATTATGTGTAAAGCGCCTAGTGAGTGGCCAGGTAGGCGGCGAAAGCGGTCGCATTGAAGCCGACGTGGGCGGCGATCGAGGCGACGGTCGATCCGGTGCGCTCACGCACGTAGCCGAACGCGGCGCCCGCGGCTGAGATCGCCAAAATCACTTGCCAAGCCCACTGACTCTGCGGCGCGTGCAGCAATCCGAACAGCAGGGCGCTGATCAGGACGCCCGCGACCGAGCCTAGCGTCTTCGAAAATAGCGGCTGTAGAAACCCGCGAAAAATGAGCTCTTCAACTATTGGCCCGAGGATCACGACAATAGCCCCTACGATGACGATCGATCTCTTGCCGGCCATCAGCATGTCTACCGGTGACGGAACGGATGGTGCGCCCAACCGTAGCGCGAGTGCGCCCACCGCAATCGAAATGAGAGGTCCCAAGAAGAGATAGCCGAATCCGCCACGCATGCGAAACGTCTCAGCGAAGGATTTGCCATAGCGCACGCAGACGGTCATGTACAGCACGCCCACGACCAAAAGGGAAAACAGGATTTGAAAAATGATGCCCTCGACCGGACGGCTCGTCGATGCGAGTTTGCGCAAGAGGGCCAGGCACCCAATCGCCGTCGCGAACGACGGGATTAGCGCGCCGATGAACAGCGCGAGATCGCCGTAACCCCAAAACGGATACGGCTCGCGCGGGGCTTCCTCTGGCGGCTGCGGCGGCCCGAGCTGCTC
>DASYPO010000186.1:0-2966 GCA_036006545.1 Bryobacteraceae bacterium
ACCTGCATCGGAACCGGCGTGCTGATCGCAAGGGGCGAAATCGGTTCCGTCGAAGGAACGACGGCGTGTCTGATCGGAATTTTTGTGGGCGATCTGTTGCTATACGCAACAGGCCGGCTGGCCGGATACTCCGTGTTGCTCTGGGCGCCGTTCGCACGTTTTCTGCCGCGCCGCAGACTGGAGCAAGCAGCGGATTGGTTCGCGGAACGCGGCCTTGCTGTCGTATTTCTCAGTCGCTTCACACCCGGATTGCGATTGCCCGCGTACGTGGCCGCCGGAATTCTGCGTACGCGCTTTTGGTCGTTCGCCGGTTACTTCCTGATCGCCGCATCGGTGTGGACCCCGTTACTGGTTGGCGGCACGGCGCTACTAGGTGAGCAGGCTTTGCGCGCATTCGTCAATCGAGGGCTTTTGCCATCGATCGTGATCTCCCTCGCCGCGACTCTGCTGTTGCGTTTCGTTAAGGCACAATTGCCCAAGTTGAGATGAGAAAATTCTTCCACTGGGAATTCTGGCCGATCTGGGCGGCCTATGCGCCGCTTATGCCGTATCTGTTGACTCTCGCGATCCGATACCGGTCGCTCACGCTCTTCACCGCTGCGAACCCTGGAATTGCGACCGGTGGGTTTGTTGACGAATCGAAGTCGGAAATTCTCGCGAAGCTGAGCACCGCCGGCTGCGTCGCCGAGTGCGAACTCATTCCAACAGATCTCTCACCCGAAGATCGCATCGAAGCCGCGCAGCGCTTCATCGACAAGCTGGGCCTAACGTATCCGGTGATCCTCAAGCCGGACATGGGCGAGCGCGGGTCCGGGGTCGCCGTCATTCGTTCGACTGTCGAGCTCGCGAACTATCTGGGAAGCGCAACCGAGGACATCATCATCCAGCGCTATGTCGATGGCGCAGAGTTCGGCGTTTTCTACTATCGCTATCCATACGAATCGCGCGGCCGGATCTTTTCGATTACGGTCAAGCAGTTTCCCGAAGTCACGGGTGATGGCATCAGCACGGTCGACCAACTAATCCTGCGTGATCCGCGCGCGTCGATGATCGCCAATACGTATCGCAAACTCTGTCGCCGATCCATGTCCGATGTTCCGGTGAGTGGAGAACGCGTGCGGCTAGTCGAACTGGGCACGCACTCGCGAGGGGCCATCTTTCTGAACGGCCAGGACCTGCATACGCCCGCGCTCGAACAAGCTGTGGATCTTGTCAGCAAAGCACATCCCGGCTTTTTCTTCGGGCGCTTCGACGTGCGCACACCGTCTGCTGAAGCGCTCCAGCGCGGCGAGTTTCAGGTGATCGAGCTGAATGGGGTTTCCGCCGAAGCCACGCATATCTACGACCCCTCGGTCAGCGTCTGGCAGGCGTACCGGACGCTCGCGCAGCAGTGGAGAATCGCTTTCGAGATCGCGGATGAGAATCGCAAGCGCGGTGCGAAACCGATGTCGATCGCCGAATTACGCGGCGTGCTGCGCGCCCGCTCGCAGCGCCTCCGAGGCGCCCTTCCCCAGGTACCGGTCCAGCAGCTTGGGCTCGGTGCGCGTCAGATCGACCAGGATCAACCCGTCGAGCGTGTTTGAAAACTCCGGGTCCACGTTAAACCCCAGCAGCCTTCCTCCCAGCTTCAAATACTGGCGCAGCAGCACCGGAACGCCCGCGCCCGTGGGTTCGATATCCGAAACCACTTGCGACAAGTCCTCCAGGTCGAAAGGTGTGTGCGCGGCGCGGCGCGAACGAAACGGATTCGACGACGCGATCAACCCCGCCCAGTTCCTCAAGGCAGCTTTGCGTTCCAGATAGGAGACCATTAGTTCGCGCGAGACGCTCTGATATTGATTGCTAATACTCACCGCGCCGAATAACGTGGTGTAGCGAGGATTGCGGCGGATGAACTGGCCGATGCCTTTCCACAGGAGCAACAGCGGCGCGAAGGCTTTCTGGTATTCCGCGCGAATCCACGAGCGCCCCAGTTCCAGCGCCGGACCCAGCTTATCGAGAAACGGCTGGCCGTACTGAAACAGCGTGGCTGTATACAAGCTATCCGCGCCTACTTCCACACCGGAGAGTCGATACGAACCGACTACTTCCCTCGTCTCGCGATTCCACAGGAAAAGGTGCAAATAGTGTGCGTCGAAGCGATCAAGATCGGCGGCGCGGCCCGTGCCTTCGCCTGCGCTGCGAAAAGTGAGTTCGCGAAGTCGCCCGATTTCCTCAAGCACGTTGGGAATCTGCCCCGCGCAAGCGATATATGCGTCCAGTGCGCCCGATTCGGCGAGCTTCGCGGCTGCTCCCAACGCGGCGACATCCTTCCCAAGCAACTCCGGCGATACCGCGGCTGCGATTGGCTCCGACGTGCGGGCTCGGCGCATCGAAACAAATCGCCTGGTGTCGGTCCTGTACTCGTTCCGATTCGCGAGGAGATAGGTCCGCCAGCGCAGATATTCGATGCGCTCCTCCGGCGTCGGGATCGACAAAAGTTTCTCGCTCTCGATTGGGCTGCCGAAGCGAACTTCAACGCGACCGTTGCGTTTATTGAAGAGTTCACGAGCCAGCAGCGCGGTTCGCAGCCGTGGATGCAGCATGCCGGCGGCGTGAAAGAGAAAGCTGTTCGAGCCCTCGACAAAAGCCGGCACGATCCGAAGTGCCGATCCGCGCCGCGCGGCGATCTCGATCATGCGCGCGATGGTCGGGCTCCATTGCGGGTCGGTGACAACACGTTTGCGCCACTGGAAATGCGAAACTTCGCCGGCGGGAAAGACTACCAGCAGGCCGCCGTTTTCCAAGTGTTCGATGGATTGCCGCAGGCCGGCGCGATTGCCGCGCTTGGCCGATTTGCCACCCATCGGATCGACGGAGACAAACAAGTCGCGCATTTCGAGAAGCGCGGATAGAATCCGATTTGCCATGAATCGCGTATCGGGCCGGACCCGCGGAAGAATCGTCGCGAGAACAGCACCTTCGAG
>DASYPO010000187.1:0-5573 GCA_036006545.1 Bryobacteraceae bacterium
CCGTCGTCCCCGCCATTCTCACCTTGCTTTCAGGCACTGAATCAACGCGCGGGAACCAACGACGATTCGGTGTCGGCCGCACAGATTTCGCTCTCGCGCTCGCCGGTGCAATCGCGAATCAGGCAATGATGCCCGACGAAGCGCAATTTGTGGTTGTGCACCGCAACCAGCAGGACATCCATCGGGACCGGATCTCCCGCGGGCCCCGCACCGCAAGCTTTGAATCCCGACTTGCCCTGTAGCAGCATCTGGCTATAGGCTTGGGCGACGCGTTCGGCATCCGCAGCCGCGAACAGCGTCATCCATTCCGCGCCCATCAGCTTGGCCTGTTTCACTCCCAGTGATTTCGCCAGCGACTGATTCACGGATCCGAGTTTGCCATCCAAGCCGATCCAGGCCACGCCACTCTGGACATTGTCGATCGCAACCCGGCTCGAATGCACCTCGTCCGTAAGAGGTTTCTGTCGCCGCAACACACGCCGCAGAACGATGATGAGAAAGGTCACCGCGCCCAGCAGATATAGCCAGAACATAGTCGACTCCTGAGAATCGTATCGACCCCAGCAGACGGAGTTTTAGCCTTTCCGATCGAATTGCGGATTTCGCGGCGCGATTGGTGGACGGATCGTCAAGCCTTGACGACCTTAAAGTTGAACAAGGGCGAGCCGTACATTGTAAACAGGCGCATCCAGATCGGCATAAGCTGCTCGGTTGCGCGCGCATTGATGATTCCGCCCAGATCGATAATCGAGCGCCAGCCGAATTCGCGCAGTAGGGCGGTCACCTGTTGTTTCGCTCCGGCGTCGTCTCCGCAGATGAAGAGGTCGTGGTCGCCGGGGACGATCGCCGGGTTGACCATCACTTGAATGTTGACGGTGTTCAGTGCTTTGACCACCTTGGTTTGCGGATATGCGCGTTGGAGGCTCTCGCCCAGCGAATCCGAGTTGACGATCGAAAGCGCCAGTGTGCCGCTCGAAAAATCGAGCGGGTTGGCGACGTCGATCAGAACCTTGCTCGCCAGATCCTGGCCGTCGACCGCCTTCAGGGCTTGGAGCGTCGCGCTACCCTGCGTGCAGTTCAAAATGGTTTCGCCGAACTTCGCCGCATCGGCAAACGTGCCGATTCGCGCCTTGCCTTTCGAGCGGCTCACCTTGGCGAGCCAAGCTTGCGCGTTCTTGTGATCCGCCGAACGTCCGCCCATCATCACTTCGTGACCTAGCTCGGCGAGCTTGGTCGCCAGGGCGTCGCCCACCATTCCCGTTCCGAGTACTCCGTATTTCATTTTTTCTCCTAGGCCAATCGTAAGCGCTAACGATCCAAGTGACAAGTACCTACGAAAACGTTATATACTCACCAAAACGATAGTGCCTAAACGTGTCCGAAACTACAATTGTCCGGTGGAAGCCGCCATCGCCGTGATGGGTGGGAAGTGGAAGCCGCTGATCCTGTGGTGGCTGAATCAGCGCACGTATCGCTTCGCCGAACTGCGCCGGGCAATCCCGGGGATTACCGAAAAGATGCTGACCCAGCAGTTGCGCGAGCTCGAAGCGGACGGCGTGGTCAGCCGTCGCATTTACCCCACGGTGCCGCCGAAAGTTGAATATTCGCTGACCGACTACGGTCGATCGCTCAAGCGCGCGCTCAACGAAATCAGCAAATGGGGACTGCAGCACATCCAACGCGTCGGCGCGAAATTGACGCTGCCGGCACGTGCCGCGGCGCGATAGTTAGCGGACGGTTCCCAGGCGGTCGAGCGGCCAGTACGCGAACACCGCTTTGCCGTAAATATTGGCGCGCGCGACGGTCCAGCCTTGGCGACTGTCGTTAGAGGAACTGCGATGATCGCCCAGCACGAAAAATTCGTCGGGACTGATGACTTTCTCGGGCATGGTGGAGCGATCGCGGAAGTGATCCGGAACGTAGGGCTCCTGGAGCAACTGTCCGTTGACATACACCTTGCCGAAGCGTAGCTCGACGCGGTCGCCGGGCAGCCCGATCACACGCTTGATATAAGACTTGCTGAGGTCGTTGGGATACCAGAAAACCACCGTATCGCCACGCTTGATGTCCGAAATGCCGAAGCGGTAGAGGAACTTGTTGATGAACACGCGCTCGTCGTTTTCGAGCGAGGGTTGCATGCTGGTGCCCTCCACTTTTACCGGCTGGTACAGAAACAGGATCACGACAATAGCGATCAGGACGCTGAGAAACAGGTCGCGGACCCAGGAGATGGTTCCGGCAGTCTGCTTGGCCTCCGCCGTTTCCAAAGGCGGGGGCGTTTCAAGAGGGGGCGGCGTGGTTGGAGCTGGTACTTCCATAGAGCTATCGCGATTATACCTGTCCGATTGGTATTCAATATTTGAGACGCACCCGGAGTCGATCCGGTTGACTATAATCGGGGCATGTTTCAAGCGATGCGCAGTGCGCCGGTTGCGGACGTGGTGGTGATCGGCTCGGGCGCGGGCGGCGGCACGGTCACGAAAGTCCTGGCCGATCTGGGAGTTAACGTCACGCTCCTCGAAGCGGGGCCGATGCTCAATCCGGAGAAGGATTTCAAGGAGCACATGTGGCCCTTCCAGGTGGGCCATCGGGGTTCCATGGAGGGCGGTGCGAGCTACTTTGGCAAGGGCCGGCCATTCGGATATTTTTCGGCCCACGCCGGCGGATGGGAACTGGATGGCGAGCCATACACGACCGGTGAAGGCTCACAGTTTCGATGGTTCCGGTCGCGCATCGTGGGCGGACGGACGAATCACTACGGCCGCATCTCACTGCGTTTCGCGGATTACGATTTCAAGCCCTACTCGCGCGACGGTGTGGGGACGGACTGGCCGATTTCCTACGACGACATCGCGCCGTACTACGACAAGGCGGAACGCTTCATCGGCGTCACCGGATCGAAAGAAGGAATTCGCAGCGCGCCGGACGGCGTATTTCTGCCGTGCCCGCCACCGCGTGTTCATGAAATGCTGGTGAAGCGGGCTTGCGACAAACTCAGCATTCCGTGCGTGGCGAATCGTCTGGCGATTATCACGACGCCGACGAATGGCCGCGCGCCGTGCCACTATTGCGGCGAGTGCGGGCGCGGCTGCATTACGGCGTCGAATTATTCGTCGAGCCAGGTGCAGATTTTCCCGGCGATGAAAACCGGACGCGTGAAGCTGATCACCGGTGCGATGGCGCGCGAACTGATTACCGATAGCGAGGGCAAGGTGACAGCGGTCAGCTACATCGACAAAGCCTCGCGCACGGAGCGGCAGATCAAGTGCCGCACGGTGGTCGTGACGGCGAGCTGCTGCGAATCGACGCGGCTGCTGCTGAACTCGCGCTCGTCGCGGCATTCGAATGGGCTGGCGAATTCGTCGGGCGCGGTGGGTCGGCACCTGACCGATAGCACCGGATTCAGCATGAGCGCGAAAACTCCAGCGCTAGAGGGCATGCCGCGCCACGATAACGATGGCATGGGCGGCGCGCATCTTTACATCCCCTGGTGGTTGTGGGACAAGAAAACCGATTTTCCGCGCGGCTATCACGTCGAGTTGGGCGGCGGTTACGGAATGCCGGGAATCGGGAGTTTCGCCGGCACGGCGGCGCGACACGAAGGCTACGGCGATTCGCTTAAGAAGGCGATTTACGACGATTACGGGACGCGCGTGGGGCTTTCGGGGCGCGGCGAAATGATTCCCAATAAGGATACGTATTGCGATATCGATCCCAACGTAGTGGACAAGTTCGGAATTCCGGCGCTGCGGTTTCACTTCAAGTGGTCGGACGCCGAGCTAAAACAAGTGGAGCACATGGAGAAAACGTTCACCGAAATTCTGGAGGCGATGGGCGGAACGGTGACGCATTCCACGCGCCCAACGGCGGAGAAGATTTCGGTGGGCGGCGAGATTATCCACGAGGTGGGCAGCATTCGCATGGGCGATGATCCGAAGACCTCGCCGTTGAATAAGTATTGCCAGGCGCACGACGTGAAGAATCTGTTCGTGGCGGATGCGGCGCCGTTCGTCAGCAATCCGGATAAGAATCCGACGCTGACCATCTGTGCGCTGGCGTGGCGCACGGCAGAATATCTGGCTGAAGAAATGAGGAAGGGAAATGTCTAAGGGAGGAGTCAGAAGTCAGAAGTCAGAAGACAGAATAAAAACCACGCGCAGGGATGCGATGCGGGGAATCGCTGCTGCGATGTTGGCTGGACCGATTAGTTTGCAGGCGGGACAGCACGTGCATGCGACGACCGCAACTCAGACGAAAGCCGCTGGCGGCATATACAAGCCGAAGGCGCTGAACCAGCATGAATTTGACACGTTGAAAATGCTGTGCGAGATGATTGTGCCGGGCGCATCGAAAGGCGGCGCGGCGGAATTTATCGATCTGCTTTCGAGTCAAAACGCGGAGATGGCCGCGATCCATACGGGCGGGCTCGCGTGGATCGATCGGGCAATGGAACGCTCCGCCGGTGCATCTTTTCTCAATGCAAAACCGGAGGAGCGAACGGTGCTGCTGGATAAGATCGCGTATCGCAAAAATCGCACGCCGGAACTGGCTCAGGGGATTCGCTATTTCGATTGGGCGCGGCGCATGACGGTGGATGCGTACTATACCAGCGCGGCAGGGATTCGCGAAGTCGGATTCAAAGGGAACAAGGGCATGGCGAAGTTCACAGTTCCGCAGGAAGCCATCGATTATGCGATGAAGCGCAGCCCGTTCGCTTAGGGCAATTTCGAACGCACGTTAGAATTGGCTAAGTGGATCGATTCTTCGTCAAGAATTTCGGGTGCCGCGCGTCGCAGGCGGATGGAGCCGCGCTCGAAGCGGGTCTTGCGGCGAAGGGGTTGAATGCGGCCGCGGATTTCGCCAGCGCCGACCTGGTAGTGCTCAACACCTGCACGGTGACGGCAACGGCGGATGACGAAGTTCGCCAGACGGTGCGGCGTATTCATCGTGAGCGACCGGACGCGCGAATCCTGGTAACGGGCTGCTACGCGCAACGTGCGCCCGCGGAGATTGCCGCGCTGGCAGGCGTGACGCTGGTGGTCGGCAACTCGCACAAGTCGCAAATTCCGGATTTGGTCGGTGGCGATGTTCCGTATCACGGCAATATCGTCGCCGGCGATATTTTCGAGGCGCGCGAGTTTCTTTCTGCGCCGGTCGAGGACGCGCTGGGCGATCGCAATCGGCCGAATCTCAAGATTCAGGACGGCTGCAATAATCGCTGCTCCTTCTGCATTATTCCTTTCGTGCGCGGGCGGAGCCGCAGCGCGCAGGCGGATCACGTGGTGGCGCAGGTCGGGCGGCTGGCGGAAAAATATCGCGAGGTGGTGCTGAGCGGAATCAATCTGGGGCGCTGGGGTCGCGATCTGGAGGGTCGGAGGCGATTAGTGGATCTGGTGCGGCGGCTGCTGGATGAAACACCGGTGGAGCGGCTGCGGCTGAGCTCGGTCGAGCCGATGGATTTTTCGGACGCGCTGTTGGGATTGATGGCCGAGTCGCCGCGAATCGCGCGCCACGTGCATGCACCGCTGCAGAGTGGATCGGACACGGTGCTACGCCGGATGCATCGCAAGTAT
>DASYPO010000188.1:0-8380 GCA_036006545.1 Bryobacteraceae bacterium
TGTAGACCTTCGGGATCACCACGGGTCCGCCAATCGTGATTCCCGGATCGTTCTGCACGTACTTGAGTGGGCTTGCCGACCCGAACACCGGCGCGGCATTCAGTAGGCGATTTCGGAAATAATCGAACACGAACCCGTGCAATACGTTGGATCCTGATTTCGACGTCAGAATCATCACGCCGCCGCCAGTGTGGCCGAACTCAGCCGAAAACGGCGTCGTGATTACCTTGAATTCCTGAATCGATTCCGGACTCGGCGTCAGCGTGTAAGTCTGGTCGGAAGGATTGGTGGTCGGCAGTCCGTCCACCAGGATCTCGTTGGTTACCGGACGGCCGCCGCCGAAGCTGAAATTATTAATGTTGCTGTTGTTCGCGCTGGTCGACGTGACGCCCGGCACCAGTTTCGAGAGCAGCACGGTCGCGCGGCCGCGCGAATTGGTCGCGACCAGCGGAATATTCATGAGCTGTTCTTCTCCCACCACGTGGCCGATTTCAGGCGACGTGTAATTGATCAGCTCGGCGGATGCGGACACTTCCACTTTGTCGCTCACCGCGCCCACCTGCATGCCGGTATCCACACGAAGTTGCTGGTTGATCTGCAGCGCGAGCCCTTGCTGTACCTGCTCCTTGAACCCCGACTTGGAGAAAGTCACGCTGTAGGTCCCCGGCTTGAGGAAAGAAACCAGGTAATCACCGAACGAATTGGTGGTGGTCCGCGTGACCGCGTTGGTGTTTACATCGGTGACTGCGATCGCCACCTCCGGCACCGCGGCCCCGCTCGAGTCCGTAACGCGACCGGCGATTGAGCCAGTGTAGGTCTGTGAAAACAGGGGGAAGGCGGCCAGAGTGGCCAGAAAAAGAGCGCCTAACCGGAGTGTGCGAGACATGGGTGCGAAACCTCCCACTTGTGAAGTTCTAACAACAGGTTAAGAGGCACTTTGACACACCCGCTTTCCAATGTCAATGGCAACTTTAGTAGCGTGTTTGCAATACAATAGAACTTGACTGCCTGGGTCGCATATGTTAGCGTCTGATGTAATCTTGTTGCAACAGTTTGTTATTTTGTAACAGACCTTCCAAATGCCGGATCCGATTCGAAAAAGCGCGCCCACTTCCCGCAAGGAGCAGGTCCTTAGCCTGTTAAAGGAGCGCACTTCTGCGTCGATTTCAGAGATCGCGGGACAAGTCGGCGTCTCCGAAATGACCGTGCGCCGCGACCTGCACCAGCTTTCGGAAACCGGGCACGTGATTCGCATCCCCGGCGGCGCGCGCATTACGCGATCCATCACGTTTGAGCGGGCGTTTGCGGAGCGTTTGCAGAAGATGGCGCCCGCGAAGGATCGCATCGGACGGCTGGCTGCGTCGCTCATTCAGGAAGGCGATTCGGTGGTGCTGGATTCGGGCACCACCACGCTTTCGATCGCGCGCCACCTGCGCCGGCACCGCAACGTAGTGGTCTTCACGTTTTCGTTGGCGGTGTTGGAAGAACTGATGCCGGTCGATTCCGTGCGCGTGGAACTAACCGGCGGAACCTATCGCCGCAACAGCCACGACCTGATCGGCACGGCGGCGGATGAAAGCCTGGTGAAGGTCTGCGCCTCGAAAGTTTTCTTCGGCGCCGCCGGGGTTTCTTTTTCCCGAGGCGTGATGGTCTACGATCCGGAGGCACCCCGGGCGTTACTCCAATCTGCGCATGAACGGATCCTGGTGGTGGACAGCAGCAAGATCGGCAGCGAGGCGCTGTATCATTTCACTCCGCTGTCGAGTTGCGATTTGATCCTCACCGACGACGGCGTGAAACCCCAGGATCTGGAACGGCTCCGCCAGGTATGCAAAGTGATGGTGGCCGAGTGAAGCGCGTTGTCTTGCTGCTCACTCTGTGCGGTGCGGCCTACTCGCAGATGCTGGGCTCGCACCAGGCCGTTCGCGACGCGAGCGGACACCTTCAGCCTTGGAGCAACTGGAGCAACATTCTTGACCGCGAGATGAACTGGTATCTGAACTGTCCGCTGGAGCACGGGTATCCACGCTTCGTGTGGATGACCTTCATGGATGGTAACTACCAGCCAGTCGAGCGGCGACACGATTTCATTCCGGCCATGCAGAACGGAATGGGCATCATTTCTTATCTGAAATATTACGAATATAAGGGCCGCAAAAATCCCAAAGTGCTGGAATGGGCCCGTTACATGGGCGACTATCTCGTCAAAGAAGCAAATACCCCCGACGAAGGCAAGTATCCTCGCTTCACGCGGTCTACCGGCAAGCGCGCGGCGTTTCCCCAGCCGCCCGACGCGGGCTCGCAGGACGATCGGCCTTACGAAATCCAGCCCGATAAGGGCGGCATCGCGGGCTACGCGCTCGCGCTTCTGTTCGAGAGCACGAAAGACAAACGGTACCTGGATCAGGCGTTGCAGAACGCGCGCGTGCTCGTCTCGAACATGGAGAAGGGTTACTCAACCCGATCTCCCTGGCCCTTCCGCGCCGACTATCGGACGGGGGAAGCACGCGGCGCCGTGTCCGGCAACATGACGTATATTCTGCGCCTGTTCGACAAGTTGATCGATCTTGGTTATCCCGAATTTCGCCCAGCGCGTGAGCAGTTGTGGGCCTGGATCAAAAACTACCAGCTTCCTAACCTTTCGAAAGACGCGCTGCTGTGGGCGCAATTCTTCGAGGATCACACGTCCATCACCAATCGGACCGCCTGGTCGCCGCTGGCACTGGCGCGTTATCTGCTCGAAAAGAAAGATGCGCTCGATCCAGATTGGCAGAAGGACGCTCGCGCACTGATCGAGTTCGTCAACAAGCACTACGTCAGTCTGTGGTTCGGAGTGGCCGCGTGCGGCGAACAGGATGAGGATCGTGATCCTTGGGGCGGCATTAATTCCACTTGGGCTGCGACGCTGGCCATATATTCGGCCGTCACCGGATCGGTCGAATACAAGACCACGGCGCGTGAAGCGATGACGCTCGCGTTGTATGCGGTCGATGACGACGGCTGCCCGCGCGACACGCTTCTTCACAGCGTCCGCGGGGGCTGGCAGGAAGACGCGCACACCGATAAAATCCACAATGTTGTCGATGCGCTCCGCGCCTTTCCGGAGTGGGCCCGATGAGTCGGCAACGTCTGCTGGTCATCGGATCGCGGGGATTCGTCGGCGCACACGTTGCGGCCGCGGCAACCGATCGCTACCAAGTCCTGCCCGATACCGGAATCGACATTACTCGCGCCGACACTGTCCGCTCCTCCTTCGATCGGCAACGTCCCGACGTTGTCATCCTAACCGCTGCGATCTCCGACATCGACCGCTGTCAGCGCGAACCCGAGCGTGCCGAACTCGTCAACGTGACAGGCGCGGAAATTGTCGCGACGGAATGCGCCCGCATCGGAGCGCGGCTGATTTTCACTTCGTCGGGCGCGGTCTACGATGGCCTCAAACACGGATACACCGAGGACGATCCGCCAACGCCGATCAGCGTCTACGGCGAGACCAAGGTGCGTGCGGAACAAATAGTCACGCAACATCGGTCTTCGATAATCGTTCGCCTTTCCTTGGTTTTAGGCCTCGGTCTAAGGCCGGGTTCGAACTCGCTGCTCGATAAACTTGTGTCGAGCTTCAGCACTCGTCGACCCGTGAACGTCGCCATGAACGAGTCCCGCAATCCGATCGATGTCGAGACGCTGGCGTGGTTCTTGTTGGCGCTTGCCGATCGACCTACGGTCCACGGTATCTATCATTTGGGATCGTCGGACAGTTGGCCGCGCTACGACCTGATTGCGGCCATTGCGGACCGCTTGAGTGCTCCGAAGTCGCTCTTGATTTTGCAAAACGAACCCAATTTGGGCCGCGCACCCCGAGGCCTGGATCACTTCTTGATCTCGACCAAGATCGCCGCCGCTTGCGGTGCTCAGGTGCCCTCTACCCAACAAGTTTTGGAAAGGTGTTTTGATGCAGTTGCCCAAAGCCATTCATGAACTCGAGTTCAACCATGGCGCATGCTACGGCGCTGAGGAAGAAGCTGCCGTGCTGGAAGTTTTGCGCAACTCGGCGCCCTCAAGCGGCGCGAAAGTAAAACAATTCGAGGAAGAATTCGCCGCGTATTGCGGCGCGACGCATGGACTGGCGGTCAGTTCCGCCACCGCCGGTCTGCACCTCGCGATGATCGCGTGCGGCGTCGGCCCGGGCGACGAAGTGATCACCACGCCCATCAGTTGGATTTCGACCGCCAATGCCGCGATCGCTTGCGGCGCGAAGGTCGTTTTCGCCGACGTCGATCCGCGCACCCTGAACTTGGATCCGGCGTCGATCGCTGCCAAGATCACTCCGCGTACCCGCGCGATTCTAGTGGTCCATCTCTACGGCCAGTGCTGCGACATGGACGCGATCAACCAGATCGCGCGTCAGCACGGCATCAAGGTTGTCGAGGATGCGGCGCACGCCGCGGGCGCGGAGTACAAAGGCCGCAAGGCCGGCTCGCTGGGCGATATCGCGGTCTTCAGTTTCCATCAGCAGAAAAACATGGTCACGCTGGGCGAAGGCGGCATGTGTACCACCAGCGATCGCGCGTTGTTCGACCGAATGCTCTCGTACCGTTCGCTGTGCTGTCGCAGTTACGACCCCAAGGGTAAGTACTTGGCGATAGACGAATCGCAGCAGCCGATGGGCAAGCGCTATTGGTATCTGGATTTCGACGACGCGGGCTATAACTACCGCATGATGGACATCCAGGCGGCAGTGGGGATCGCACAGCTCGCCAAGCTCGACAACTTCAACCAGTGCCGTATTGAGTTGGCGAATCAATACTGCGATCGCCTGCGCGGAATTCGTGGGCTCACGCTGCCTTATGTCTCACCGGATGTGAAACACGTCTTTCACGTTTATTGCGTGCAAGTGGAGCCCGAATTTTCCCGCACCAAGGAAGAATTCATGTGGGAGCTGTATCAGACCAAGCGCGTGAAAGTTTGGTCGCATTACATGCCGATTCACCTGACTACCGCGTATCGCCAACTGGGCCATTCCGAAGGCGAGTGTCCGGTCGCCGAGGCGGCGTTTCAAAAGTACATCAGTCTTCCGATCCATCCGCGGCTCACCGGCGAAGCGGTCGATTATCTGATGCGCAGTGTTCGCGAACTCGCATGAGTGAACCGCGCCCGATGTTCGTTTGCCGTGCGCCCGGCCGGCTCGATCTCATTGGTGGCAACGGCGACTACGTCGGCGGACTGGTTTTCGAGGCGACCATCCGCGAAGCCACCTGGGCGGCGGTTCGCCTGCGTGACGATCGCACCATCGTATTCATAAATCCGCAGATGTCGGAAAAAGCCTGGCTGGATCGCGTCGAATTCAATCTGGATGAGTTGACCGACGAAGCCGCGGTGCGGGCCCTGGTGAATCGTGATCCGCGTTCGCGCTGGACCGCCTACGTGCTCGGCATTTTCTTTCTACTCCGTGAGCGCCATCCGAAGAATGTCCATCAAGGTTGCGATGTCTACATAGAATCCGAAGTGCCGCTCAACAAGGGCGTAAGTTCGTCGGCTGCGGTCGAAGTGGCGGTGATGAAGGCCGCGGCCGCCGCCTACGGCGTCCCTATGCAAGGTGTCGAGTTGGCTGAGAATTGCCAATGGGTCGAGAACGTAATCGCCGAATCCGCCTGCGGAATCATGGACCAGATGACCAGCGTTCTGGGCGATGAAGGGCACGTCTTGCCGCTGCTGTGTCAACCGGCGACGCCGCTTCCGCTTGTGAAGTTGCCCGACGCGCTCACTTGCTGGGCGATCGATTCCGGCGTGAGTCATCAGGTGACTGGCATCGAATATGAGGCCGCGCGAGCGGCGGCGTTCATGGGTTACAAGCTTATTTGCGATTGGGAAGGTCTCGAAGTGCGCCACGATGCCTCGTCGCAAATCCCGCGTTTCGTCGATGATCGCTGGAACGGCTACCTCGCGAATCTTGCGCCGTCTGAATTTCGATCGCGCTATGAATCGAGGCTGCCGGAGCGAATGACCGGCGACGAGTATATGCTGAACGGCCAAGTGCACGTGGATCCGTTCACGCAGATGCGACCCGAAGTGAGCTATCGCGTGCGCGCGTGCACGCGTTACTCGGTCGAAGAGAATTATCGCGTGCGCACCTTCGCTGAGCTCGCGCGCGGCGGTACCGGATTCGAAGAAATGGGCGAACTGCTGTATCAGGCGCACTGGTCGTACACCGAGTGCGGCCTCGGTTGCAAGGAAACCGATCAGATCGTTGAACTGGTTCGCGAGGAAGGGCCGGAGAACGGCTTGTTCGGCGCGAAGATCACCGGCGGCGGCGCCGGGGGAACCGTCGCTGTATTGGGATACAAAACCGCCCGTCGCGCGTTCGATCGTGTGGTCGCGAGCTATGCGGATTTGCGTGGTGGCGAGATGCCCTACGTGTTCGAAGGCAGCTCCATGGGCGCGGATCGATTCGGCGTGCAGGTGGTGTGCCCGTGACAGCTCCCGCGATCACCGCGAGCCGTCCGAAAGCGTTGTGGTACCTGTTCCTGCTCGCGCTGGTGAACCTGATTTGGGCGGGGCAGGGAACGGCGGTGAAATTTCTTGATCGCCAGCTTGGCCCGATCGCGATTACCTTCCTGCCGTTTTACGTGAGCACGCTGCTGTTCATCCCGCTCTTGATTCGCGAACGCCGCCGGCATCCCGATGCACCGCGTCCCAACTGGGCCGATTGGCGCGGGTTCATCATCGCGGGCGTCGGAGGTCAGGTTTTGGCGCAGCTCGGCATGACTTGGGGGATCAGTAAATCGCTCGCATCGAATGGGGCGATCTTGAATCTACTGATTCCGGTTTTCACCGCCGCGCTCGCATCGGTGATGTTGCGCGAACGCGTCACCCTGCTGCGCCTCGCATGTCTGGGCATCGGCCTGGCGGGCGTGTTCCTGTTGTCGGTGCAGGATCTAAAGCAGGCGTCCTTTTTGAAAGGCGGATATTTCGTCGGGAATCTGATGATCCTCGGCGGCACACTGGGCTCGGCGTTCTACAACGTCTATTGCAAGGGCCTCATGCGCCGCTTCCAGGAAATCGAAATTCTGATTTTCAGTTACGTTACGGCGAGTGTCGCGAGCATTCCGCTGCTGATCTGGGCGGAGCCATTTCATTGGTCGGCCTTCCGCGGATTCGATTGGAAATCGTGGCTCGCGTTCGCGTTTCTCGCGCTGTGTATGTACGGTCTTTCGATGATCCTGTTCTTCCACGTCCTGCAGCATCTCGAAGTGACCGTCGCGTCGGCGTCGTTGTACCTGGTGCCGGTGTTCGGCGTCGTGATCGCGGCGATTTTCCTGGGCGAACGGCTGAGCCCGGTCGCGCTGATCGGCACAGCGATCACGTTGTGCGCGACGGTTCTGATTATGAAGTACGACCCCGGCGCAGCGTAGCTGTCGGACCGTCGACTACGCGAACCACAGTTTTCCGACGACCTGCACGGTCTCGCCGGGCGCACAGTCCGGCAACACAGGATCGGAATGCATGCAGGGACACTGCGTGTTGCCCCACGTTCGGCCGCAACGCTCCCATTGCGTCGAAATCGAATGGCCGCTTGCCGCGTTGCGCACCGTCACGATCTCCTTGCCATAATTCTTGTTGTCGTTGCTCGTCTGATCGAATCCGGCCGCGCCCTTCAGCAACACGCAGATCTGCGTGCGCAGTCGGCTCAGCGGAGCTGCGGTTCCGTTCCGCAACCATAGCGTCATCTCGACTTGCTCTGCGCGACCCTCAACCCACTCGATGGACGCGCCGAAGGCGACTTTGTTCGGCAGCTTCCATTCCGACCGAAGTCCCCGATCCGTGCGCACCCAATCGACGTTGTCGATGATCACATTCTGGTCGTTCCAGATCGTCGGTACGTGCGTATGCGCGAGGAACAGCAACCCGAGGTTCGAGAAAATCGCCTCCGGCAGATCCACCACGACGTAGCTGGATGGGTCCCACGGCAAAAAGACCGACGCCTTGGTGCCACGCAGCGGATCGATCGCACCTTCACGAAATGCGACACGCAGCGGACGACCGCCGGGGTATGCCCGCACTCGTCCAGATCGCGTAGCCGGTTCCAGATTCGATGCTTGACGATTGATTTCCCTGATGGACAACCCGCTTACGATCGCCGCCTCTTCCGGCGAGTAACGATGGTCGGAGAGCATGTTCGGCAGCCAGGATGCCAGGTTCGCTTGCGTGGATTCGACCTCCGTGGGTAAACGTAGTTTGCCTTTTGGCACGGGAAATCGATCGTTAAGCAACGGATCGGCTGGGTCGCTTGCCGGTAGGTAGGATTCGACGTCGCGCAAGGCGATGACCCGGAAATTCTGCGCCCTGAGGTGGCGCATGTAACGCTCAAACATTTCAGGCG
>DASYPO010000189.1:0-5787 GCA_036006545.1 Bryobacteraceae bacterium
GACTGTTGCAGCCCGAAAAGCCCTGGTATCAGAGCTTCATTCAGAACATCAAGGACACCATCAATCCGCCGAAACTGCCGCCGCTGGAAGTAACCTCCAAGCCGGTTCCGGTAGAAGAAATGTGGGGCGCCTACGCCGGCAACGAAGCCAAAGCCGGGGTTTCCTCGCTGCTGATTCACGTGAGCGTAATTGCGCTGCTGCTGTTCCTCGGCTCGCTCAAACCGGTTCAGAAAGCCATGTCGAAGGTCGTCGATCTGGTGGCGCCGGATGTTTCGATCTACAAGCCCGCTCCGAACAAACCGCAAGGTGGCGGTGGCGGCGGTGCGCGTGCCCCGCTCGAAGCCAGCAAGGGCAAACTGCCCAAGATCGCTCCCAAACAGTTCACTCCTCCGCGTGTGGATCCGCTTCCGGATCCCAAGCTGCCGATGGTTCCGACCATCGTGGCTGATACGCCAATTCCGAACATCAACGCGACCAATTTCGGCGACCCGATGAGCCGGCTCGGCATTCCGTCCAACGGATCGGGCATGGGCGGCGGCATCGGTTCCGGATCTGGCGGCGGCGTTGGACCGGGTCGTGGTCCAGGCTTTGGTCCCGGTTCGGGTGGCGGATTCGGCGGCGGCGTTTACAAGATCGGCGGCGGTGTTTCGCAGCCGCGCCTGGTTTCGAAAGTCGAGCCGGAATATTCGGAAGAAGCCCGCAAGGCCAAGTGGCAGGGCACGGTAGTGCTCTCGCTGGTGGTCGACGATAAGGGCCAGCCGCAGCAGATCAAGGTCGCGAAGTCCCTGGGACTGGGCCTGGATCAGAAGGCCATCGAAGCTGTCGAGAAGTGGCGCTTCGAGCCGGGCAAAAAGGACGGGAAAGCGGTCGCCGTCTACGCGACTATCGAAGTGAATTTCCGGCTGCTCTAGTTCTTCTCAGCCGTAAACGTTCCCTTACCAGCTTCGCCGTATTCGCAGGTCCCCTTCATCTTCTTGCCATCGATGGTGCCCGCGTACTTCACCGTGCCCGCCTGACCGCTGAAGGTGAACTCGATCTTGTCGCCTTTCACAGTGCCGGTAAGGGGCGCCTCGCCAAACTGGCCTTTGTACGATCCGGTGAGCTTCTCGCCATCCTGTTTGAACTCAAAGGTCGGATTCCCGGAGCCGGCTTCGAGCACGACAGTGAAGTTCCACTTCCCCGTAACGTCGGCCGCGAGCGCGAGCGCGGCGGTGAATAGAAAAGCAACCAAGGTCTTCATACGGGCGAGAATACCACGAGCACTGGTCAGGCAACTACACGCAGCCCGAGGTGCTTGGCGAACGGATCGAAGTCGCGGTCGTTATGCAGCAACTCGTACCCGTCCTCGATGCATCGCGTGGCGATGACCGTATCGATGGTCTTGCGAACGGTAACGCCGAGGTTGCGCAGAGTCCGAAAGTTTCTGGCGGATTGAATGGCGATTCTCTCACCGCCCAGGTCCACTACCGTCAGCGACGTGAGCAAATTCCTTCCTGCATCGAAGTCTCGATTGTCGGCGAAGCCCTGAAGAACCTCGGTCAGCATCAGATCGCCAATGGCCACCGGCTCGTTATCCAGCAGCCGATCGAGAGCCTCGGTTTGCGCGGTGATGGTGCCGCGAAAGTAGTCGATCCACACACTCGAATCGACCAGAATCAACGATCGGTCCTCATCGCCTTCAGGTCCCCCTGCCAGTTCAATTTGCCGCGCAGCTGGCGAATCCTCGACTGCTTGCTCAGGCGAAGCAGCGTTCGAAGACCCTGCTCGACTGTCTCCCGTTTGGTTTTCAGGCCGGTGGCCCGAATGGCCTCCCGCATCAGCTTATCGTCGATGACAATGTTGGTTCGCACGGGGATGTGTATCTCTTAATAGAATTATACACATTCCGGGCGGTCGGAGGCCTCTACCACGGATGCAAGTAGAACAAGCTCAACCTCGGCAATCCCGCCGACTCCAGTAACCGCCGCTCCAGAAACTGCCGCTCCAGCATCGCAAGCTGGTCCGCCGTCATCTTCCCGCGATACGGCTTCAACTCCTGGTCCAGCGAGCGACGCGCCTCGAATAGCGACTCCTCTGACGCACGACTCCGCAACCGCGCGATCATCTTCTCCTCAATCGCCGTCAGCCGCTGCTCGAGCTGCTCCAGATCGTGATACAAAACGTCGAGATCCAGCGACTCTAGCGACGTCGCCAGTTCCTCTTCTCCCGACTTCCGCAGCGCGCCCGCATTACGCGCGACGAACTCGCGCACATCGGCGACGGAAAACGGGGGCGCCGCATCCTTCTTCGTCACCGGCGCGAGCCCCGCCAGCGCCTGCGCCTCTTTCGCCACCGCCTGTGCGCAATACGCCAGCGAATTCACCATCTGGATCCGCGCATTCGCCGGACGGCTGCGCCACTTCTCAAACGCCGCGTCGATCCCCCGCAGCACCGCTTCGAGCGGAATCCCCGAATTCTTCCACGCCTCGATCAGCGCCCAATCAAGCGGCGACAGCAGGAACAACCCGGTGCCGCGAGCGCGCTGAAAGCGCTCCTCCGTCTCGGTGAAATAGTTGAAGTAATTCTCGGTCACGGCCGCGCGGTTCTTGGAGAGTTTCTTTCCCAAATGAGCCGCAGCCCGTCGAGCGTCAGATCCTCGTCGTACTGCTTCACGAAGCGCGACGCCTTGACGATCGCGCCGCCTTGCCCGCCCGTCGCGACCGCAGTCGTCTTGGGCCCCAGCTCCGCGATCACGCGCTCGACGATTCCGTCGATCATGCCGATGAAGCCGTAGTACAAACCCGACGTGAGACTGCCCACCGTGTTCGACCCGATCAGTTTCTCGGGTTCGCGGAAATCGACCATGGGCAATTTCGCGGTGCGCGCGAACAATCCGCTAATCGACATTCCGATTCCCGGCGCGATCACGCCGCCCAGAAAATCGCCCTTCTCGGAAACAATGTCGAAGTTGATCGTCGTTCCCAAATCCACCACCACGCACGGACCACCGTACTTCGCGAATCCGGCGACACTGTTGACCAGTCGATCCGCACCCACTTCGCGAGGATTGTCGTAGCGCACGCCGATCCCGAGATCAGTGGTGTAGTTGACGAACATCGGCTCGCGTCCGAAGTAACGCTGCGACATCGCGGTCAGCGGCTGATCCACCGCGGGCACCACGCTCGAGATCGCAACGCCGTCCACGGCTTTCAGGTCGAGTTCAGACAGCGAAAACAGGTTGCGCAACAGGATGCCCCATTCATCCGCGGTCTGTTCGCGAATCGTCCGAAGCCGCCAGCGGCCGGTGAGCTTCGCGCCGTCGAAAGCGCCGATCGTGATGTTGGTGTTTCCCGCGTCCAGCGCCAGCAGCATAAGGTTCACGCGGGCCGGACGCCGCCGGCCAGAATCGTGGTCTCCTTCCCGTTATCTTCGCGCACAATGAGGAACCCCGATTCGTCCAGGCCGCACGTGACGCCCTCGATGATCTGGTCTTTCTGATCCACGCGCACGCGGCGCCCGCTCGCATACGTAGAACTGCGCGCGAACATTTCGAAGATCGCGCGCGGTCCCTGTTCCGTGAGAATCTTGCAACAACGGTCCACCGCTTCCACCAGCGCGATCAGTAGATCCTCGCGACTTACATCGGGCGCGCCTTCGATACGCAGCGACGTCGCGACATCGGAAATCGCCGCGGGAAACATGGCTTGCCGGACGTTGATGCCGATGCCGGCGATGATCGCCTCGCCTTCCACTTGCGCGAGAATCCCGGCGCACTTCTTTCCATTCACCAGCACGTCGTTCGGCCAGCGGAGATCGGGCGCAAGCTGCGTCACTTGCGCGATCGCCTCCTGCACGCCGAGCCCCAGCGCCAGCATCGCGGCGGGCATGCCGCGTGAGGCTAATGGCAGGCGCAACACCATCGAGAGGTATAGCCCGGCGCCGACTTCCGAATGCCACACGTGACCGTGCCGGCCGATGCCGGCGAGTTGTCCTTCCGCCCCGACGATGGTGCCGCCCGCGCATCCGTCGCGCGCCAGTTGCGCAGCGATGGTCATGGTGGAGTTGACGCTGCCGAACCAATCGATGCGTCGCTCAGGCAGCCGCGCGCGAACATAGTTGAGGTCCAGCGACCCGCCCGCGGCTTCCTTAGACGGCATAAATGCCGCAGTTGAGATCGACTGCGGTGGCGGAATGCGTGATGGATCCGGACGAGATGAAATCCGGCCGGGCTTCCGCGTACGCCCGCACATTGACCAGCGTGACGCGGCCCGAAATCTCAGTTTCCGCGCGGCGTGCGATGAACTTGATCTCCGTCGCTGCCTGCTGTGGCGACATGTTGTCCAGCAGCAAGCGTGCCGCGCCGCATTCGAGCGCACTCTCGATTTCGCCGCGTGAGCGGACCTCGACTTCGATCGGCTTGCCCGCCGAGCGCGCCCTTTCGACGGCATTGCGCACGCCGCCCGCCAGGCGAATGTGGTTGTTCTTGATCAACACCGCGTCGAACAATCCCACGCGATGATTCACGACCCCGCCCGCGCGAGCCGCCATTTTCTCGAGCACTCGCAGGCCGGGCGTGGTCTTGCGCGTATCCAAAATGCTGACGCCGGTTCCTGCCACGGCTTCGACGAACCTGGATGCCAGCGTCGCGATGCCCGAAAGCCGCTGCAGAAAATTAAGAGCGACGCGTTCGCGCGTCAGCAGCAAACGCGCGGGTCCGTGTACGCGCGCGATTTCATCACCCGCCACCAGGCGATCGCCGCTGTTGCAGCGCCGAGTCACTTCGGTGAACAGCAATTCCAGCAGCTCTACCCCCGCGACCATGAGATCCTGCCGTGCGATGAAGCGCGCCTCCGCGCGCAGATCCTCGGGGATGCAAGCGTTGGTCGTAATGTCACCCGACCCGATGTCTTCGGCCAGCGCACGCTCGACGGCGCTGAGGATATCGGGATGTGAGAGATCGAAGCTCATGTCATTCTTTGTGGGGCTAGGCTTCAGCCTGCCGCCGGCTTTTAGCCGGCGCCTAATGCGGTCCGATTCTTGGCCAACTGCGTCTCGTACTCCGCCTTCTTCTGCCGAATCCCGGCGACCACTTTCTCTGGCGCCTTTTTCAGAAAATCCTCACTCGACAACTGCCGCTCCGAACTCGCGATCAACTTCTCGAGCTGCTCATTTTCTTTCTCCAGCCGCTCGCGCGGTACCTCCACTTTAGGCACTTCCAGCACCAGGTCGAAATCCGGCGTCGACCGTACCGCACCCTCAAGCCTCGGAGCCACTTGATGCCGCAGCTCCAGTTCGACTTTCGCCAAATCACGAATCGACGCGGCATGCGCATGCGCCACGTGATACGCGTGACCTGGCGCATACAGAATTCCCGGCAGCGTCTGCCGACCGTCGATTCCATGCTCCGCCTTCAACCCCCGCGCCGCCGTGACGATCGCCTGAAGTTGCGCCATGTCGTGTTCGGCGTTCATATCCTCCGCCGCTGGATCAAACTGCGGATAAGGTTGCAGCGCGATCGATTTGCCGGGCCGCTGCAATCTCTGCCACAGCTCCTCGGTCAGGAACGGCATCAGTGGGTGCAACAACCGCAGCGCGGTTTCGTACACGTCGATCAAGTGCGCGGTGTTCTCTTCGAAGCGCGGCTTCTTAAGCTCGAGGTACCAGTCGCAGAATTCGTCCCAGTAGAAATGCCACAGCTCGTTCGCGGCATCGTTGTAGCGATGTTGCTCAAACGCGCGATTGGCCGCCGCGGCGCACGCATTCAGCCGGCTGCGAATCCACCGATCTTCAAGAGATTCCGGAATCGTC
>DASYPO010000190.1:0-10182 GCA_036006545.1 Bryobacteraceae bacterium
GCGAGCAGGCGTACCACCGCGTCGCGATTTAGCGCCGCGGCGAACATCAGCGCCGTCTGTCCGCGGGCGTTTTCCTTGGCCTTGATGTCCGCTCCATGTTCGAGCAAAACCTTCACGGCATCGACACTGCCCGAAGCGGCGGCGGTCATCAGCGCAGTGGTTCCGTTGGCCTTCACTGAATTCGCGTCGGCACCCGCCTTGAGCAACTCCGCGATCATCGCGGCGCTCCCATTGGTGCACGCCATGAACAAGGGAGTGATCGCGCCAATCCTGGTGGTCGCTTTCACGCTGGCTCCAGCGGCCAGCAGCAGTTTCGCCAGTTCCACATCGTCGTGATACGCGGCCCAATGCAGCGCAGTCGCGCCATCGCCCGGTGCGGCGTTCACGTCGGCTTTCTGATTGAGCAGCGTGCGGACCGCTTCACGATCGCCACTGCGCGCCGCATCCGCCAGCCGCGTGTCTCCTGCTGCGGCAAGCATCGCGAAACAGGCGGTCACCAAAATCGATTTCGTGATTCTCATTCTGGCTCCTTGCTCCTGGCTCCTTGCCCCTCAGATCGCCACCTCTCCCTTACTATCCCCAAAGCTCTCGACATTCACGCCCAGCTTGTGCAGCATCGTCAAAAAAACATTTGCCATCGGTGTTCCATCGTTGCAGCGCACGTGCAGATTGCCCTTGAGCTGTCCGTTCGCATGACCTGCCAGGAACATCGGAACGCGCTTGTGATTGTGAACGTTTGAATCGCCCATCGGGCTGCCATACAGCACCATCGAATGATCCAGCAGATTGCCGTCGCCGTCCGGCGTGTTCTTCAGCTTCTCGAGGAAATACGGCAGCAGGCTGACGTGGTAGCGATTCACTTTCGCGAACTCGGCGATGCGCGCCGGATTCTCGCCGTGATGCGAGCACGGGTGGAACGGCGTTTTCACACCGCTTTCCGGGAACACCCTGGTCGAAACGTCGCGACTCATCTTGAACGCCGACACGCGCGTGGTTTCGGTCATGAAACCCAGCACCTGCAGGTCGAACATCAGGCGCACGTGCTCTTCGTACGAATCTGGCACGCCCAGCGGAGCGGCGGGAAGCTGGCGCGCCTCGCCGCTCTGATTGTACTTTTCGATGCGCTCGATTCTGCGCTCGATCTCACGCACGTCATCTAAATAAGCATTCAGCCGCTGGCGATCGCTCGGTCCTAGATCTTTTCTGAGGCGCTGCACGTCGCGCGAAATCCAATCGAGAATACTGCGATTAACTTTCTGGCGGGCCGACCTCTCCTCGGGCGTGCGTCCGTCGCCGAACAGATTCTCAAACGCCATGCGCGGATCAAGCGTCATCGGCAGCGGCGTGGTGGGCGACGACCAACTGATCGTATCCGCATACACGCAGGCGTAGCCGTAATCGCAGGCACCCGACGCGTCTACCGCTTCGATGCAAAGTTGAATCGAGGGCAGGGGAGTGTCCTGCCCGAACTGCTGCGCGTAGAGCTGATCGATCGACGTACCGACTCGATAATCCGAGCCCTCGGTCATCTTCGGATGCGCTGCCGTGAGATATACCGCGCTCGATCGGAAATGATCTGCGCCCTCTTCCGCAGCCGACCACGCCGTCGCGGGATGCAGGTCCGTATCGCTGACCACCGTGATGTAGTCGCGCAGGTGCGCGAGCGGTTCGAGCGATTGCGTGAATTCGAAATCGCGGCCCGTCTTCGCGGGCGCCCAATAGTGCTTCTCCGAGCCTTCGCCGGTGCTACCCGCCGCCCCGTGCACCATTTCGATGCAGGCCAGGCGCGTTCGCGGTGACGCCGCGGTTTTGCGGATCGGCGTCTGCGCGGGCATCATCGATTCGAGGAACGGCAAACCGAGGCTCACGCCCATGCCGCGCAACATCGTGCGGCGCGAGAGATGTTTTCGGCTGAGGAACATCGGTTGTTCTCCTTATTTTTCCATCGCCTTGGCGGGCGCACTTGCTTTTTGGGGCGGACCCGCGTTGGGGGCCGGACTGGCCTTGGGGGGCGGACCCCCCCGGTCCGCGGCTGACGCCCTCGTCAGCCACCGTATCCACCCCGGATTCTTCCACCGCCCGCATCTGGAATGGCGGGCTCTTCACCACTCCCATCACAAACTTCGAAAATCGATTATTTTCGCGCGCCGCCTCGCGCGCGATGGCCCGCACGAACGGCATATCGCGATGGTCGATCACCCGACCCAGTCCATAAGCCAGCAGATTCTCCGTGAACGCGCCGAGAAACGCATCGGAGTGATTCAGGATCGCCTGCCGCAACCCTGTCGGACCGTCCAGCTTCGCTCCGTCGAACATCACACCCGACGGATCGATGCGCGCCCCGCTATCGTTGATCCGCCACACACCTACGGCGTCGTAATTCTCGAGCGCGAATCCAATCGGATCCATGATCGCGTGACAACCGGCGCATGCAGGATCCTTGCGATGCTGCTCCAATCTTTCGCGCACCGACATCGGATTCGCCGCGTGCCCGGTGCGTAGCTCGGAATTTTCAGGCAGCGCGGGTACAACCGCCGGGGGCGGCGGCGGTGGCGAACCCAACAAAACCTCAAGGACATACTTGCCGCGCATCACCGGCGACGTGCGATTCGCCGTCGACGTCAACATCAGAATCCCACCGTGACCCAGCAGCCCGAATCGATTTGGATCGGTAAGCGTCACGCGGCGGAAGCGGTTGCCCATTACGTTCGGAATCCCATAATGCTTGGCCAGCCGCTCGTCGACGAACGTGTAATTCGCCGTCAGCAGGTCCAGCACGTTGCGATCCTCGCGCAGGATGCTGTCGAACAGCAGCTCCGATTCGCGCCGCATGGACTGCGAAAGGGTCTTGTCGAAGTTGGGATACAGAAATAGGTCCGGATGCGATTCCTTCAGATTCTGCAAATGCAGCCACTGGTACGCGAAATTATTCGCCAGCGTCTGTGACCGCGCATCCGCCAGCATGCGCCGCACCTGCTTCTCGAGCACCGCGGGATCCGCAAGCTTCCCCTGGCTCGCGACGCTGATCAGTTCGTCGTCGGGCGCGCTGCTCCATAGGAAATAGGACAGCCGCGCAGCCAATTCGAGATCCGTGATGCGATACGTCGTGGCCCCGCCCGCGACGCTCTGCGGCGTGCGCTCGAATCGGAACACAAATTCGGGGCTCGCGAGAATTGCTTGCAGCGCGGTGCGGATGCCCGCCTCGAAACCGCCATCATTGCGACCCGACTGGAAGAAGTTCAACAAGCTCTCGATATCGTTCGGCGTGATGGGCCGACGGTACGCTTGCCGCGCCAGCGCCGCGATTATTTTCTTCGCGCAGGGAAGCTCGTCCGCGCCCGCCGCAGGCCGGCAGGTGAAAATGCGGCGACGGCTCGGCGTGTCCGACAACCCGTGCACCTCGGTGGGGCCCGTAATCGAAAGCTCGTGCAGATGCGGCAGGGTGGTCATGCCGGGAATTGTCCCTGCGCTTACGTCGATCAGGCTTTGCTCCACCATCTGATACTCGTCTTCGAGCGGGCCGTCAAACGTGGATATAAAGGATGCGGAAATTCGCTGCGGACCGGCCTTGATGCGAATCGGCGGGGTCTTGATTCCGTCGTTCGCGAGCCGCATCGACGGATTGATATCCAGCAGCGCGACCTGCTCGCCATTCACCGCCACCTCGATCTGCTGCCCCTTGCCTTGATTCAATCCGAACAGCGGACCGGTGGGCGAATAGTAGAAGCCCAGCTTGAAAACGTAGTCGCCATCGGCTGGAAAATCGTGTGTCACTACCGTTCCGCCGCGGGTTCCGAACGGCGCCCCTTCGACGTGCCGCACCTGCGACGTCACGCGTGGAATGGAATAAGTAGTGGTCAGCGCAGCCGCGCTCGTGTCGCCGACCGCTTGTCGACTGATCCGCCCGGCGGCTCGAATGTAGCCTTCCATCAGCGTCGGCGAAAAAGTCAGCGCGTCGGCCATGTTGTCGAAACCACGGCTCGAATCGTCGGGCGGAAGCAGCGTGGAAACATCAATATCGACGGCGAGCAGCGCGCGCACCGAGTTCGCATACTCGGTTCGATTGAGGCGATGCAGCGCGGGACGCCCGGGATTAGGATTCTGCGCGGAGTGCCGATCGATCGCCGTTTCAAGCGCGACCGCGATGCTCTTGAGCGCGGCCGGCTCGGGACGCGGCGCGCCCGCCGGCGGCATCATGCCCGCGCGAATTCGGCGAATGGCTTTTTCTGCGTGCGCGGCGTTTTGTTCAGGACGCGCCAGGTCCAGCTTGGTCCACGAAAATCCCCCCGACGCGATCTTGTCGTTGTGGCAGCCGACGCAGTATTGATTGACCAGCGTACGCGGCGTCGATTGCGCGCTAAGGAGCCCCGCGCAAGAGAATAGCAGCCAACCTGCGGTGGCGATTCTCTTCGTGGTCACGCTGGGCGTGTACTCCTTCCCGCACCGAAAATTATAACGAATGGCTCCGACGTATGGGGGCGAAGCCCCTAGGCCTTCATATCTTTACCGCTGATCTGCAAATCGAAGCCATCGGGATCCTTGACATGGAAGCTGTTCTCCGTGTCGGGTCGTGGCGCGAGGCCGCGACGCTTGAGTTCTTCCTCGACGGCGGACTTGTTCCAAGTCTCGATCGTGTAAGCGATGTGATCGACCCGCGGCGTCGTGCCACCGTTGCGCGCGTTGCGTGGCAGCAGAAACGTATCGCCGAAGGAGAGATTACACTGGCGCCCATTGTCACCCGAGACTTTCATGCCGAGCAGATCGACGTAAAAGTCGCGCGTCTTTGTGTAATCGGCCACTTGGTAGGAAATGTGATTCACGGTAACGGCCTTGAATCCCCTTCCGTCAGCCGCGCCGGCGGGCGCGGCACCTGCGGACACAGCAGCGGCTGCCGCAATGCTCTTCACTAACTGGCGGCGATTCATCTTTCCGCTTTCAAAATCCGCAAGCAGCCTGGCAATGACGTTTTCCATATGGATCGCTCCTTACTTCTTCTCCAGCAACTGCCGAATCTGCCGTACCGCGTAATCCACTTTCATTTCGAAAATCCGCTTGCCCAGCTCCGCAGTCGACGGACGCGCGTCGCCAGTAATTCCGTTGTTGATGCGCTTTGCATTCGGATCTCGTGCTTCTCCCCTCGGCCGCACGGGATCGCCCACCGCAGTCGCGATCAGTTCCTTGCGCACCCAGCCCTTATCCCCGCCCAGATACAACATCTCCGACGTATCGGGAATGCCCGCGTGCGAGCTCGCCGGATACTTGTTCTCCGCCAGCCATTTGTCGAAATCGCCGTTGGCTTTGGAATAAACCTCGTCGCAATACACCACGCGCACGCCTTGCCCCGCGTATTTTTCGTCGAGTTTCTTCGCGACCTCGCCCAACTCCCGCTGCCCGCCGCCGTGATCGCCCATCAGAACCACTGCTTTGAACCCCAACTTAATCAACTGCTCAGCTACCTGTTCGTTAAGCGCCGCGAACAGCGGCCCGGTGAGTCCGATGGTGCCAGGCAGATCGGGGCTCGCGTTGTTCACCGAGAACGGCATCACCGGCGCAGCGATCGAGTTGCCCAGCTTCCTTGCGATCGCGAGCACTGTCTGATGGCCCATCAGCGTGTGTCCACCGTTGACGTTCTGCGGTCCCCGATGTTCGGTCCCACCGTTGTAAACCAGCGCCGTGGTCTTGCCCTTCGCCAGTTCCTGCTTCACTTCAGGCCACGTCATCATCTCGAAATCGATCAGTTCATTTTTAGGCTGGGCTTGAATAGCGATCGCACCCAAAGCCAGCAGAATTGGCAACGCGCGCATGATGAATCTCCTCATTTTGGCTTCGATTCGCACCGTGTATGATATACCAATGCGTGCGCTGGCCGCGTCACTTTTGCTGCTGCTTCCGCTCGCGATCCTGGCGTTCGCCCAAGACCAGCAAGATAAGCAGGATAAGCAGCCCAAGCAGGGCAAGCAGGAAAAGGCCCAGCGGGTCCTGCCCGATCCGACTAATCTGAAAATCCTAAAAGCCAAGACCGGGGCCGAAGTCGGCCAGATCATGCGGACCTTCACCGCCGGGCTGGGCGTGCAGTGTACCTATTGCCACGCGGTTCCCAACTACGCCAGCGACGATAATCCAAAAAAAATCACCGCGCGGACCATGATCGAGCTAACCGCAATGGTGAACGCGAAGTTCACCGACGGCAAAGTCATGCGCGTCACCTGCTACACCTGTCACCACGGCGAGGCGGAACCAAAAACCGCGCCCGAGCCGCGCCCCGCCCAGTAGGAGTCTCGCCGCTATTCAAGTTTTCCTCCACCCTGTAGCCCCGATTCGCTAAACGAAACGCCTGCCCCCGCTGTGTCACTTCGTCTTGTGATATCGTCGTTCGAGCCGTAACCGGAGGAGATTGCCATTGCGCCGCTTGCTAGTACTACCCGTATTGTTTCTAGCGACTGCACTGTGCTGGGGACAAGACGAGCTAACTCTCGAACAGGCCATCGCGCTGGCCCTGAAAAGCAATCGGATCGTGCGCGCCGCGCAGCTCGAGGTAATGAAAGCCGACGATCAGGTGCTGGTCGCCCGCACCTACCGGCTCCCGCAATTCAACGTCCGGCTTTACGAACTGCAACTGCTCGCCCGCTCGAATTTCTTGTTCCCGGCCGGTGTTTTCGGCCTGTTCCCGCCCATTGGTTCGATTCCGCCGATAAATACCCCGGTCAACATCGCCCGCCGTCCCGCGTCGATCATCTTTGCGCAGGCGAATCAGCCCATCTCGCAGCTCGGCCGAATTAAGCTTGGCGTGCAATTGCAGGAGCTGGCCAGCCAGATCGCAAAAGAGAAACTTCGTTCCGAAGAAAACAACCTCACCAGCCAGGTGAAAACCGCCTATTACAATCTGCTGCAAACTCAGAGCGCCCTCGAGGCCACCGAAGAGGCGCTGAAACTCTTTCGCGAACTGAATCGCGTCGCCGGCGAAGGTCTTTCCCAGCAGGTGATCCTCAAAAGCGATGTGCTCGAAGCCCAAGCCGGCATGGCGAAAACCGAGCTAGACGCGGTCATGCTCCGCAACACCGGTGCGACCCTCAAGGAGCGCATCAACGGCTTGCTGGCCCGCGATCTGAATACCGATTTCAAGGTGCGTGGCGCGCTCGATCCCACCGACTGGGAGCTGGATATGACTGCGGCCCGTGCCCGCGCTCTGGAGCAGCGTCCTGAGCTGCGCGAGGCCAAGCTCAAGGTTCAACAGGCCGAGAAAGATTATCGAATGAAGAAGCGTGAGTACATTCCCGACGTCAGTCTCACCTTCAATTACCTCTCGCCCTTCAACGTGCAGGTGGTTCCAAAAAACCTCGCCGGTGCGGGATTCGCCATAAACTGGGACGTTTTTGATTTCGGACGTAGAAAGCACGAGTTGGCCGCCAAGTCGCGGACCATTGAACAAGCCGGCGCCGCGGTCGACGAAACCTCGGCGCAGATCATGGTCGATGTCGGCAATCGCTTCCGCAAGTTTCAGGAAGCGCGCCAGCAACTGCGCGTCACCAGCCTGGCGCGCGACGTCGCTCAGGAAAAAGTTCGAGTGGGTCTGGACCGCTACCAGCAGAAGGCCGTTCTGCTGAAAGATGTGCTGCAACTCCAGACGTCGCTGGCTGAATCGCGATATAAATACCAGGAATCGCTGCTCGCTTTCTGGTCGGCGCGAGCCGAGCTGGAGAAGGCGATGGGCGAGAGATAGCCAAATGAGAATTCTTGTTGGATTGCTACCCGTTGGATTGCTGTTCCTGGCCGCGTGCCACGAAGAAAAACCCTACACCAAGCCGTTGACCACAGTGAAAGTTCAAGCCGTCGATACCTATCGAGCCGAAGGTGGCCAGCAGTACTCCGGCAACATCGAGCCGCGTACCCGCAACGATGTCGGCTTCCGATTGGGCGGCTACGTCGAGGAAATTCTAACGGTTCCGATGGAAGGTGGATCCGCGCGTCGCTTGGTGCAGGAAGGCGATCCGGTCGCGAAGGGCGCCATCCTGGTCAAGCTGCGGCAGAACGATTACACCGTGAAAGTCGACCAGGCGCAGAGCCAGCTCGAGCAAGCGACCTTCGCCGTAACCCAGGCCGAGGAAGCCGTGAAGGCCTATCGCGCCGCCCGCGATAAAGCCAAGCTGGATCATGAACGCGCCACCAACTTGTTTCGCACTGGCAGCCTGATCAAGCCGGATATGGATGGTGCCCAAGCCCAGCTCGATGCCGCGCAGGCGCAGCTCGACGGCGCCGAAGCGCAGGTGAAACTTGGGAAAGCCCGGCTCGCGGGAGCGAAAGCGCAGCTCGAAGAAGCACAGATCGCGGTGCGTGATTCATCCATCAAATCGCCCATCGACGGCGTCGTGCTGAAGCGCGTGATCGAGATCGGCCAGCTCGTCGGTCCCGGAACACCGGCCTACATTCTGGGCGATGTTCAACAAGTCAGAAGCGTATTCGGGGTGCCCGACACGGTGCTGCCGCGCATGAAACTCGGCATGAATTTGAAGGTTACGTCGGAAGGCCTTCCCGGTGCGGTGTACATGGGACGTATCACTCGAATTGCACCCACCGCCGATCCGCGCAGCCGTGTTTTCGAAATCGAGCTCACCGTGGATAACAAAGGCGGCCGCCTCAAGCCCGGCATGATCGCCTCCATGACGCTGCCCGGCGGCTCGACCGCCGAGCCGGTTCCCGTCGTTCCTCTGAACGCCGTAGTTCAGCCGCCGCCCGGTGGGAAAGGCTACATGGTTTTTGTGCTGGAGGAGCAGGGCGGGAAAGCCACCGTAAAGGCGCGCCCGGTCGAATTGGGCGAAGCGCTGGGCGAGCGCATCGCGGTGAAAAGCGGCTTGCGCGGCGGCGAGCGCGTGGTCGTGACCGGAGCATCCATGGTCCACGACGGTGAGGCCGTCGAAGTCGTTCCCTAGTTGGAGCGGAAGTAATCTCGGGAGGAACCGTGTCCACATCCAACGACGGCGAAGACATCCGAAAAGAAAAAAACACCGCCCGGTTCTGTGTGGAAAACCGCCAGATCACCTGGGTGCTGCTCATCGCGACGGTCCTGTGGGGCGTGTATGGCTATATCAACATGGCCAAGCGTAAGGATCCGGAATTTCCTACGCTGATCACCGCCGTGGTGGTGCCGTGGCCCGGCGTTTCCGCCGATAAAGTCGAACAGCAGCTCACTCGCAAAATCGAACAGCGCGTTTCTGAAAACCTGCGCGTCAAGCGCACCGAATCGATTTCGCAAGGCAACCTCTCCATCGTCTACGTCACGCTCGAAGACGACGAAAAAAATCCGGCCAAACAGTGGGACGATATCGACCTCAAACTCAAGTCCATGACCGACCTGCCCGACGGCGCCGGTCCCATTACCTATCTCAAGGATTTTGGCGACACCGCGGCGTTAATGCTTACCGTCGCCAGTCCGAAAGCCTCGCCCTCTGAGATTTCCTGGCGCGCGAGCGAGGTGCGCAAATCGATCGATGCCGTGCGTGCCACGAAACCCGCCGCGGTTCGCACAGCCGGCGTACTGTGTTTTCCCACCACCGTCAGTCCCGCGATTCCACAGCGGGGCCGCGACACAATGTTGCGCTACGCCGAGGACAAGCATTTCGGAAAGAACATCGTCGCTTTCGGCGGCCCCGGCTTCGTGGGTATCGATGGCGATTTCGGCGAGGATGAAAACGCGCTCAAGGATTTCGTCGCCGAGTTTTTCCGCAGCAAGCTGCGCCCCTCCGAACTTCACCTGGACGTCTGGCCGGCCGTATTCATTCGCGATACCAAGGATGCTGAAGCGCGCTTGGGCGCTTCTCCTGGCGAACGCTACAGCCTGCGCCAGCTTGACGATTTCACCGCGCTGATCCAGCGCACCCTGCAAGGCGTCGGCCCGGTTAATAAAGTGCAGCGCGCGGGCGTCGTGCCCGAACGAATTTATCTGGAATACTCGCAGCAGCGCCTCGCCGGTTACGGGATCCAGCCCGCTTCGCTCCAGAAAATCCTGCAGGCGCGCAACACTACCCAGCCCGGCGGACTGCTTGAAGAGGGCGGCAAGAATACTCTGATCGATCCCTCGGGTTCCTTCAAGTCGCCCAAAGAAATCGGCGGCGTGGTCGTTGCCGCGACCGATACCGGTTTGCCTATCTACCTTCGCGACGGCGTCGATATTTATCGCGGCTATGC
>DASYPO010000191.1:0-7843 GCA_036006545.1 Bryobacteraceae bacterium
CGCCCGTTGAGGTTCCGGTGGTTTGGGTAACTCGATCACGGGAGCAGCCAGCTCGAGCACCGCCAACTCGGTGGCTGCATCGTGAGGTTCGGGCGCCTTGAACGGCTCGATCGTGGGAGCGTTGAGCTCGACCACCGGCAACTCGATGGCCGCGTGTTGAGGCTCCTGTGCTTTCGGGAACTCGATCGCGGGAGCGTTGAGCTCGACCACCTGCCACTCGATTAAAGCAGGCTTCGGTTCCGCTGCCTTGGGTAACTCCATCGCAACCGGAGCGAGTCCGGCCGCCTCGCACGAATCGATCCCGGGAGGTTCAGGTTCGGTTGCCTGGGGCGCCGCGGTCGCGGAAGCAGCGAGCTCGACAACCACCGGCAACTCGATCGCCGGTGCAGCAGGCTCGACAACCACTGGCACTTCGATCGCGGCGGGTTCAGGATCGACTGTCTTGGGTGCTTCGCTCGCAGTGGGCTCCGTTGCTTTACTCGACTCGATCAGGGAGGGCCCGGGCACCCAGCCCATTTCCGTCATCAAACCCCGGATCTGCTCGTCTGCCGATCCATGCCCGTCGAGCTTTGACACTTCGTGCAGACGCCGCAACCCAACCGCGAACTTCCCTCCGGTCTCCTCACAATTGCAAGCCTCGGCCGCCACCAGGTGATGCTCCAGATCGAGCACAATGTGCTGACCCAGGGCCAGATTCTCGCTGATCAGGACGCGCAGGCCACTGCCGGAAACGTTGATTACATGTGCAGTAAGCTCCCGAGAATCCTCGGGCAGGAACATGCGTGCCTTTGAACCTACATGAAAGCGAGGCTCGGCACGACGTTCCATGCCTAATACCTCGGCGGGTGGGAGCCGTCGCTATAGGGATGGCTACGCCACCGCGGCGGATTCCTTCTCTTTGTCGTAACTTGCGAATGTCTTACCCGCCTCGGCCAGCCGCTTGAGCAGCGGCGCGGGCGCCCACAAATCGGAGCCGTGGCGCTGCTCGAACTCCTCGACGCGCGCTAGCACATTTTTGAGCCCCACCGTGTCGGCGTAGAACATTGGACCGCCGCGCCAGGCAGGGAAGCCGTAGCCGTTCAAATACACGATGTCGATATCCACCGCGCGAATCGCAATGCCTTCTTCGAGCAATCGTGCGCCTTCATTCACCAGCGCGTAGATACAGCGATCGACGATTTCCTCGTTGGTAATGTTGCGCCGCTCGACGCCAGCTGCGCGCGCCGTTTTCTCAATCAACGCGGCGACCTCAGGATCGGGAATCGCCCGTCGATTCTCGTCGTACTTGTACCAGCCCGCGCCCGTCTTCTGGCCGAAGCGTCCCATCTCACAGAGCTGATCCGAAACCAATGGCACGCGTACGCCGGGTTTTTCGAGATGCTTGAACTCCTTCCGAATACGCCAGCCGACGTCCAGCCCCGCGAGATCGCCCATCGCCAGCGGACCCATCGCCAGACCGAAATCGTAGATCGCCTGGTCCACCGCCTCGACGGCCGCGCCTTCTTCCACCAGAAACTGCGACTCGCGGCCGTACGGCGCAATCATGCGATTCCCGATAAAGCCGCGGCAATTTCCGGCTAGCACGCCGACCTTGTTCAGCTTCTTCGCGAGCCCCATCGAGGTCGCGATTACCTCTTTGCTGGTAGCTTTTCCGCGCACGACTTCGAGCAGCCGCATGACGTTCGCGGGGCTGAAAAAGTGGTGTCCCACCACCATCTGTGGCCTCGAAGTCGCCGACGCGATTTCGTCGATATCCAGCGTCGACGTGTTCGAGGCGAGAATGCAGGTCGGCTTGGCGAGCTTGTCGATCTCAGCGAAAATCTGCTTCTTCAGATCCATGCCCTCGAACACCGCCTCGACGATAATGTCGGCCTGATCGAAGCCGTCGAAGGTGAGTTGCGGTGTGATCAGCGCGATACGCTGGTCCATCACCGCCTGCGAAAAGCGGCCCTTTTTCACCGAGTTTTCGTAATTCTTGCGAATGGTCGCGATGCCTTTGTCGAGTGCTTCCTGTGACGTCTCCCTGACGATCACCGGGATTCCGGCATTGGCGTAGTTCATCGCAATGCCGCCGCCCATGGTGCCTGCGCCGATCACCGCCGCACGCCGGATATCGTAAGTCTGCGTTTCCTTCGGAACATCAGGAATCTTCGCCACCGTCCGTTCGCCGAAAAATGCGTGAATCAGCGCTTTCGATTGCGTGGAGAAAAGGCACTCGCGGAAGATTTCCGCCTCGCGCTTGCAACCGTCCTCGAAGTTCAGCTTGGTAGCGGCCTCCACAGCGTCGATCGCCGCCAGCGGCGCAGTCTGGCCGCGACGAGTCTTGCGTGAGTTCTCGCGCGCCAAAGCGAAGATGGCGGTATTCCCCGCCGGGTCGCCCAGCTTTTCATTGCGCGCGCGCGTCTTGGGAGCGGACACGTTGGCCTTCTCGCGCGCGAATGCGATCGCGCCTTCGAGCAAATCGCCTTCGATAATCTTGTCGACCACGCCCGCCGCCAGCGCGTCTTTCGCGTTGATCGGCTCACCCAGCGCGCACATCTCGACCGCTTTTGAAACTCCCGCGAGGCGCGGCAGACGCTGTGTTCCCGCGGCGCCCGGAATGATCCCGAGCTTCACTTCGGGCTGGCCTACCTGAGCCCCGGGAGCGGCCACTCGATAGTGACCCGCCATCGCGACTTCGAGACCGCCGCCAAACGCCGTGCCGTGCAGCGCCATCACCACCGGCTTCGCGGAATCCTCAATTGCATGCAGCAACGGGTGCAGACTATTGCGCGGTTTTTCGCCCGACGTGACTTTTCCGAACTCGCGAATATCGGCGCCCGCGATGAACGTGCGCCCGCCTCCGATGATCACCACCGCGCGCACCTCTGGATCCGCCGCGGCGGTCTGAATTCCCGCCCCCAGGCCTTCCGGGACGCCCGGGCTCAGCGCGTTTACCGGCGGATTGTCAATAGTCAGCACGGCCACATCTTGGTGGCGCGCATATTTCACAAGATCGCTCATGCTTGCTTCCTTCTGGTCCTTTGCTAACGAAGTCGAACTACCATCGTATAGGAACACATGCGCTCGACCCTCGTTCTTTCCCTAGCCGTTGCACTGCTCGCTGTCGCCGATCCCGTTCCGCCGGATGTGTGGCCGGGCTGGCGCGGTCCCGCGGCTAACGGCATCTCCGAACTGACCAACCTGCCGGCGTCCTGGGACGCGCAGCACAATGTCGCGTGGAAAACGCCGGTGGAGGGTCGCGGGCATTCGTCGCCCGTGGTGTGGGGAAAGCGCGTTTTTCTCACTACCGATATCACGGGCGATGTGATCGAGGGCGCCGCCGCCGTAAAACACAAAATCGGCAACGAAGCGTTCGTGCATCCCGACGCCACTGGCGCCGATCGCAAGCACACGCTCAAGGTTCTGTGTTTCGACACCGAATCCGGCAAGCAACTGTGGGAGCGCGTGGCCTATGAAGGCAAGGTTTTCGATAGCGTGCACAAGTTCAACAATTACGCCGCGCCGACGGCCGTGACCGACGGCAAATTCGTCTATGCCTATTTCGAATCGCAGGGATTGTACAAGTATGACTTCGACGGCAAGCTGATCTGGAAGATGTCGCTGGGCGGGATCGCCACGCTCGGTGTAGGCACGGGAGTTTCGCCGGTGCTGTTCGAGGACAAGATCGAGATTCTCGCGGACCAGGACGAAGGCGAAGGATCCTTCCTGGCCGCGGTTTCCGCAGCCGACGGAAGGATCGCGTGGAAGACGCCGCGCACTGCGGCGCTCACCTGGATGACGCCAGTGTTGATCAGCGTCGGCGGGCAGACGCAGTTGATCACCGCGGGAACCGAGAACGTCATCGCCTACGATCCGCGCACCGGAAAAGAATTGTGGAAGACCGAGGGACTGGAGAACAATGTGGTCCACACGCCAGTCTTTGGACACGGCCTGGTGATCGTCTCGAGCGGTTATCCGAATAAAAAGACCATGGCGATTCGTCTCGCGCCCAAGCCGGGCGAAGATCGCATCGCGTGGAAGTACACGAAAGGCGTCGGCTACATCACGTCGCCGATTTTGTACGGCGATTACGTGTACCTGATGACCGACTCAGGTCTGCTCACCTGTCTCGATGCGCGCACCGGTGAGCCGAAGTACGAAGCCAAGCGATTTCCGAAGCCCGGCACGTTCGCAGGTGCACCGATCGCATTCGAAGGCAAACTGCTGATCACCAGCCGCGATGGCGATACCTACGTGGTGAAGGCCGGACCGGTCCACGAAATTCTCGGGACGAACGCGCTCGGCGAGAACGTGTACTCGTCGCTGGCCGTCGCGGGCGATTCCGTCTACATCCGATCGGACAAGAACCTGTATCGCATCCGCGCGAGCAAAACAAATTAGCCGCAGATAAACGCAGATGCACGCAGATTACAAAAACTCCTATCGTTAGGAGATGCGTTTCGGACTCCTCTTCGCCCTATCTCTGCTCGCCTCCGCCGACGACAATTGGCCTGGCTGGCGCGGACCCGCGGGCAACGGAATCTCGACCCTCACCAACATTCCAATCTCCTGGAGCACCGAACGCAACGTCGCATGGAAAGTCGCCGTCGAAGGCCGCGGGCATTCCTCGCCAGTCGTCTGGGGCAATCGATTGTTCCTCACCACCGACATCGAAGGCGAAATGATTCCGGGTGCCGAGCCGCCCAAGCACATTGTGGGCGGGCAGCCCTATCTTCATCCCGACGCGACCAGCGGCAATCGCAAACACACCCTCAAGGTCCTATGCTTCGAGGTCGCCAACGGCAAGTTGCTGTGGGACCGTACCGTCCACGACGGCCGGGTTTTCGACGATCGTCACCGTTTCAACACCTACGCGACGCCCACCACCGTCACCGACGGAAAGTTCGTCTACGCGTATTTCGATTCGCAAGGGCTCTACAAGTTCGATGTCGACGGCAAGCTGATTTGGAAAATGTCGCTCGGCCCGATTCTGACCAAGGGGCTGGGCTCCGGCGTGTCGCCAATCCTGTTCGAAGGCAAGATTCTCATCGTGGCGGATCAGGACGGCGGCGACGATTCGTTCCTCGTCGCGATTTCACAGAGCGACGGCAAGATCGTCTGGAAAACCCCGCGCAAGGAACGCCAGACCTGGATGACACCGCTGATCGTCGACGCGGGCGGCAAGCCGGTGATGATCGTCACCGGGGCCGAGAGCATAGTCGCCTACGACCCGCGCACCGGCGCGGAATTGTGGCGTACCGAAGGCCTGGATGGAAACGCCGTGCACTCGCCGGTCGTTGGTGCGGGGATGGTGTTCGTCACCTCCGGCTATCCGAAGAAGAAGGTCATGGCGTTGCGGCTCAACCCGAAAGAGGGCCAGGATCGCATCGCCTGGAAATACGAAAGAGGCACCGGCTACACCATCTCGCCGATTCTCTATGGCGACTATCTCTACCTGTTGAGCGACGCCGGCATTCTGACGTGCCTGGATGCGAAGACCGGCGAAGTGAAATACGATTCCAAGCGCTTTTCGAAACCCGGCCGTTTCGGAGGAGCACCGGTGGCGTTCGACGGAAAGTTGCTGATGACCAGCCAGGACGGCGATAGCTACGTCGTCAAAGCCGGCCCGGTCTACGAAATGCTGGCCGCGAATTCGCTAGACGAAGCCGTGGTCGCCTCACCCGCGCTCGCGGGCGATTCCGTGTACATCCGCACTGCCGCCCACTTGTACCGTATCCGGGAACTCAAGAAATAATCTGCGTTTATCTGCGTCCATCTGCGGCTAACTTCCTCCGGAACTCAGCCTCCTTATCCACAACGAACTTCTTGTAACCCTCCGGATCGATGAACGCGCTCCCACCGCCGCGCTTCAATTTCTCGTCCATGTCGTAATACGCGCCGTGCGCGCCCAGAAACACATCGCACTTGAGCGCCTTCAGCACGCGGAACATCCGTTCGTAATCGCCCGCGATTCCCGGATATTTCTCGTTGTTCACCAGCTTGTATCCCGGATTGACGTTGGGACTCCCGACCACCACCACGTCGTACGATTTCCCGCCATCCGACGCCCGCATCGTCCACGTGGTGCAGCCCTTGGTGTGCCCCGGCGTGAGATGCGCGGTCAACGTCACGCCGCCCAGCTTCACCTGATCGCCGTCTTTCAGGACCCGATCGACCTTCGCCGGCGCCCAATGATTCGCGTACTGAAAATCGCCCTTGCCGCCCGATTCGACGATCGGAACGTCGCCCTCCATCACCATCAGCTTTGCCCCGCTGAGCTGCTTGAACTTCGCCGCGCCCGCGACGTGATCGTCGTGCGCGTGACTGATCAGCAAAATCTTCACGTCGGAAAACTTGAACCCCAGCTTCTCGACGCTGGCCTGGATCAACGGCACCGATTGCTCATACGACGGATTGATAACGACGTGCCCTTCGGGTGTCGTGATTAAGTACGACGCGAGAAAATTGGTGCCGACGTAATACACATTGCCGATCACCTTGTGCGGCGCGATCGGCTGGTTCCAGTTCGCTTGAAACTGCGCGAAACACAATGCCGAACCCAAACAGGGCAGGGCGAACAACGTCCATCGCAACATGAGTTCAAGTTTACCTGCCGATGTACCCTTGAAGCACATGCGTTTTCTTGCCAGCCTCATCGCCCTCGCCCTGCCCGCACTGGCGCAGCTATCCGCCGAGCAGAAGCAGCTCAACGTCGCATCCTTCGAGAAAGTCTGGACCACCGTCCGCGACAAGCATTGGGAGAAAAAACCCGGCGGGCTCGATTGGAAAGCGGTACACGACGAACTGCGTCCCAAGATCGACAAAGCCGAGACCATGGACGAAGCGCGCGCCATCATGCGCGACATGCTGGGCCGACTCAAGCAGACGCACTTCGGTATCTTCCCCGCGGATGTTTACAAGGACGTGGATGACGTCTCGATGGGCGAAGGTTCCACTGGAATCGATTTGCGCGTGCTGGATGGACAAGTGGTGGTGACCAGCCTCGACCCCGGTTCGACCGCGGAAACGGCAGGAGTGAAAACCGGTTGGGCGATCACCAGCGTGAACAATAAGCCGCTCGCGCCGGTTCTCGACCGCCTGAAAAAAGATCCGTCGATTCACGAATTGCAACTCACGCGTGCCATACTCGCGCGGCTCAGTGGTCCTATCGGCGGCAAGCTGAAGGTCGCGTTTCTGGACGGCGCAAATGAGATCCGCACGCTGGATCTGGCGCTCGCAACGCCACGTGGCGACTCGGCGAAATTCGGAAATCTGCCCGCCATGCACGTCTGGTTTGAATCCAAGAAATTCGGCAATACCGGATACTTACGCTTTAACGTCTTTCTGGACCTGATGCGGGTCATGTCGAATTTCAGCGACGCGGTGTCGAGTTGTGCCAAATGCGACGGCATCATCATCGATCTGCGCGGCAACCCTGGCGGCATCGGCGGCATGGCCATGGGCATGGCTGGTTATCTGGTCGATCAAGCCGATCAGCAGCTCGGGACTATGCATCTGCGCGACAACACTATGAAGTTCGTCATCAATCCGCGTCCCGAAGTTTTCTCGGGTCCAGTCGCTGTGCTGGTGGATGGAAATTCCGCGTCAACGTCGGAGATTCTGGCGGGCGGACTCAAGGATTTGGGTCGCGCGCGCGTATTCGGCACGAAATCGGCTGCGGCCGCACTGCCCTCGATCATCGAACGGCTGCCGAATGGCGACGGTTTTCAGTACGCCATCGCGAACTATATTTCGAAGGGGGGCAAGCCGCTGGAGGGCTTGGGCGTAGTGCCGGACGACGAGGTGCTGCTCACTCGCAAGGCGCTGCTTCAGGGACACGATTCGGTCGTGGACGCTGCGT
>DASYPO010000192.1:0-2208 GCA_036006545.1 Bryobacteraceae bacterium
CGATCAGCGCCAGATCTTTCAGACCGGTCCACCGAATGCTGGCGATCACGAGCCCAATCGCAATTACCTGGGCCACCATTTTCGATTTGCCGAGATCGCTGGCCTTGATGGTCAACCCCGACGCTGCGGCAATCGATCGCAGACCGGAGACCGCAAACTCCCGACCGACAATCAGGATCACCATCCAGGCAGGGATATGCTGCTTGGCGACTAGAGAAATCAATGCTGATGAAATTAGCAGTTTATCGGCAATTGGATCGAGCATCGTGCCGACCGTGGTGACCTGCTTCCAGCGTCGGGCGAGATAACCGTCCAGTAGATCGGTTGCCGCACAGATCAAAAAAATCGCCAGGGCGAAGATCTCGTTTGAGACCGGAAGTTGAATCCAACGCGAAAAATCTTCAGCGAGCAACGCTGCCACCAGCAGCGGCACGAAGAAAATCCGAAGAAGCGTCAGAACATTCGGGATATTCATCCGGCTTCTACGATGATATCCCAGCAGCTACGGGGAAGGTGAACTCGTCACCTGCTAACTTGCTTCCGCTTCCGCTTCTTTTTCACTACGAATTCCGCCAGCCGCCGACGGATCGATTCCGGCACTTCGGCGTCGACCTCACACGATTCACCCGAGTAGCGCGTCGCGATCACACGGGCATGCTCGTGAAGCAGATGCAGCGGGCCACCTTCGCTAATTGGAAATCGAAAAGTACATGGCTCCAGAGGATCCAACATCAACACTTCGTCGATACGCTTCAGCAGTACGTCGAATCCCTCGCCGGTTTTTGCGGAAATCGAAACGGCACCTGCGGGCTGATGCTCTGGATCGCCCAGGATGCGCCGAGCGAGCACTGCCGCGTCTGGATGTCCCGGAATTAGATCGGCTTTGTTTAGCACCAGGATCTGTGGAGTTTGGGAGGCACCGATCTGGTCCAGCGTGGCGAGCACGTGCGCGGTGTGTTTCGCCGCCTCGGGCGAACTTGCATCGACGACGTGCAGCAGCAGCTCCGCTTCGATCACTTCTTCGAGTGTCGCGCGAAACGCCTTGATCAAGGTGGTCGGGAGATTGCGAATGAACCCGACCGTGTCGCTCGCCAGAGCGCGCCGCCGGGAAGGCAAGGTAATGTGGCGAACCGTGGGATCGAGAGTCGCGAACATCTTCGCGTCGGCGAGCACGGCTGCGCCAGTCAGGCGATTGAAGAGCGTCGATTTTCCAGCGTTGGTGTAGCCCACTAATGCGAGCGTCGCGAGCGGCACCTGCTGCCGCTGCCGGCGTTGCGTGGTGCGTCCGCCGCGTACACGCTCCAGGTCCTTCTGAATCGCCTGAATGCGTCCGTGAATTCGTCGACGGTCGGTTTCCAATTTGGTTTCACCAGGACCACGGGTTCCGATTCCCCCGCCTAATCGCGACATCTCGGCCCCCTTGCCGGTCAGCCGCGGGAGCATGTAGTTCAACTGCGCGAGTTCGACTTGAAGCTGGCCTTCCCGCGTTCGCGCGCGCCGCGCAAAAATATCGAGGATCAACTGGGTGCGATCCAGGATTTTCAAGTCGAGCAGTTTTTCGAGATTGCGTTGCTGCGTTGGAGTAAGATCGCGATCGAAGATCACCACGCTCACGTCGTGAAACTCGGCGAGCGTTTTCAACTCCGTGACTTTGCCGGATCCGATGAGTGTGGCCGAATCCGCGCGCGGACGCGATTGCATGACACGCTCCGCGACGCGAGCGCCTGCGGTGGAGGCTAGCGCGGCCAGTTCCTCCATGGACTCTTCGGTGGTGATCAGCTCCTCGGCCTTGCGCGAGGATCGCGCAGTGAGATGCAGACCCACCAGCAGAGCGACTTCTGCTACCGGTGCAGGCAAACGTCAGTCGCCATTGCCGTCGGGCAACGGCGCACCGGGAGTCGCTTGCGTTCCGGCCGCGGCGCTGGAATGCGCCTGCGGAGTGTGGAAGGGTTTCGACACCACCACAGTTGAAATCGCGTGCTTGAAGATCAGTTGTTCCTGATTATTAGTTTCCAGCACCACCGAATACTTGTCGAAGCTCTTGATCCGCCCCGAAAGTTTCACCCCGCTCATCAGGTAGATGGTGAGAAACGTCTTGTCTTTGCGCGCGTTGTTTAGAAATGCTTCTTGTATATTTTGCGCCTGCTTCTCCATGGCATCCTTCCCATCACAGGCCCACGGGGCGCGCGAACCCGCCCCAAGCGGGCG
>DASYPO010000193.1:0-17351 GCA_036006545.1 Bryobacteraceae bacterium
CACCTTCAGCGACCCGACGGCGCTCAGCGAAAGGATCCGCTCGACACCGAGCCATTTCATGCCGTAAATGTTCGCGCGGAAATTCAGTTCCGATGGCGAGATTTTGTGCCCGCGCCCGTGCCGCGCCAGAAACGCGACCTCTTTCCCGGCCAGCCGCCCCACGATGTATGCGTCCGACGGCGCGCCCCACGGCGTTTCGATGTGCCGCTCCTCGTGCGCCTCAAATCCCGGCATCGAGTACAAGCCACTGCCGCCGATAATCCCAATCGTCGGTTTCATATGAAAAGAGTCTTCATGCTTGAATCAGTTCCAATAACACGCCGCCCGTCGACGACGGATGCACGAACACGTACAAGTGTCCGCCCGCGCCCGTCCGCGGCTCGTTCAGCAATCGCGCGCCCGAGCTCTTCAGTCGCTCCACCGCCGCCGCCAAATCCGGTACCTTCACCGCGACGTGATGCAATCCTTCGCCGCGTTTTTCCAAAAACTTTCCGATCACCGAATCCGGTTCCGTCGGTTCGATCAATTCGATCCGCGGCTCGCCCAGCGGCAGCATCGCGACGTTCACCTTCTCGTGCTCCACCGTCTCGCGCATCGAAACCGTGAGCCCGAGCTGCTGCTCCCAGAACGCCAGCGCCTGATCGAGCGACCGCACCGCGATCCCCAAATGATCGATCTTATGCCCGCCTAATCCACTCATCGAGAATTGAATACGGATCGCGCTCATGCGCCGCGACCGCGCGCCCCGCCGCCTCGAAATCCGCCGCCGGATAACGTTCCAGCAGCCGTTCGCGCAGCATCTCCCGCAACCGCGTCGCCCAGATCCGTCCCGCGCGCCCTTCCTCCGCGCCGCGAGCATGATACTCGCGCGCCGCCGTCAGCAACTCCGCGATCCCTTTGCCGTCACTCGCCACCGTCTGCACGATCGTCGGCGTCCACCCATCCGGCCGGTGCGACAGCCCCAGATAATTTTTCAATTCGCGATCCAGTTTCTCGACGCCCGGCAGATCGGCTTTGTTGATCGCGAACACGTCGGCGATCTCCATGATACCGGCTTTGATCGCCTGCACATCATCGCCCATGCCCGGCACCAGCACCACGATCGTCACATCCGCCAGCCGCGCGATCTCGACTTCGTCCTGTCCCACACCGACCGTCTCGACAATCACCACGTCGCGCCCCGCTGCGTCCAGCAGCATCGTCATTTCCATGGTCGTGCGCGCCACGCCGCCCATGCATCCGCGCGTCGCCATCGAACGAATGAACACGTCCGGGTCGTCATGATGCTGCTGCATGCGGATGCGATCGCCCAGAATTGCGCCGCCGGTGTACGGACTCGTCGGATCCACCGCGATCACGCCCACCGTTTTTCCTTCCGCCCGCAGCGCCCGCGTGAGCTGATCGCATAGCGTGCTCTTGCCCGCGCCCGGCGGACCCGTCACGCCCAGAATCATTGCGCGCCCGGTGCGCGAAAACATTTCCTTGAGGAGTTGTTGAGCTTCGGGTCGCGCGTTTTCCACCCACGTGGCCGCCCGAGCCAGCGCGCGCAGATCGCCCGCCACGATTTTTTCAGAGAGGCCCTGCTCCGCGACGCTCACCGGCTTAGCAGCCGCCCTTGAGCAGTTGCCGCGCGATCACCAGCCGCTGGATCTCGCTGGTGCCCTCGCCGATGGTGCACAGCTTCGCGTCGCGATAAAACTTCTCGACCGGATAATCTTTCGTGAACCCGTACCCGCCGTGGACCTGCACCGCTTCGTTCGCCACCCGTACCGCGACTTCGGACGCATACAGCTTGGCCATGGCCGATTCCTTGTTGACGCTCTTCCCCTGATCCTTCATCCAGGCCGCGCGATGCGTCAGGAGCCGCGCCGCGTCGATCTCCGTCGCCATGTCGGCCAGCTTGTGCTGAATTGCCTGAAACTCAGAGATGAACCGTCCGAATTGCTTGCGTTGCTTGGAATACTTCAACGCTGCTTCGTAGGCGCCCTGCGCCACGCCCACCGACAGCGCCGCGATCGAAATGCGACCGCCGTCCAGAATCCGCAGACTATCGATAAACCCCTCGCCCGGTTTTCCGCATAGCTGCGAATCGGCGACGCGGCAATCGCTGAACAGCACCTCGCCCGTGGGCGAGCAGCGCATGCCCAGCTTATTTTCTTTCTTGCCGGCGCGAAACCCCGCCGTGCCCTTCTCCAGAATGAACGCCGAAATTCCGTGCGACGACAGCGACCGATCCGTCATCGCCATCGCCACGCACACATCCGCGACATGCGCATTCGTCGTGAATGTCTTGCTCCCGTTCAACACCCAGCCGTTCGCATCGTGAACTGCCTTGGTGCGCGTGCCCCCCGCGTCCGACCCCGCCTCGGGCTCGGTCAGCGACCAGCATCCGATCCATTCGCCCGACGCGAGCTTCGGAATGTACTTCTCATGCTGCTCGCGATTCCCCGCCAGATAAATATGATTGGTGCACAGCGAAACGTGCGCCGCCAGGCTCAGCGCGATCGACGGATCCACGCGCGCGACTTCTTCCATCAGGATCGAGTAGTCGACGTAGTTGTAGCCCGACCCACCCAAGTCCTCCGGGAACACCGCGCCTAGGACGCCCATCTTGCCCATCTCGCGGAACACGCCCAGCGGAAATTCCTGCGACTCGTCCCACTCAGAAACGTGCGGGCGCATCTCCGCCTCGGCGAATTCCCGAATGTTCTTCCTAAGTTGATTTTGTTCTGGTGTATACCCGAAATCCATGCGTCGGCTTACACCCCTGACCAGCATCTATGAGACGTGCGTGTATCTGCGTGCATCTGCGGCTAACCGAAGTCTTCCTTCTTCGGATCCCAGCGCATCGTCCGGCCCTGCCGATAACTCTCCACCGTCATCCGGCACGCGACCGAAACGCGGAAGCCCAGATCGAATGGACAATTCGGCTCTTTCCCGCTGCGCACGCAGTCGATGAAGTTCTGCATGTGTACGTGCGGCGTCTGTGTCGACCGCCCCAGCATCTCCGTGCCTTCCGGCCGTGTGACCTTCTGCGGAACGTAGCGCACCTGATTGGTGCGCTCGATGGTGCCGTTATCGCCCAGCACGTCTTCGCTCACGCCCAGCTTGTTGTTGCCGAATCCCGAAGCCCAACTGATCAGGATCTCCTCGGGCTGCTCGATCGAGACATTCATCGTGTCCGGCACTTCGCGGCCGTCCTTCCACAGATAAATGCCGCCCGTCATGGTCACCGCTTTGGGAATCTGCAGGTTCAGCGATTTGTACCAGAAACTGAGCTGGTGGCACATGTTTTCGTACACGTTACCGCCCGAATAATCCCAGAAGAACCGCCAGTGGATGAAGCGATTCGCATCGAACTCGCGCTGCGGCGCCTCGCCCAGAAACGACTTCCACAGCACGTTCTCGGGATTCACGTCCTTGGTGAGCAGCGCCGGCCGCGACCACTGCGGCTTACCGTGCGGCGTGTTGCGATACATGTGCATGTCGATCGCAGTGATCTTGCCCATGCGCTGCGGATCGGACAACATTTGCTGCACATCCGCCACATGACCCGATGAACACCCCTGGTGGCCGATCTGCACCGCGTGCTTACCCGCATCCTTCTTATAGGCGCTGCGCATGCGCTTGGCGTGTTCCACTGTGAACGCCATCGTCTTTTCCTGATACACGTGCTTGCCCGCGTCCAGCGACGCGCAGAAATGTTCGGCATGCAGGTGCTGGGGCGTGGCGATCACCACCGCGTCGATCGACTTGTCATCGAGCAGCCGCCGGTAATCGAGATACGTCGCGGCCGTCGGAACCAGTCCCTTGGCGCGTTCGAGCTGCTTGGTGTACGCGTCGCAGAACCCCACGACTTCGGTTTCGGGGCAAGCCTTGAGATTGTGGAACAGTTCGGTCGCGCGATCGCCAAAGCCGATGAACCCGACGCGCACGCGCTCGTTCGCGCCCAAAACCTGTGCGGGCACCGCAGCCAGCGTGCCAGCCAGACCTGTAACTTTGCCGAGGAAATTCCGGCGAGAATCCATACTCTGAGTTTAGCTTGTGGGGCAGGTGATCTTGTTGACCAGTCCTGTGGGGCAGATGATCTCCTCACCTGCCAGTTCGGACGTAACGCAGGCGATCTTGTCGCCTGTTTCTTCGGATGTCCGGCAGACTGTGGGGCAGGTGATCTCGTCACCTGCCAGGAAGTTTTCTACACCACCGCTGCAGTCTGCTGATTCTGCTCTTCCACCACGCGACCATCGAACAACTGAATACTCCGGTCCGCGCAGCGCGCATACCGAGGATCGTGGGTCACCATGCAAATCGTCGCCCCGCCGCGATGCAGCTCACGCAGCAGTTCCATCACCGCCTCGCCGTTCGACGAATCCAGGTTCCCGGTCGGCTCATCCGCCAGCAGAATCGACGGATCGCCGCCCAATGCACGCGCCACCGCGACGCGCTGCTGCTGACCGCCCGATAGTTGCGACGGATAGTGCTTCACGCGATGCGACATGCCCACGCGTTCCAGCGCATCGTGCACCCGCTTCTTCCGCTCCGCGCCCGGCATGCCGCGATAGGTCAGCGGCAACTCGACGTTTTCATACACCGTCAAGTCGCCAATCAAGTTGAACGCCTGGAAGATGAAACCGATCTCGCGATTGCGAATCCGCGCGCGCTCGCTCAGCTTCAGGTTCGACACCGGCTTGCCGTTCAAGGTGTAATCGCCTGACGACGGCGAATCCAACAAACCAAGAATGGCAAGCAGTGTCGACTTCCCGCAGCCCGACGGCCCCGAGATCGAGATATATTCGCCCTGCCGCACGTCCAGGTGGACGTTGACCAGCGCGTGCGTCTCCATGTCCTCGGTGTAGAAAACCTTGGAAAGGCCTTCCAGATGAATCAATTGCCGGGCTTCGGTCGGTTGCATATCGAATTTCCCCTTGTCGGTGATACTTGAATCGTCGGTCGCGGTTACTCAATACCTCAAACACGCCGCCGCGACATCAATGCTGAGGCTTCGATCCGCGTCGCGGCAACCAAGGGAGCCAGAGGCTCCTACCTTAATACGTCCTCGAAGAACTTTAGTGCGCGAGAATCTTTGCTGCGGCCTAGCCACTGCATCGCTTCTTTGCGAACCGCGTCGTTTTTATGACCGCGGGCGACCTCGATTAGCATCGGCACGCCTTCGCCGTGCGGAATCTGCGTCAGCGCGAAAACCGCCCTCTTCTTGACCTGGGTCTCCGGATCCTGCTCGATGGCCCTGCGGATCGCGTCCTCGGAAATGCGCGCCTCGGCCCGCTGCGCCAGCCAGAACAGCGCCTGCCCGCGAACCTTTGCCGACTTATCGTCGCGCGCCACCGTCAGCATGGTCGAAATCGCGCCTGGCTCCTTGCTTTGCGCCAGCGCCGACACCGCATGTTCGCGAACCGCTTCGCTCGCATCTTCGCGTAGCAACCGGGTCAGCGTTTGATAGCCGTGCTGCCCCCGAGCATTGCCCAGCCAGAACGCGGCTTGTCTGCGAACCTGCTCCGGTTTCGACGCCACGACATTCCGATCGAGCGCCGCATCCGCCGCCGGATCCTTATGCAGCGCGATTGCACTCAGCGCGTTGTCGACCATGCGTCGATCCTCGCGAAAATCGGTGGTCGGCATCAGCGATTCGAGCAGCGCCACGCTCTGCGCCGCATTCACGCCCGTCAGCCAGAACACCTGCAACCCGCCCGCGTCGATATTGCAATCCATCGAGAACGTGCGGATCTTGCCCACCTGATTGCCTTCTACCCGGAAGAACACGAAGAATTCGGGCGCGCCTTCCAACCTCACCGCCGCCGCCGGCTGATTCGGGAACGCCGGCGTGCCGGTCGGTGTCGGTTCGAGCGAGCATCCCTGGCAGGTCACATCGTTCCTGGTGTTCCAGCAGCACATCTGCCGTTCGCCCGGGATCATCGGAGCCGCGTACGCGATCCACGCCGCCGCCGATTGCGATCCCAGGATCCCCTTGAACGTCGCGTCGAGCGACCCCTGCACCGCGCGCGTTTCGAGCTTCGCGTTCTGCAGACGGGGCTGGGCCGGCTGTGCCCCGAGCCCTGCTGTGATCAACAGCGTCAGCCAAGCGGCTGCTGCGTGGCGCGCACAGCGCGGGGCGCGCACTTCATGGTTCCAGCGGGCCCGCGCCCCGCTGCGTTGTGCGCGCTTAATCATTTGTTCAGAAGCTCCATCATGTAGTCCTGAGCTTCCTTGTTGTTCCGCATGTTCGAGAGCCTTTTCACAACCTCCAGCTTGAGCTCGTGGTCTTTCTCACTCCTGGCGATATCCACCAGTTGCTTGCCCGAGTTCTGGTTGGCCAACGCACGCATCAATTCCAGCTTGAGGTTCTTATCGGTTTCATTGGCATACAAGCCAGCCAACGCGTCAGCGGATTTTTCCTTCCGTGTATTGCCCAGGTAGCGAATCGCGGCCGCTCGCAGCTTGAGATCTCTCTCGTTCTTCGCCAATTCCAGCAACCGGTCGATTGCCCCGGAATTCCCCATCGAACGCAGGATTGCTTCTTTCAGTTCCGCGTTGGATTCGCTGGCATATAGCTGCGACAATTCGGCCGAAGCTTGCGCATTACCCAAACCGCGAATTGCTTCCCGTCGCAGCTCGATGTTGCCTTCGCCGCGGGCCAGCGTCAGGAGGTGCTCTGAATCCCTCGAATCACCCAGGCTCTTGATCACGTTGCGCTTGATCGCGAGATCGTTGGTTGACCCGTAGACCTCGACCAGAATCTGGCGATTCGCCTTGTTGCGATCCTGCCCCAGGTAGGTCACGGCGGCGTATTGAATGTCCGGATTCGGTGCGCTCTTGGCGTACTTGCCCATCAATTCCCGGGCCTTTTCGTTACGCCCCTGCGCCTGCGCCAGCACGAACAAAGCTCGCCGCTTCAGTTGCACTGGATTCTTCGGATCCGTGATCACCTTATCCACCAACGGCACCGCCCGCTCCGGATCCGAATTCATCAGGCTATTGAGCGCCATCAGCTTCAGCTCCTCGTTGCTTACGCTGTCTGGCGACGGCTGCTGGATTTCCACTTTCAGCGCTTGTGCATCGTTCAGCCACTTGCTCTGCGGAAACTGTTTGGGTAGTTCGGCCAACACTGCCAATGCTTCGTCGCGCTTGCCCAGCTTATTCAGCGAATACGCCTTGAAGTAGTAGGCGCCTTCAACGTTGTTGGCCTTGGCTTCAATCACGCGATCGAAGTACTTAATGGCTCGCTCATAGTCGCCGTTGTCGATGGCGCGCTTCCCCGTGAGATACGTGTCCGCGCTGCGATCCATCATTTCGCGCTGCCGCTCGATCATCTCGCGTTGCCGTTCGACCTGCTCGCGCGCCCGGTCCGCCTGCTCCCGCGCCCGCTCTGCCTGCTCCCGCGCCGTCGTCGACGCCTGCGGCGCGAACGCAAATTCCATGGGTGGCAGCGGCGGGATGCTCAATGCCATGGGCGCCATTGCGGCCATTGGCGGCATGGCGTCCATATAGTGGAAGGCCGGCATCGGTTCCAGACCGTCCAGTCCCAGCCTGTAGGCGCCCGGCGCCACAGGCGTGATCGACAAAGAGTCCAGCGCATCCCTCACCCGCGGCGACAATACCTCTACCGGCTCCAGACCGTCGGGTCCCACGCGGTAAGCGCGCGGAGCCGGCCGTGGTGTCGGCGCGACGGGCGCTTCAGGTGCCTCCGGCGCCGGCACCGCGCGTGGCGTCGCAGGCGGAGGCGGTGGCGTCTGCCCCTGTGTCATCCCCGGGATGAATGTTCCCGCCGCCATGATGCTGACTACCAGACCTCTACGAATTGGTTTCATGATTTGTTCCTCGCCCCTCAGTCGATTCTCTCTACTCGATTTCCTTCTACAGCGTCGTCTGCCCCTTGACCGGCGCCGACTCCCTCTGTTCCAACTGCGATCCAAACACCTTCACTTTGAACAAAATTCCCCGATCCTCGATTTGCGCGCGCAACTCTTCCAATTGCTTCGTCGATACCGCCGCCGGACTGTGCGCGATCTCGATCAGCACCCGCTCCAGATCCTCCAGCAGCGCCGCTGTTCCCACATCGCCCGCGCTCGATGCCGTCTGCCGATACAGCCGATTTGCCTCCAGCAGGTCTTCCGCGGTGCGGGTCTCGTAGGAAATGTCGAGCTTGCCACCGTTACGCGCGGTCGACGCATTCGCCAGCTCTACCAGAACCATTTGTGACCGCTCCAGGTGATCGCCCACCGCCACCAGTAATACGCGCTCGCGCACTTGGCCGGCGTCGGCGGTCTCTACGCCCGCTCCCGGCTTGCGTACCGTACGTCCCGCATAGAACGCCACCACCAACATCGCAGCCATCGCCACCGCCAGCGCCAGCGGACGCCAGCTAAACCAGCGGCTGAACGTCCGCTTCTTGCCAATGTGACCCTCGATCGATTTCCATACACGCGTCTCGTAATCTTCCGCTCGCTCCGGCACCGGAAAGCTGTCGACCGAGTTCAACACGCGCTGCAAAGTGTGATACGCCGCGCGGCACTCTTCGCACGCGCCCAGGTGTTGCTCGACTCCCTGCGATAATTCGCCCGTCGACCTCCGGCCTTCCGCTTCCTCGCCGTAGTAATACAGAACCAGTTGCTCTTCATTCAGGTGCTTCATGATGCTTCCCCTACCAGCGGTTCCAGCGCTCGCCTCAGCTTCTGGACCGCCCGAAAAATACTGTGCTTCGCCGCGTTCGAAGAAAGCCCCAGCGCCCCGCTGATCTCCTCGATCGACTGCCCTTCGAAATGCCGCAGCACGAACGCTGTCCGCTCCTGCTGGCTCAATTCCTTTAAAGTTGCTGCCACTTTCTCCTGCACGTGCCCGCTGATCATCAGCCGCTCCGGTCCCGGCGCGGTCGAAGGCAGCGCGCGGATCACATCCGTCGCGTCCTCTCCGTTGCCCCGTGATTCTTCCAAGCCCACCTCCGCGTGCCGCTTCCGGCGGCGCACCAGATCCAATGAATAATTCGCAGCGATGCGATACAGCCACGTACTAAAACTCGAACGCGCTTCCCAACGATGTAGCTGTTTGTAGGCGCGCATAAAAGTCTCCTGCACCACGTCCTCGGCGTCGGATTCATTGCCGGTCATCCGGAACGCCAGGCGGAAGACGCTACGGCTGTGACGATCCACCAGGCCGCGGTAAGCTTCGCCGTCGCCCGACTTCACCCTGGCGACTGCTACGCTGTCGCTGTCTTCCATTCACCCTTTAGACTGCAATGTTTTGCGCCGGTTAGCTAGCCCAGGCGATCTTACTCATGTAGCGCAGGCGATCTCGTCGGCTGTAGTGCTTGTAACGCAGGCGATCTTGTCGCCTGTATCCTGTTTTGCCGGTGGAGCAAGGCGATCCTGGCCCCCGTCATGTCACCTGTGGGGGCAGGTGGTCTGCCACCTGCCGTTTTTTGCCTCTAGGACCGCCGATCTTGTGCCCGGTCATATTGCCTGTGGGGCAGGCGATCTTATCGCCCGTCATCCGCGAAAGCTAAGAAAAATCATTTCCCGGTGGAGGGCGGGCCCCCTGGCCCGCAGCCGACGCCCTCGTCGGCTTCCGTTTGCCAGCACCCGGGCAATTTTCGACCCTGCCTTGTTTGCCTGCGGGGCAGGCGATCTTTTTCTTAACCCGCAAACGGGGTCGCCGGCCGTTTTTGCTTTAGGTAGCGCAGGCGAACTTGTCCCCGTCTCTTTGCCGTTCCGCCGCGAAGACGGATGAAAAAGGTCCGAGCATTGTGGCGCGGGCTTTAGCCCGCAGCCTCGGCTTCAGCCGAGGTTCAAGTCGGATGTTGTGCGGGCTTCGAGAACGACGAATTGGGCCCACCGGGTCGCGTACCTATTTCGACCCTGCCATGTGCAACCCCCACGCAAGAGCCCCGCCACCACCTATAATCGCCTCTTGCGCGTTATCTGGGCCAGTATGATCGCTGTCGCTGCGGCCTTCACCGTGGTGCTGCCACTGGGATTCTGGCTCCGCCCGCGAGTCCCCTCGATCTCGGACAATACTTTCGGCCTCATCGCCGGCATCGCCATCCCAGTACTCGCCATCGCGCTCTTCTGCGCGATCCTCCGGATTTCTCCCTGGAAGCCAACTCTCAGCGCCCTCGACCAGATCCTTTTCTTCCGCTTTGCCAGGCGCGCGACTCCGCCGCCGGCGCCGCGTGTACACAAACCGTCTCCCGCGCAGCTGGCCTATGCTTCCGATTGCAACCTGACCGCGTCCTGCCGTCACCTCGAGCCCATTGAACGCGCCATGCGGCTCGCAGGCATCCACGTCCAGCTACTCGAAGGATCGCCTTACGCTCCCGTTGTGCAAGCGACCTGTCGGATCAACCTCGCCGCGCTCACCCAGGTTTTCGCGCTCCCCCCGTCCATCTTTTACAAGGAGGGCTACCAACCCGAGCGATCCGAATTCGACAATCCGCGTGCCGATATCATCTGCCGCGAATGCCTCACTTCCGACCGCGCCCGCTGCGACATCCTGGTCCTGCATCCTGACGAATGGCTTCCCGATACGCCCTGGTTCCCATCAGCGCCCGAGCAACCGCCGCCGCTTCCCAAAATGGCCAGTTAGGCGACAACTCCATTGGCCCACCGCTTGCACTAGTAAACGGTGCGAGCCCGGCGAACGGGCTGCAAAGGAGATGCCGGTATGCTCTGGACGATTGCTGTAATTCTCGCTCTGCTGTGGTTCCTAGGCATGGTGACCAGCTATACACTTAGCGGGTTCATCCATGTCCTTCTATTTCTAGCGATTGCGATGATCCTCATCCGCCTGGTGCAAGGTCGCCGAGTCCTTTGACCCGGCCCCACCCTATTTACCGGGTGGGGAAATCTTGCAAAGTTGTGCAAAGCCGGGCGGAAGCCTTCGCCAACGGCCCTGGAATCGAATACACTAGCTGCATGTCCACTTTGACAAAGCGCATTCTCGGTTCCGGGGCCGTGCTGGCGCTGGCCCTCACGATGTCCGCCCAAGATAAAGGCAAGTCCGCCGACAAAAAGGCCGCACCGGCGGTCTCGCCAAAAATTCTGCAGCCGCAGATGACCGTCACCGAAGGCACATACGCCGCGCCTCATGGAAAACTCGGTGAAAAGCCCGCGCAACCCTGGAGCGCGACCACGCTCGGCGCCGCAGTCGACGGCAAGCCGAATCCCGGCGCCACCATCAAGACCGTCACCGGTGAAATTATCGATTTTTCCTGCTATCTGCAAATCGGCAAGCACGGCGACAAGCATCGCGACTGCGCGCAGAAGTGCTTCCGCAACGGCCAGCCCATCGGCCTGCTGGCGCAGGACGGCACTGTCTACATGTTGATGGAAGAGGAACACGATCCCCGGCGCGACGGCGCGGGTACCTTCCGCAACGCCGCTATCGAGCACGCGGGTCACATCATGGAAGTGACCGGCACCGCTTGGTCCCTTAGCGGCTACCACGCGCTCTACGTCAGCGGTTACGCGAAAAAGTAGCAGTGCGCACGCTGGCGATTTTTCTCGCCGGTCTGGCGGCGCTGGCGAACTTGTCGGGCGCGGACAATCGTAAGGCCGCGCCTCCAACGCTTCGCGTACCGCTGGGACTGTTGCCCATTGCATGGCCCGCTGATAACCCCTACTCTCCCGAAAAGGTCGAGTTGGGCCGGCTGCTGTTCTTCGACCCGCGTTTGTCGAAAGACGATTCAATTTCCTGCGCGTCCTGTCACAGTCCGGAACACGCCTTCACTGATGGTCAGCCGAATTCAAAGGGCATGGGCGGCCAGCGCGGCAATCGCAGCGCCCCGACCACTTTGAATCGCGCCTACAGCTTGGCCCAGTTCTGGGACGGCCGCGCCGCTTCGCTCGAAGATCAAGCCAAAGGGCCCATGGCGAATCCCATCGAGATGGCTCACACGCACGACGGCGTAGTCAGCAAGCTGAACATGATCGTCGGTTATCGCGCGCGATTTGAGAAAGTTTTCGGATCGCCCGAAGTCAATATTGATCAGGTCGCGCAGGCCATTGCGACGTTCGAGCGGACACTCCTCTCCGGCAACTCACCCTACGATCGCTATAAGGCCGGGCAGAAAACCGCGCTCACTCCTTCGCAGATCCGCGGCCTGGATATCTTCGTCAACAAAGCCAAGTGCGATCAGTGCCACGAAGGCATCAACTTCACTTCGAACTCCTATCACAACTTGGGCGTCGGCATGGACCGGCCGAATCCCGATCCCGGCCGCAGTGAGGTCACCAAGGATCCGCGCGATCTCGGCGCGTTCAAAACGCCCACGCTCCGCGACATCGCACGCACCGCTCCCTACATGCACGACGGCAGCATCAAGACGCTTGAGGAAGTGGTCGAATTCTACGATAAAGGCGGCACTCCGAATCCCAACCTCGACCCCAAGATGAAGCCGTTGAAACTGACCGAGCAGGATAAGAAGGATCTGGTGGCGTTTCTCAAAGCGCTTAATGGCGAGGGCTGGCAGACGGTCACCGCTCCGAGGTCGTTTCCATAAACCTCATGAACAACAGATTGCTAGTCGCACTCGCCGTCCTCGCGATTTTCACCAGCGCCTGTAACCGCGATCACAAGAAGACCATCGCGGTGATCCCCAAAGGCAATTCGCACATCTTCTGGCAATCCGTGCACGCCGGTGCAGTTGCTGCAAGCCGCGAGACCGGCGTCGAGATCATCTGGAACGGCCCCGCCGGCGAAACCGATTACACCGGCCAGCTTAAAGTGGTCGACGCCATGATCAATCGCCACGTCGACGCGATCGCTCTCGCGCCGATCGACAAAAAAGCGATGGTCGGTGTGGTCGAGCGCGCCGCGCGCGAGAATATCCCCGTCATCATTTTCGATTCGGGGATCGACACCGACCAATTCGTCGCGCAGGTCGCGACCGATAACTATCACGCTGGCGAAGTCGCCGCCGACCGCATGGCGAAAATCCTGAACGGAAAAGGTAAGGTGGCGATCGTCGCCGTCATGCCCGGTGGCGCCTCGACCATGGCGCGCGAGCAGGGTTTCGAGGATCAGACTAAAAAGTTGTATCCCGGTATCAAGATTGTCGACAAACAGTACGGCATGGCCGAAGTGGCGATGTCGCTACAGAAAGCCGAGAACATGCTTACCGGGAACCCCGACCTCGACGGTATCTTCGCGTCCAACGAATCCAGCGCCATCGGCGCCGCGCAGGCCATCAAGGATCGCAAGAGCAAAGTGAAATTGGTGGGCTTCGATTCCGGCCCCACTCTGATCGAGGATCTGAAAGCGGGTGTCATCGATTCGCTGGTGGTTCAGGATCCCTTCCGCATGGGCCGGGAAGCGGTGCAGGCCGCCGTCGACAAGCTTAATGGGAAGGCCGTGGTGAAAATCAACAATCTGCCGCCGACGCTGGTCGATCTCCTGAATCTGAACACTCCCCCGATTCAGGCCCAGCTCAATCCCGACCTGAAAAAGTACCTCGACTAGTTTGGAGGGCGGACCCCCTGGTCCGCGCGGGACGCCGTCGTCCCGCCAGTCATGAGCAAATCATCACCCATCCTCGCCCGCATCGTCGCCCAAACCGGTATCCCCGACCTCTACGATCGACTCGCCCGCCTTTCCCCTAGCGACCTGAACTCGCTGCTGCTCGAAATCTTTCGCGCGCGGCGCCATTCGCCCGCGGACCTGATTCGCGGCGCGGCAGGCGGAACGAAGTTCCAGTGGTCGGGATCGACCTGGGACACCTCGACATCGCTCACCTCCCCCTGCGCCATCGACGCGCGCGTCCTTCACGAATTCGACCGTGCCGCACTTGAAACCGCCGCCGAGTTCACCGCGCTCGACCTCTCGCCGGTCGACCCGCTGGGCCTGCAGCGCACCCTCGGCGGCATCGACCAGAACAACGTGCTCTCCGCGCTGCGTGGCGTCGAAGTCTCAGGCGACCCCACCAGCGCGCTCGCACTCGAAGCCGCTCGCCGCCGCAAGCGCGGCCAATCCGCCGTGAATCTCTGTGCCAGCCAGCGCGTGCTCCGATTGCAGCCCTTCGACGTCCCCGGTTTCTCGCCGCACTTCCGACTATTTGCGCTCGCCACCGCCGCGCGCGATTCGGGTTCGTTTTCCTTCGAGGCCGACGCGCTCAGTCGGCACCTGCGCTTTTATCTGAACTTGTTCCGAACCCTCAATGCGCGGGGGTTCGCCCTTAAGTGCCCCGTCGTCGAGTTCTCCGACACCCGGCTCATTCACCAGCTGCTCGAATCCAAAGGAATTTCCTGGGATGAAGTAAGGCGTCACGCGCACGCGCACCAGCCCGGCGCGGCGGAGCGATTCCTCGCCGAGCGCGGCGTCGAACTCCCCACCACTACGTCCGATCCCCAGTCCGACGACCTCGCGTTGATCAATACGCGTCTGTTTCCACAACTTCGGCGCGAATATCCCGAGGCCGAGTTTCGATTCAACCTGTCGCGACTGGAAGGCGCAGGGTATTATGCCGGCGTCTGTCTGAGAATCTCACCCCAGGCGCCGGACGGAAATCGGTATCCGATCGTGGACGGAGGAATGACGGATTGGACTGCGCGGCTACTGCAGAATAGGAAGGAAAGATTTCTCGCGACCGGAATCGGCTCGCAATTCGCGTGCTTACGCTACCACGTCAGCTCGCATTAAAACCCGAGATGACCTTTGAAAAGATAGTGCTGATTGAGGGCATAAGCGCAGGCGGCAGGAAGCCCGCCACCACAACCGCCACCAATCCGACGATTAGAGCGTACTCCAGGAGATCCTGACCTTTTCGGTCAGTCCACAGAAACTGCAGGCGGTAGCCCATGTTCACCATACTGCTGTCCTCTCGGTCGTAGACTGAACTACTGCAAACATCATGGCCGAAAGTTTTGGCCATCACAACCCTAAATTGACCGTAGCCCGCGGTCTGGCAAGGCCTTAAAAAGCCATTTTCGAAAGCCACAAGCTGATATTAATAGGTTATTTCACCTAGGGATTTGTCTGCGCTGGAAAGCGCACCACAGTGAAATTTCGTAGTACCAAACTGTCTGTAGTTCCACTGGCCATTTGTCCTCGCAACGAAATCGTCACCGCTTGGCTGGTATCTTGACCGGCGACCCCCGCGCCGGTCGCGAGGCTTAAGCCGCTGCCCCAGCTTTCCAGGTTCCAGGCCTGGCCGCCGGCATAAACTCCCAACTCGATTCGGCCCACAAATGCCGTTTCTCCTGATCCCGCCGCCCGCGAAACCAGGGTCGCCCCCCCGAAACGAACCTCGCCCGTGAATCCGACCGACGCGCCCACGTGCGCGTATTGGAATCGAACTTCGATCCGGTCACCCGCGCCGATCAACCCCGCCGGAAGCGTGCAACTCCCCAACTGTGTCGAGGCGGTGGCGGAGGTGCTCCCGCCCACGCCGCTGCAGACTACTTGCGAACTCGTCAGGCTGCCCAGCGGGTTGGTCGGGTCCCCGAAGCGATAATTCGCTTGCAGCAGATCGCCCGCTTGCGGTGTCGACGCAACGAAAAACGTCACGGTTCGAACCGATAAGCCGAAATCCACGCCGGGTTTCAGTAGCAGGCCGTTGCGATACAGTTCCAGGCTCGCCGCTGGTGTCGGGGCAAAGTTTAGAAGAAAGCTCGTGTTGGAGCCGTCGATCACGCCCGCCGGCGTCTCGCCATCGGCAAACTGCGGCACTAGGCCGCCCCCGCTCCCGCACGGTCCCGAACTGCCGTCGACACGCACGCAATCCCCCAGGTTGCCCGCTGCACCGTCGATCTGACCCGCTTGGTTGATGATGGCCGTGCGTCCGATCGAATAACTCACGCCCTTCATCGGCCGCACCGCAAGTTCATTCACCAGGCCCACCACGTCCGAGATCTGCACCGGACTCGTCACCGGTTCCGGACCGATCACGGTGCCCGCTGCGATCCGAACATCGCGAACGCGCAACGGCACGCTGCTGGTTGGCACCGCCCAGATTTCGGTGAACTGCGTCCGTCCGCGACTGTTGTAGACCACCGTGTACTGAGCGCCCGCCGATGCGTTGGTCGTCGGCGTAAGTTGTATCTTCAACGCGCCGTTCACGATCTGTTTGGTGATGGTCGAGCTGGCGATGTTGGATCCGTCCGCCGCCTGAAAACTGTTCCAGCTGACAAACAACGTCCCCGTGAAACGCTGCCCATTGGCGCTATAGAGAATGTCGTTAATCGTCGTCAGCGCCGGTTGACCCCAGGCACTCCAGGCCAGCGCCACCAGCGCCACCGCCACACGTTTCAAGCTGAGCATTCGGCTTTCCCTCCTCGCGGCCTAATTCTAGGAGGCGATCCGAACGCGCAGCGGTGGCTCAAACCGCGAAGTTACGGAAATGGAAGCGGATATTTCTGAAGGTCGACGCGAACAATCACCAATGTGCCCGGGGAGTACCCTACCGAACCCGCGAGGCTGAGCGCATTCTGTATTTGTGCACTCCGCAAAGGTGAGGCTTCCGAGAGCTAGACAATCGATGCACCCTTGTCAGTTCCAAAAGCTCGGTGAAGAATTAGTCGTTTAGGAAAAAACTCAAGAGAATACCGCCGGAATCGAACAAGTTCAGGACGACGCAACGTTCGTCGTTGCGTCGACAATCAAGAGCCGCTTCAGGAAGAATGCCGTGATCTCTCGGGTCCCTTGTCTTTACTGGCCACTGACCACTGGCCACGTCTTGCTGTCCCCTGTCCGCTGTCCGCTGTCCCCTGTCCGCTGTCCGCTGTCCCCTGCCTTAACTGGCCACTGACCACTGGCCACTTCTTGCTGGCCCCTGTCCGCCACTTCTTACTACCGGCGCGTGATTACATCCACGCCCATGTAAGGCCGCAGCGCCTCGGGGACCAACACCGACCCGTCCGCTTGCTGGTAGTTTTCAAGAATCGCGAGCCAGGTGCGTCCCACCGCTAGGCCGCTCCCGTTCAAGGTGTGAACGTAGCCCGCCTTTTCCTTGCCCGCTTTCGCGCGAATGCCGGCGCGGCGTGCCTGGAACGCCTCGAAATTCGAGCACGAGGAAATCTCCTTGTACTCGTTCAACCCCGGCAGCCAGACCTCGATGTCGTAGGTTTTCGCGGAACTGGCCCCCATGTCGCCGGTGCACAGCACTACCGTCCGATAAGGCAGGCCCAGTCGAACCAGAATATCCTCGGCGTCACGAGTCAGCGATTCCAACTCGTCGTAACTCGATTCCGGCCGCGCGAACTTCACCAACTCGACTTTTTGAAATTGATGCTGCCGAATGATCCCGCGCACGTCGCGACCGTACGATCCGGCTTCGCTGCGAAAGCACGGCGTATACGCGCAATACTTGATCGGCAGCGAATCGACATCCAGCGTTTCGTCGCGATGCA
>DASYPO010000194.1:0-4648 GCA_036006545.1 Bryobacteraceae bacterium
CCGATCAGTTCGAAGGTCGGTTGTCACTCGCGCCCGGATCCGACCTGGTGATTAAGTGGATCGCGGCCGAATTCAAGAAGGCCGGACTCAAGCCCATCGCGGGCGATTCGTATTTGCAGCCGGTACCACTGATCGATTACCGGGCGGATCGACAGGCAAATAGCCTCACGTTGCGCATTAGCGGAAAAGAGGAAGTGTTTCACGCGCCCGATGCAACCAGCAATTTCCCCAATCCGGGCGATGTCAAAGCGCAGGTGGTCTTCGCCGGATTCGGCATCACCGCGCCGGAGCTGCGCTACGACGATTACGCAGGGCTCGACGCGCGCGGCAAGATCGTCCTGGTGTTTAATCACGAGCCGCAGGAGGACGACGCGCGCTCGATCTTCAACGGTAAGGGCAACACGCGCTATGCCAACACCCGCGCCAAAATGACTAACGCTGCGCGACACGGCGCGGTGGCGCTCTTGATCATGCCGGATCCGAATCATCCGCCAGGGTTGACGCGCGGCCGGGCAGCGGGTCAGGGCGGAGCCGGGCGTGGAGCGGACAAGCAGGGGAAAGGCAAGCAGGCTGGCGCTCCCCTCAGACCGCAGCAGGCGCTGGCCGACGACGGATCGATTCCGGTGTTCAACGTCAACGACAAGCTCGGCGAGCAACTCCTCAGCGTCACCGAGCGCAAGCCGGGGGAGATTCAAACCGAGATCGATTCCACACTCAAGCCGCAGCCGCTCAAACTGAGCGGTATCGAGGTCGCGCTACACACGGCGACGACCGCGCGACGCGTTGCGAATTCCTATAACGTCGCCGGAGTGATCGAGGGTAGCGATCCAGCGCTCGCCGCGGAGACCGTCGTGTTCAGCGCGCATTACGATCACGACGGCCCGGCTCCCAATGGTGGGATTTTTCATGGCGCGGACGACAACGGATCGGGCACGGTAGGCGTGGTGGCGCTAGCGCGCGCGTTCGCCAAGAATCCGATCAAGCCGCGGCGCTCGCTGCTGTTCATCGTGTTTGCGGCGGAGGAACGCGGACTGCTGGGATCGTATTACTACTGCATGCATCCGCTGCGGCCGCTCGCGACCACGCGCGCGGTGATCAACTTCGACATGATCGGACGCAACGAAGCGCCCAGCAATCAGACCAACGGGCTGATCGAAATCGGCGAGGACACCTCCAACGAGTTGAACCTGATCGGCGCGAAGTACAGTCCCGATTACAAAGCGATCGCTGAGCGTAACAACAATATGGTCGGCCTCGCGCTCAACTACAAGTGGGACGAGGACACGGTGTTAAATGTGCTGTTCCGGAGCGATCAATATCCGTTCCTGATGCACGATATCCCGGCATTCTGGTGGTTCACGGGGTTCCATCCGGATTATCACCAGACCACGGACACGGCGGAGAAGATCAACTACGTGAAGATGGAAAAGATTCTAAAGCTTGCGTTTCTGACGGGTTTCGATTTCGCGGATGGCGCGACGCCGCCGAAGTTCCAAAGCCAAATTGGCCGCAGATAAAACGCAGATGGACGCAGATAAAACCTAAGAACGGAAGAGAACTTTTTCGTTCTCGAAGGTTCGGGTGGCGATCACGGCTGCAATCCCTGCGTAGACCAGATTCGCCGCCGTTGTGATCGCGAAGTTGGTCATCGACACATCGCCCAGCAGAATGCCGCGAATGATCTGGCTGGCGTTGAAAATCGGGATCAGGCACAGCACCGGCGTGATTTCGAATCCCGGAAATCCGCCCATCAGCGCCGGGAAAATTACCAACAAAGCCAAAGGCGTCAGGTAGCTCTGTCCTTCCTTGAAGCTCCGGGCGAATAATGCGATCGCGAACATTACCGACGCGGCGAAGATCGCCAGCGGGATCAGTGTCACGATGATCAGTGTGAGAGTATGCGTGTCCAACGGAATCGTGCCGAACACCTCCGCAGATCGTCCGCCGAAATTTGCGTTTTTCAGAGAGAAGACCATGCTGCCCAGCGTTAGCGCGGCGGTAAGAAAAATCGCGGTCATCGCCGCCAGCGTCTTGCCGACCACGATTTCGCGGCGTGCAGCGGGCGAGGCCAGAAATGCTTCCAGGGTTTTGCGCTCTTTTTCCCCGGCGGTCATGTCGATCACCGGATACATGCCGCCTGTGAACATCAGCAGCAGCAGCACGTAGCCCAGCATGCTGCCCCACGCGGCACCGGCCATCTTACGCTCACCCGCGATATTTTCGCGCTTAATCGTGAAAGGATTCAGGACCGTCTCAGGAATGCCTGAATTGCGCAAATTTTCGCGAATCTGCTGATCCTTCAGATCGGTCAGCGCAGTGCGAATCAGGTCGCCCGCGGCGCTCGACGTCGGATTAGACCGATCCACAAAAATCAGCAGTTGCGGCGGCGTACCCGCGGTTTCCTGCACCGCCGCGCCGATTTCCTTTTTCTCGATGGCCTCTTTGAAGTCATCTCGCGAGTTCAGTTTGAGCCCCAGCTTTTCGATGGCGGCACGCACCGATGGCGTGGTCACGTGCACGGCGATGGCAAGATTCTTTGCCTCGTCCCCGGCTTTCTTTTCGACTCGTGAAATGACTCTCGTCATCACGGTCAGCATCAGCGGGATTACCAGTAGCGGCACGGCGACCATACTGATCATGGTCCGGCGATCGCGGAACATATCCAGCATTTCTCGGCGGAAGATGGCTTGAAGAATGGGGAATCGCATCGATCTCCTACGCCGGAAGTCCCAACAGGTCCAGAAAAATCTCGCGCAGTCCTTGCTTCCCGGTGGCGGCGCGCAACTCCGCCATGGTGCCGATCATTTTCATTTTGCCGTCGCTGATGACGCCGATGCGATCGCAAAGATATTCTGCTTCCTCCATGACGTGAGTCGAGTAGAGGATGCACTTGCCGGCGCGCTTGGCATCCATGATGGCGGTCTCGATGGTGCGCGCAGTGGGGACGTCGAGCCCCGACGTGGGTTCATCCAGAATCAGGATCGGAGGGTCGTGCAGCATAGTCCGCGCGATCGCGGTCTTCTGCTTCATGCCGGTAGAAAGTTTGTCAGTGCGTACGTCGGCGAAGCTGGTCATCTCGAACAGCGTGGTAAGTTCGCGGATGCGCGACTCGCGCCGGGCGGTGTCCATGCCGTTGAGCCTGCCGAAAAAATCGAGGATTTCGCGGGGCGTCAGGCGGCCGTAGAGACCCATATCACCAGACAAAAATCCAATCTGTTCGCGAACCTTCTGCGGTTCCGTGTGGATGTCGCGCCCATTCAAGCGAGCCGTGCCCGACAACGGTTTGAGCAGTGTCGCCAGAACCCGCAGCGTCGTCGTCTTGCCGGCGCCGTTGGGTCCGAGCAGTCCGAAGACTTCGCCTTTACGGACATTGAAGCTCACGTGATCGACAGCTAGGCGCGTGCCGCGCTTGGGATCGGAGAAAGCTTTGCAGAGATCCTGGACTTCAATCATGAAGGAGCTAAGGAGCGATCGTTCCGAAGCAGTATAGCGTGGTGCGGGTGCGGACGTAGACGCGGCCGTCGTCCAGCGCGGGCGTGGCGAAACATTCTTCCGCCATATCGTTGACGCCCAGGATTTCCCATTGCGCCCCGGCCTTCAGCACGGCGACGTGTCCGGCGTGACTGGTGAGGTACAGCTTGCCATCGGCCGCCACCGGCGACGCGAAGTAAGCATCCAGTGCGCCGGTGACGCGCCCCTGCTTCAAAACTTCGCCAGTGAGCGGATTCAGGCTGGTGAGAACGCCGCCTTCTTTGATGATGTAGAGCACGTTCTGATAAATCAGCGGCGACGGGACGTTGGGAATCCCTTTTGCGAGACGCCACAATGCTTTCGTCGAAAGATCGCCGCGACCTTCGGGGCGGAACGCGACCAACGTATTCGTTGGGTTGTTGCAGTAGGTGATCCACTCGCTCTCCGACAATTCACCATCGCCGTTGGCGTCGGCCTGTGTGAACGGCTCGATGAACCCCGCCAGCTGACCGGTGAGGTCCTCCTTGGTGACTTTGCCGTCCTTGTTGGTATCGAGCATCGGGAGCACCTGCTTCCAGCCGGGAAAGCGCCCAGGGCCGCCCTGTTCGTCGCCGCCGGTTTGCACGCTGACCACGATCAGCGGCTTTCCGTCCGCGTCGCGGGCGAGAATGGGGCTGCCTTTGGGCTGCCGCGGGAGCCCGCTGAACCACCAGATGGCCTCGCCTGTCGCGACCGCGTAGGCGGTCAATTGATTGGGTCCGAGCACGATCACTTGATCGCCTGTGTCGCTCACGAGCGGCGTGGAATAGCCGTTACCAGGGTGATCGGTGCGATCGCGCCGCCAGCGCTCCTTGCCGGTTGTAGTATCCAGCGCCACGAGGAACGACCCGACGTCCTGATCGCAATTGACCAGCAAAGTACGACCCGCCAGCACCGGCGACGCTCCCATTCCGTGAAAACTGCGGAACGGTCCCAGCGGCGCGCGCCAGCGTTCTTTCCCCGCCACACTATACGAAACCACGCCGTAATCGGCGAAAAAAGCGTACACGTTTTCGTTATCGGCCGCGACGCTGGGCGACGCCGGATTGTTGTTGTCGTGATGACGGTCCTTACGGGCGCGCGCGATTTCTCCGCGCCACAGAATCTTGCCGCTGGCGCGATCCAGCGCGATGGTCAG
>DASYPO010000195.1:0-4079 GCA_036006545.1 Bryobacteraceae bacterium
AAATATTATGGCGCTTTTTATCTGCGTTTATCTGCGTCCAACTGCGGCTAATTGTTTTCTCGCCGCTGCCGCTCTCCCGAACTCCCCCTCCAGCCCCGCACCACCCAGCTCCGCACGGATTATCTCCAGCTTTTCGATAAACCCACTCAGCGCCGCATCGATCGGCCCCGCATTCGTCGCGAAAATATCACGCCAAATATCGTAGGGACTCAGAGCCAGCCGCGTTAGATCCATCGCCGCCGGCCCCGCAACACTCGCCGATTTCGATTCATCGCCCAGCACCGACGCCAGCGCGGTCGAAATCAGCTGCGGCAAATGCGACACCATCGCGACCATTCGATCGTGCTCCGCCGCATCCAGAATGACGACCCGCGCGCCCATCTTTTCCAGCCACGGCTCCAGCTCCCCCGATCGCGACGTCAACACGTACGGCCGCCCGCGAAATAAATCCGCGTCCGCCTCACTCGCGCCGCGCGTTTCTTTCCCGGCCATCGGATGCCCGCCGACGAATCGCCCGCGCCGCACGCACGCCGCGGCCCGCTCGCAAATCGCCGCCTTGGTGCTTCCCGCGTCGGTGATCAGCGTTCCCGGCCGCACATGCGCGTCGATCTCTCCCAGCACTTCCAGAATTCCGCTGATCGGCCGCGCCAGATAGATCAAATTACTTTGCGCAGCAGCTTCCGCGAGCGGCATTCCCTCGTCAATCGCCCCGCGCTCGATCCCCGCGCGAATCGACTGCGGCGAACTAACGCCAATAATCCGCCCCGCGAACCCCGCTTTTCGCAACGCGAGTGCGAACGACCCCCCAATCAGCCCCACCCCGACGATCGCCGCGGTGGCGATGCTGGCCCCTGGCCCCTGGCCCCTGGCCCCTGTACTCACGCCGTTCGATCGATCGCCGCCGCGATCGCTTTCACTTGCCGCATCATCTCCGTGAATTGCGCGGGATTCAGGGTCTGCGCGCCGTCGCTCACCGCGCGGTCGGGATCCGGATGCACTTCGACCAGTAACCCATCCGCGCCCGCCGCCACCGCTGCGCGCGCCATCGGCAGCACCTGATCCCGACGACCCGTCCCATGCGAAGGATCGCCCACGATCGGCAGGTGTGACAGTTTCTTCACCACCGGAATCGCCGAAACATCCATCGTATTTCGTGTGTATGTTTCAAAAGTCCGGATGCCGCGCTCGCACAGAATCACGTCGTAATTCCCACCGCTCATGATGTATTCTGCGGCCAGTAACAGCTCTTCGATCGTCGCCGCGATGCCGCGCTTCAGCAGAATCGGATGCCTCAGATGTCCCAACTCGCGCAGCAGATTGTAGTTCTGCATGTTGCGCGCGCCCACTTGCAAAATGTGCGAGTAAGTGGTTAAAAGGGGAATCTGCGTGTGGTCCATCACCTCGCTCACCACCAGCAGACCGCGACGATCGGCCGCCGCACGCATCAGCTTCAATCCCTCTTCGCCCATCCCCTGAAAACTGTATGGCGACGAACGCGGCTTGAACGCACCCCCGCGCATCACCTGCGCGCCAGCCTCCGCTAGGATATCGGCCACCTGCTCGATCTGCTCGCGGCTCTCTACGCTGCACGGCCCCGCCATAGTGACCACACGATTGCCGCCGATCTCGACGCTCCCGATCTTCACCACCGTTCCCTGCGGCCGCCAATTCTTGCTGACCAGTTTGTAGGGCGAGACGATACGGTGGCATTCCTTCACGCCCTCCATCGCCTCAAAATTCGCCGGATCGAAATCCTCCACGGGACCCACGCCGCCGAGCACGGTGTGCACCACCCCGGTCGACCGGTGCACCGTGAAACCCATACCCACCAAACGATTGATCACGCCCTGGATCTGCGCTTCCGAAGCGCCCTGCTGCATCACCACTAACATGTCATCTCCCGACTAAACCGGGCCTCGCGGCCCTTTATCTCCGTGCTCCTGTAACTCCCGCCGCATTTTTTGAAGGCTGCGCATTTCGTCAATGATGCGCTCGAATATCCGCTTCAAGCCGTCCGCCGTCAGCGGACCCTGATTGTGCTCCACAATGTTGCGATACACGTCGTCCTCGCGGCGCGGTTCGTAAATCGGCAAACCCAATTCCTGCTTGATGCGTCCAATTTCCTCCACTACACGCGTCCGCTCATTCAGCAACTCGAGAATCCGCACGTCGATCCCGTCAATCAACTTGCGGCATTCTTCGAGACGCTTCGGAATCATGCGACCGTATCCATACCCTGTCGCAATGATCTTGCGAACGCTTCCAGTTCGGACGCGCTCGAGCCCTGTTCGATCATGCGCACGATCGCGCTGCCCACCACCACGCCGTCCGCCATGCGCGCCACTTGCCCCGCTTGCTCCGGCGTCGCAATTCCAAATCCTGCACACAACGGCTGCTCGGTGATCTTACGCATCGACGCAATTAGCGGCCCCAGCGCATCCGAAACCGACGCGCGTTCACCGGTCACGCCCGTCCGCGAAACCAAGTACACGAACCCCGTTGAATATCGCGCCACCAGCTCCATCCGCTCCGGTGTCGACGTCGGCGCTGCCAGAAATACCGTATCGAGGCCCGCGCCACGCATCGCGCCGTTGTACGCTGCCGCTTCTTCCACGCTCAAATCCGTCAGCAGGCAGCCGTCGATCCCCGCGGCCTTCGCATCGCTCGCCAATTTATCGAGCCCGTACCGCAGCACCGGATTCAGATACGTGAACAGGATCAGTGGCACCGCCGACCGTTCGCGCACCTTGCGCGCGATCTCCAGAACTTTCGCGACACTCATCCCCGCCTTCAGTGCGCGATCCGATCCGCGCTGGATCACCGGGCCGTCCGCAATCGGGTCGGAGAATGGCACGCCCAACTCGATCAGGTCGACGCCGCCTTGTTCGAGCGCCCAGATCCACTCCGGCGTTCGCTCCGGCGCGGGATCTCCCGCGGTCAAATATCCGATCAGCGCCGCGCGTTTCTTGGCGCGCAGCCCGTCGAATAGCGCTTGAACTCGCGTCGGCGCACTCATTCCGCTTCCAACTCAGGAAGATTCTCGCGATAAATTCCCGTGTCCTTATCGCCGCGCCCCGAAAGGTTCACGATGAAAATCTGACCGTGCGCCGACGGCGCGCGCTTGATCGCTTCCGCCACCGCGTGCGCCGATTCGAGCGCGGGAATAATTCCTTCCGTTCGCGACAATCGCACCGCGGCTTTGAGTGCATCCGCGTCCGAACACGATACGTATTCGGCACGATGGTTGTCATGCAGATACGCGTGCTCCGGACCCACCAGCGCGTAATCCAGTCCCGCCGAAACCGAATGCGTCAGCGAAACCTGCCCGTCAGAATCCTGCAATAAGTAACTGTGCGCACCGTGCAGCACCCCCGGCGAACCGCCGGAGAATCGCGCCGCGTGCTCGCCCAACATGTCGCTGCGCCCGCCGGCTTCCACGCCGATCAGCTTCACGTGCAGGTCATCCAGAAATGCATGAAATATTCCAATCGCATTCGAGCCGCCGCCTACGCATGCGAACACCGCCTCCGGCAGCCGGTGCTCGCGCAGCCGAATCTCAGCGTGCGTCTCTTCGCCGATCACGCGATGGAAATCGCGAACCATCATCGGGTACGGATGCGCTCCCAGCGCCGACCCCAGCAGGTAATGCGTGTCGTGGACGTTGGTAACCCAATCGCGCATCGCTTCGCTGATCGCGTCTTTCAACGTGCGGCTCCCGTTGGTGACGCTCACCACCTTCGCGCCCAGCAGGCGCATGCGAAACACGTTGAGGCTCTGCCGCCGCATGTCCTCTTCGCCCATGTAAACGATGCACTCGAGCCCGAACAATGCGCACACGGTAGCCGTCGCGACGCCATGTTGTCCCGCGCCCGTTTCCGCGATAATGCGTTTCTTGCCCATGCGCCGGGCCAATAAAGCTTGCCCCAGACAGTTATTGATCTTGTGCGCGCCCGTGTGCAGCAGGTCCTCGCGCTTTAGATAAATCTTCGCGCCGCCCAGTTCTTCGCTCAGCCGTTTTGCGAAATACAACGGCGTCGGACGACCTGCGTAATGCGTCAGCAGATCGTGCAGTTCGTCGC
>DASYPO010000196.1:0-9278 GCA_036006545.1 Bryobacteraceae bacterium
AGCCCCAGCGGTCGTCCATCCGGCCACTTGGCAGTCTGGTCCATCGTAAATTCAACTTCCGCCGGAGAGCGTTTCAGCGCGGCTGCGGGAACCCCGTATGCGAACTGGGCTCTGCCGGCCTTCTCGTACTGGATTTTCCCAACCTTCTCGCCATTGACCGTGGCGGTCAACGTAAAGCCCTTGACCTGGCTCATGAGCTCATCCGGCACCGCGAAATCCAGCAGAAGAATGGTCGGCTGTACGGGCTCGGGCACGTCGAGCGAGACTGCAAAACTCCAGTCGGACCACTTCCAGGCCGAAGTGCCGTCGAAAAATCCGCGCAGCAAGCGGGATTTGTAAACCGGGTCCGCGACACTAATTTCGGTTGCGGGAAGGGAGTGCTGGGCTGGTGCTTGAGCGGACTTCCGCTGGCCGCACCCAGTGCAGAGCACGAGGACAAGGAATGCGCAAGTCTTAGACATTCGGCTCAAGGCATGATCCAGGCGCTCGGGAAGCACCCGTTACCGACCGGCGCTCAGGATATCATCCTGAGAACTAGTTCGCGCCCCCGGAGGATTTCGCCGCACGCGCAGGAACCTCGCCCGCAGGCGGTCGCACACCCGTTGACTTCCAGGTGCGCAACTGCGAGAAACCGCTGGCGATTTCGCCGGGCGTGATGGCGCAATGCCCGTCATGCTTGACGTACTGCTGCACGAACAACGCATTGGTGCCGGCGTCCTGCGTGGTCGATTCGTAGGTGTTGGGGATACTGACCGGCACCAGGGGATCGTAACTGGTGTGGATTGCGAGCATGGGCTTCTGGATGCGGCCAGTGGGTGAATAGAAGCTGCGCAGATACCCGATGGCTTTTGGATCGGAGGCGTAACGCGGGATGGCTGAGTTCACGGCGTTGTCGTCGAGCGTGCCATTGTAGATCACGTTGCGGTTATCGAACGGATTGCCGCCCGAACGATCCTGCAATTCCTTGATAAGGTACGACACGAACGCCATGGTCGAGGCCAGATCTTTATTGTTCTTGAGATTGTTCTGGCGGCGCAACGCAGCGGCTTTCTCCGGCGCGGCGTCGAGTGCCTTCTCGATTTTGTCCTGCAGCGCGCGATCATTGACGAAGTCCGCGGGAATCTTCATCGGATCGGGCAAAATTCCCGGGAAGTAATAGTTGAACAACACCATGCCGTCGAAGGCGCCGCGCGACATGAATGACACGGGGGCGGCGAGCGGTCCGCACATAGGCATGCCGGCGTCGTAGACGGTCGGATTCGTTTCCATGGTCATCATGGTGAGGAATCCGCCCATCGAATGTCCGGTGATGTAAGTCTCTTTCGGCTTGCCGTATTTCGCGACGAAGTAGCGCCGCAGAGTTTCGGTGTCGACGATGGCTTCCTGAATTGCCCAGCCGCCGGTGGCGTAGCCGGATTGCGCGACGGCGTAGCCCTGGTCGGTGAACACTGCTAGTTGCAGCGCCAGTTTTTGGTCGTTATAGGTCCCTGGCTTGGGGCTGTAGCCGTGGCAGTAAACCACCAGTCCGCCGTTCCAGTTCTCAGGGACGTCGATACGGAAGGCGGCGCCGTTAATGGAGCCGGTTTCGATCTTGGGTGCGGCGAGTGCGAACGTGGCCAGCGCGAGAAATGCAAAAAGTCTCATGACAAGGCCGAAGTTACGCGATTCGCTCAGTGAAGTCAAGTAAAGGTCTCAAGGGCCGCGGAAGAGATCCGATTCCACGGCCCTGCGATCAACGAAGCGCGTTTGGAGCTACTTCTTCTTCGGATCGGTCTTGGCTACGGTCTTTTTGGGGGCGGGCTCTTTGGCGGCGTGGAAACCAGCCTTGGTGGCGTCCGCTTCGGTCATGAATTTGCCCTTCTTGGTAGTTCCGTAGAACTGGCCTTCCTTGTGATACACCTTGGTGCTGGTGTTGACCCAGACCAGGCCCTTAGCTTTCGCGTCGGCGATTTCCGCAGCCGTGGGAGCGGCGGCGGGCGCCGGCTTGGCGGCGGGCTTCTTGTCGGTAGCGGCGGCGGTCTTTTGGAAGTTGGTCTTTGCTGGCTGGGCCAGGGCGGTGCCGCTGAAAGAAAGGAGCGCGCCGATGGCAGCAGTCAGAAAGAGTTTGCTGTAAGTTCTCATGGCCACAGTGTGCCACCAAACCTCGCGAAATACTAGTTAAGTTAAAGAGAACAAATGTTATTCAGCTTTAATCCGAACATCCGAAACCCGTCAAAACATCCATCCGTCCAAGCGAGATTCGAGAAGTTCGGATCCTAACGCGCGCGCCTGCGCCGGTGGGCCAGAGCCAGCAGGACGACACCGGCAAGTCCCGAGAGCAAGGTCGCGGGCTCGGGTACGGCGGCGACCCCGGGCTCGGCATAGATGAAATCATCCATCACTACGAGATCGGAGGTTCCATCCAGGACCCCCGCTCCCAAGGCGGCGTTGCCGTTGGTGATGCGAACGCGTCCGATCCGTTCTCCGGCGTTGAATTGTATTCCGAGAAACGAGAATCTCTGACTGGAGCCCGCCGCGGGGACGAAAAAGGTTCCGAGAGAAATGTTAGATCCGTCGAAGAGCTGTAGCGACGTCGTATTGGCCAGATCAACATCCGAAAATATCGCGCCGAAAGCGGAGACAGTTGCCGGAGTCAGTGTTCCGGGCAGAAAGAAGTTGATGTCGAGAATATTGCTGCCCAACGCCGTGAAGAGGCGCTGTGCCGAGAACGGCGCGAACGTGTTGGTGTACGACGGATCGATGTTGCCGAAGTTCGCGGCTGCGGGCTGTCCGGCGCCAACGTCGCTGCTGGCTCCGCTCACTTGAAATCCGGTGCCGGGGGTCGAGAAAACGACGCCGCGCGGTGAGGTGGCGTTGAAGAAGTTGGCGGGAAGGTTATTCGGGGCGGACGAAGCGGCGGGCACGCCGTCCCAATTGATTTCGCGACGCGCTCCGGTGACGTCAGTGAAACTGCCGTTCGCTCCCGCCGTGGTTCCGCCGCCAACAGCCACGCGGAAGGCATCGCGGATGGGGGTAATCCCGGCGATGTCCACGCCAGTGCCAAAAAAAACAATCGGCCCGGCGTGTGACGACGCCATGGTCACGCCGACCAGGCACACAAGTTTCGCAAGCCTTCGCATTAAGGGTTCCCTCCGGATCACACAGTATATCGTTTCCGTCCTAGGGTAGAGGGATGAAACGCTATTTCGTTTCACGCTTCCACACTCGGCTTGCGCCGATCCAAAGCAGCGCTGGCAGCAACATTACCAGACCTGTGCCGGCGGCGACGGTGCGGACCGCGACTCCGGCGTCGACCAACTGTCCGGCGGTGAAACTGGCCGCCGCGAGCGTCAGCATGCTGAAAGCAAACTCGGCTGAGAAGACGCGGCCGCGGAAACTATCCTCAGTAAGGCCCTGAAGCAGCGTGGTGGAACTGGTCCACCCGGAGGAGCCGCCGGCGTGCGCGAGTAATAAGGTGAGGACGGCGATCCATAGCATCGGCGCGATGCTGAGTCCCAGGTAGCCCGCGAACGCCATGAAGAAGCCGGCGAGAATCGCGATGCGAAGTTTGCGCCGATCAGTGCCGGCCCATCGGCCACTCAGAAATGCTCCGAAGATCGCGCCTGCGCCGCGCGAGGCGAGCAGCGCGCTCATGCCCAGCGTCCCAGCCTGCTCCGCGCTCATCGAACCGAGGCGGACTGGGAACACGCGCTCACCGAGCACGGGCAGAATTACCCAATTGGTCCCGATCAATCCGATACCGCCTTTGACGCAGATGGTCGCGAGCAGGCGGCGGTCGCGCGCAATGTATCGCCAGCCATCTGTAATGGGCCTGAAGTCGAACAGCTCGCGCAAGCGCAGCGGCGGACGGTTTTCGGAATGCGGCTCAGTGAAGCGCATCCGGGAGATCAGCAGCGCGGATGCGACGAAGGTCAGCGAATCGAGAACGAAGACGGTGCTGCGGCCGAACGCCACGGCCACGGCTCCGCCGATTGCTGCGCCCAGCGCGAAGTTAATCGACCAGGTGGTCGCGGCCAGTGCGTTCGCGATCGCGACGTTTTCGCCGGAAACGATGTTGGGAATCACGGCGCGGCTGCCGGGCTCGAACAGCGCCCAACACACAGTTTCGAGGAACAGCAGCGCGAACAATAGCCACAGCGAGTCGCGCGAGCGGACCAGCAGCATCGCGAGGACGATCGCAGCGCGCGCCCAGTCGGCGAAGATCATGATCTTTTTGCGGCTGATGCGATCGTTCAACACGCCCGCCATCGGCGAGGTGATCACCTGCGGCAGCACCTGCATCATGAAGGCGTAGGAAACCATGCGCGCGCTGCCGGTGAGCTCGAGGAGGAAGCTGAAGATGGCGACGGTGTAGAACCAGTCGCCCATTTCGCTGACGATTTGCGCGCACCAGAGCAAGCGGAAATTGCGGTTGTCGCGAACCAGGCGCCAGTAGGAGCTGAGGGTCACAGAGGTCTAAGTGCGGCGGGACCTGGTGGTCCCGCGCGGACGTGGGCGTCCGCCCTCCAACGGATGCGGCCGCCGGCAGGCGACAAGATCGCCTATCCCACAGCGCCGACAGGCGACAAGATCGCCTGCGTTACTCATGGGGTATAGAGGCCCATCGCCTTCTTCACTTTTTCGACCGTCTCGCGGGCTATCGGACGGACGCGGGCGGCGCTCTCGTCTAGCACCTTCGCGACATAGCCCTTCTCGCTGGTTATTTCCCGATAGCGTTGCTGAAGCGGCTCTAGTGCGGCGACTACCGCTTCCGCGACGGTCTTTTTCAGATCGCCATAACGCATACCTTCGAAGTGCGCGCGGATCTTGTCATTCGGCCACTCGGTGAATGCCTGAAAGATTGCGATCAGGTTTTGCACGCCCGCACCCATGCTGGTGAAGTCGACCGCAGGATTCGAGTCGGTAGTCGCGCGCATGATTTTTTTTCGGATCGCCGACGGCTCGTCGAGCAGGCTGATCGCATGCCCCGCGCCCGTCGCCGACTTACTCATTTTCTTATCGGGCTCGTCCAGGCCCATAACGCGCGCGCCTACGGTTGGCAGATGGGTCGCGGGCATGACGAAGGTTTCGCCGTACAGCGAATTGAAGCGCTGCGCGATGTCGCGCGTCAGTTCCAGGTGCTGCGATTGATCGTCGCCGACGGGAACGATGGCAGCATTATAGAGCATGATGTCGGCGGCCATGAGTACCGGGTATTGAAGCAGTCCGTCACCGACAGTTTCCGCCGCAGCGGATTTAGCTTTGTACTGCGTCATGCGTTCCAGCCAGCCGACCGGCGTGACGCAGGTGAGCATCCATGCGAGCTCGGCGTGTTCGGCCACCGCGCTCTGCACGATTAGCGCGGAATGTTTCGGATCGATCCCGATGGCCAGCAGCATTCCGGCCAGCTCTTCGATTTTTCCACGCAGCTCAGCAGGATCCTGGTAAACCGTGACGGCGTGCAGGTCGACGATGCAATAGATGCTTTCGTAGTCGTACTGAATCCTGGCCCAATTTTTCAGTGCGCCGAGATAGTTACCGATATGCGGGCTTCCAGTAGGCTGGATGCCGGAGAAGACTCGTGCTCTCATGAGAGGGGAGAACTTTTATCCTAAACGAAGTCCGCACTGAAGATTTGGAAGTAACGGAAGGCGTGGATGTCCGAATAGACAAGTGGGTCTATGGAGGCGCGGGACTGGCGCGCACGGACGGAAGGGTGACCTTGACGCCGTTCGTACTTCCGGGCGAGCTTGCGCGCGTGAAGGTCCACGAGGGTGTGCGGGCGGATTTGATCGAGGTCCTGGAGCCGTCCGCGGAACGCGTTGCGCCGCCGTGCCCGCTGTTCGGCCGCTGTGGCGGTTGTCACTATCAGCACGCGCCGTATGAATATCAGGTGGCGCGAAAGGTAGAGATTCTGCGCGAGCAACTTCGCCGCGTGGGCAAGATCGAATACGACGGCGAGATCGCGACCGTGACGAGCGAGCCGCTAGGTTATCGCAATCGCATCCAGTTGCACGTCGAAAACGGGCAGATTGGCTATATCGCCGCGCGGTCGCACGAGTTGGTGCCGCTGACTGGTGATTGTCCGATCGCGTCGCCGCGCTTGAATCAGGCGCTGGCGATGGTGCGCGATCGGATCCACGATCCGCGCTGGCCGAAGTTCGCAAAATCGATCGAGCTGTTCTCGAACGAGCGCGAAGTGCAGATCAACGTGCTGGATACGGAGAAACCGGTCGCCAAGCGATTCTTCGAATGGATGGAATCGGCGGCGGCGATCGAGTACCCGACGTCGCTCGGGCTGTTTCGAGTGAGTCCGCGGTCGTTCTTTCAGGTGAATCGATTTTTGATCGAGAAGCTGGTGGAGGCCGCGATCGGCGATGCTACCGGCGCGACTGCGCTCGATCTCTATGCTGGCGCGGGACTGTTCGCGATACCGCTAGCGCAGCGATTCGGCGAAGTGAAGGCGGTGGAGGCGGGATCGGCCGCGGTGCGCGATCTGGAGTTCAATGCACAGCGCGCGGGCGTGAACGTGAGCATCCAACAACAGCGCGTCGAAGATTACATGACGAGATTGGAAACGGCGCCAGAGTTAGTGCTCGCCGATCCGCCGCGCGCGGGGCTCGGGAAGACGGTGACGGGTCAATTGGCGCGACTGGCGCCGCAGCGCATCGTGATCGTGTCGTGCGATCCGGCGACATTGGCGCGCGACCTTTCATTTTTGACAAGCGGGGCGGCGCAGTCGAAATATCGAATCGACAAAATGACGCTGGTGGATTTATTTCCGCAGACGTATCACCTGGAAACGGTGGTGAGTTTGCGGTTAATCGAATAGGTCGGCTATGGGGACTTCGATGGGCGACCCCGGCACGCGCAAGATTCCGTCTTTGGCTTCGCGCATTCCGTCAACGGTGTAGTGATAGCCGCGTCGCGATTCGGGATCGAGAATCCAGACATGCGGAACGCCCATAGCAAAGTAGTCGTCGACGCGATCCTGAAGTCGGCTGATGCGATCCTTGGGCGAAAGAACCTCGATGCACAGAATCGGCGGATGCGTAATGATCTGTTCACGCGGCGACCCGGCCGCCAGTACGCAAACGTCCGGAATACGAAAACGATTCTCCCGAACTTGAACTCGCAACTCCACAGCGACCCGGATTCCCCACAGCTTTTCACGGCTCATGAGAAAAGCAAACGTCGTTCCCGTCAATCGTCCATGATCGTATTCACCTACATTCCGCTCCACGATTTCGCCATCCACGTAATCGCAGTCCGGACGATACGTTGTGGACAGGTACTCGCGAACGGAAACCTGTGTGGTGGCTGCCATGACTCAATAATAGGCGCAGCCTGCTACGCTTAGAAAACTAGATGGCAGATCGCGAAGCGTCCGATAAACCCTCCGACAAAAAGCTGCAAATCATTCCGCTCGGCGGATTAGGCGAGTTCGGGATGAACTCGATGGCCATCCGCTATGGCGACGATATTATCGTCATCGACGCGGGGATGATGTTCCCCGACGCCGAGCTGATGGGCGTCGACATCGTCACGCCCGACTTCGGCTATCTCGAGCAAAATTCCGAGAAGGTCCGCGGGCTAATCCTCACGCACGGCCACGAAGACCATATTGGTGGGATTCCGTTCCTGCTCGCGCAACTGAACATTCCCGTGTACGGAACTGCGTTCACGCTGGCGCTGGTGGAGCGACGTCTCGAAGAGCACGAGATGCTGGACGACGCCAAGCTCAACCCGGTCAAACCCGGCGAGAAACTCGAGCTCGGGCCGTTCTCGATCGAGTTCGTTCACGTCACCCACTCGCTAGTGAGCTGCGTTGCGCTCGCGATCACGACGCCGCTGGGCGTGATCATTCACACCGGCGATTTCAAGGTCGATCCGACGCCTACCGACAACCAGCTTTTCGATCTGCACACCTTGGCCGACTACGGCAAGCGCGGCGTTCTGCTGCTGATGTCGGATTCGACCAACGTCGATCGTCCTGGCTACACCGAAAGCGAGCGCGCGGTGGTGCCGCGTTTCGAAGATCTGTTCGTGCGCTCGCCGCGCCGTCTGATCATTTCCTGTTTCAGTTCCTCCATTCACCGTCTGCAGACGATTTTGGATCTCGCGGACGAACACGGACGCAAGGTCGCGTTCCTGGGTCGCAGCATGCTGGCGGTCACTGAGATCGCGCACGACATGGGGCTGCTGGATGTTCCCAATGGAGTGTTGCTGCGGCCGCAGGATCTGATGAGCACGCCTCCGAATAAAGTCGTGGCCGTGGTTTCGGGGACGCAGGGCGAGCCGATGTCGGCTATGTCGCGTGTCGCCGTCGACAACCACAAGAGCCTGACCATCCAGCCCGGCGATGTCGTCGCGTTGAGTGCCCGCATTATTCCAGGCAACGAAAAAGCGATTTACCGCATGATGAATCACATCGCGCGGCGCGGCGCGGATCTGGTGTACGGCACCATGAATCCACCGATTCACGTATCGGGTCACGGGAGCGCCGAAGAATTGCGGCTGGTGCTCAACCTGGTTCGGCCGCGCTATTTCGTGCCGATTCACGGCGAGTATCGGCAACTGGCACGGCACGCGCAACTCGCACAGCACTTGAGTCACGTGGGATTGAAAGAAAGCTTCCTGCTGGAATCGGGCGAGACGCTGGAGATCGATCGCAACGGTGCGCGCCGCGGCGAAACGGTTCCGGTGGGTCGCATCTGCATCGATTCCGGAACGCTGGATGAAGTGGTGGAGGACATGGTCATTCGCGACCGGCGCCATCTTTCGGAAGACGGGTTCGTGCTGCCGATCATCGCGATCGACAAGCATACGGGGCGCTCGGAGGGGCTTCCGGAAATCGTCAGCCGCGGGTTCATGTCCCTGGACGACAATCCGGAAGTGATGCAGGAAGCGCGCAAGGTGGTGCTCAAAACGCTGGAAGGTTCGTCGGCTGAAGAGCGCACCGATTGGGGCGTGATGCAGGAAAAAATCCGCGCAGATCTGAAGCGCTATCTAACCAAGCAGACGCAGCGCCGTCCGCTGATCATGCCGGTGATCCTGGAAGTGTAGAGATTACTTGCGAACAGTCAGCTCGACCGATCGGCGTGGCGGTTGAGCGCCGATAGTGACGTCGCCAACTTCGTACCATTCGCCCTTGTCATTGATCTTCATCACAAATTTCACGACTGCCGGACCCGCGGTGTAGCCCCACTCGAATCCTTTTTCCTTAACCTTTAACTCCGTGTCGAGGAAGCGGCCGTCGTTGTGCGAGCGGAAGCGGTAGATTTTCGCTGCGTCATCGT
>DASYPO010000197.1:0-21504 GCA_036006545.1 Bryobacteraceae bacterium
CCAGCAGCGGCTTATCCGGAATAAACGCCGCGATGACCAACGTATATACCGGCAGTCGCGCCGAACAGGTCATGAACGGTGCGATTAATATGGTCGCGATCCGGTCGCGCTTGTTCTCGATGGTGCGCGTGGCCATGATGGCCGGCACCGCGCATGCGTACGCGGAAAGTAGCGGGATAAAACTTTTCCCTTGCAGACCGAAGCGTGCCATGGTGCGGTCGGCGATCAGTGCCGCGCGCGCCAGGTAACCGGAATCTTCCAGTACACCAATGAACAAAAACAGCAGCAGGATCTGCGGAAGAAAAACCACCACCGATCCAACACCGCTCCAGATCCCGTCCACCACCAGCGACTTCACCGCCGGATTCGGCAATAGTGATCCGATCCATTGGCCCGATGTCTGAATGGCCGCCTGCACCGCTTCCATCAGCGGGCGCGCGCCCTTGAACATCGTCTGAAAGACTGTGCCCACTACCAGAATGAAAATCGCGACGCCGGCCACCGGGTGCAGAAAAATCGCGTCCAGTCGGCGCGTCCACAGCGGCGGCGCGGGTGCCTGATACCCGGTCTTGTTCCCGACGCTGGTAGCCCAGGCGCGGCACTTCGGAATGTCCTGGAGAATGGGGAACTGAATCAGTGGAGCCGCAGGCGCTGCGCCCAGCGTGGTCCCCGAGAGGAACTGGAATACCTTATCGACGCCTGCGCCTTTGGCCGCGCTCACCAGTGCGACCGGCGAGCCGAGTTGCATGGCCAGCTCCGCCGCGTCGACCTCGCCGCCGCGACGTTCCAGATCGTCGGCCATATTGAGAATCACGAGCGTGGGCAAACCCAGGCTCAGCACCGGCGCGGCCAGCACCAGGTGGCGACTCAGGTTGGTCGAATCCAGAATCAGCAGCACCGCGTCGGGTCGCGGCAGGTCCTTCATTTTTCCCGAGAGCACGTCGTGCGTGACGCGCTCGTCCTCGGTGCGCGGCGTGAGGCTGTAGACGCCCGGGAGATCCACCACGTACACCTCGCGGCCACGCTCCAGTTTCACCCGCCCAGTGCGATGCTCCACTGTTACGCCGGGAAAATTCGCGACTTTCTGGCGCAAACCGGTGAGCCGGTTAAACAGCGTCGACTTGCCGGAGTTGGGCGGTCCCACGATAGCCACCACGTGCCGCCGCACCGGGGTCGGCGGTGTAGGCAGCGTTGCAACTGGGCAGCCGTGGCAATCGCTCATGATGCTTGAATCAATTCTTTTTCAGGATAAGTCTAATTGCTGTTTCGCGCCGAAGTGCAACCTCGGTCCCATCCACCCGAAACACGCGCGGATCGCCACCGGGCGCCGAAAGGCCTCGTACCACTGGCTGTCCGGGGAGGAAACCAAGTTCCATCAGGCGCCGAGCTTCATCGTCGGGCAAATCAATGCTCTCCAGCACGCCGCTTTCGCCGGGCTTGAGCTCGGTCAAATTGCGAACCTGCGGCTGCGCCTTGCGCGACCGCCTCTTGAAACTGGCTTGCATCTAGGGACAGCATATCAGATATGGGACCGGAATGGTCTGGTTTTCCAACGAGTGGCGATTTTGAGGGGTCAAAGTGGGCGTAGGATGTAATGACTATGCGGGTTCTCTTGGTCCTCCTTGCGCTGTCGCTTGCCGCGCAGACTCCCGTCCGGCGTCCGAAAATCCTTGGGGTCGCGCACATCGCTCTGTGGGTCGCCGACCTCGCGAAATCGCGCGCCTTCTACATCGACTTCCTGGGGTTCGACGAACCCTACTCGCTCAAGCGCGATGACGGTACCGAATCCATGGGCTTTATCAAGATCAACGAGAACCAGTACATCGAGCTGACGCCCGGCAATCGCACGCGCGGCGACGGCCAGCTCAATCACTTCTCTTTCTATACCGACGACGCGAAAGCGCTGCGCGATTATCTTGCATCCCGCGGCGTGAAGGTGCCCGATACCGTCGGCAAGGGGCGCTTGCGAAACACCAACTACAACATCGCCGATCCTGACGGTCACACCGTCGAGCTTTTTCAGTACGAGCCGGATAGCTTGACGCGCGCCGCGCAGGGCAAATTTATCCCCGATACGCGCATCTCGACGCAAATGATTCACGTCGGTTTCGTAACCGGTCCGCTCCAACGCGCAATGGATTTCTATCACGGCGTTCTGGGCTTCGAAGAAACCTGGCGCGGCAGCGCCAATGGCTCAAAGGAACTTAGTTGGGTCAACATGCGCGTCCCCGATGGAACCGATTACGTCGAGTTCATGCTCTACAAAGACGAGCCCGACGCGCGCCGGCGCGGCACCATGAATCACATTTGCCTGATGGTCCCGGATATGGATAAGGCCGTGGCAATTCTCGAATCGCGCCGCGCGAAAGCGGGTTACGATCGCCCTATGGAAATTCGCACCGGCGTGAATCGTAAGCGCCAGTGCAACCTCTACGATCCCGACGGCACTCGCGTCGAGCTGATGGAGCCGAGTACGGTCGACGGTAAGCCCGCAGCCGTTTCCACGCTACCGCCTCCGAAACCGTAAAACTATTTCGTGGACTACTTCCTGCGCCGTCTGAAAAACACGTCTTTCGCGCGCATCGAAGTGGACAACAATACGATGAACATCACCACCAGCGCGACCAGCGTGGCCACCGAGCCGATCACCAGATAATCCGAATCCTTATGTGGCTCGGGCAGGAATTTCAGCATCGTCGCCGCGACGATTACGAAGACGCACACGCCGGCGGCGGCCAGCATCAGCGGACGTCGCATTAATCGTACTTCTCGAAGAGAATCTGCTTTTTGTCGAAGCCCATCTCTTTCAAGATACTGCGGACGTCGTCCACCATCGCCTTCATGCCGCACAGAAAAACGTCGATATCGCGTCGGTCGCCGATCGCTTCCGCCAGGTGCGCCTGCACGTGCCCGGTGCGGCCGGTCCAGGAGGGATCGGGCTTGCTGAGCACCGGCATGAATCGAAACTGCGGATTCTCGCGCTCCATCTGCTCCCACTCATGGCGATACATGATGGTGTGCTGGTAGCGCACGCCAAACAGCAGCGTGAAATTCTGCGACCCCGGTTTCACGTGCGAATGCAGCAGCGAGCGGAACGGCGCGATCCCCGTGCCGGTGGCGACGAACACGCAATCGCGCGCCGGATCGCGTACCACGAACATCCCCATCGGCGCGCGCATTTCCACTTCGTCGCCGGGCTTCAAGTTGAACAGATGCGGCGAAAAAATTCCTTCCGGCAGCTTGTTGAGGCACAGCGTGAATCGATTGGTGCCGTTGGGAACCGACGCCAGCGAATACGGCCGCGTGATTTTCTTGCCGTTGACGACGTCCATCAGCGATACGAACTGGCCCGGCGTAAATTCAAGGCGTTCTACATCGCAGGCTTCGAAGACGAAGTGACGGACATCGGGGGCGATTTCCGGGGATTCAATCAGACGAGCCTTCATAACTTCTCCTTGGAGCCAGCGGGCTCCTTGGCCCGATCGAGTAACACTTCGATCAGTGCCGCGTGACCGTCCAGCGGCGGGGTGACTTCGATTATCATCGCAGGATTTACGCGCCGTGCTTGCTCCACCAGCCGAGGCAAGTCGCGTTGCAGGTGCAATCCCAGCGTCAGGAAATACGGAATCACTACAATATGCGTGACGCCGCGAGCCGACAGCGTTTCAACCGCGCCCTGCAAATCCGGCTTGCCACCTTCGAGAAAAGCGGCTTCCACATGCTCGTATCCGCCACGCCGCGACATTTCCGAACTAACCTCGCGCACCGCCTGGTTGGCCGATTCGACACTCGACCCGTGCGCGAAAACGATATAGCCGGGCGCGCTCATGGCTGCAATCCGGGCTGGGGCTGCGCCGGGAACCAGTGCCGCAGCATGTCGTAAAACGCGCGTCCGCGGCGTCGGCCGTTGTTGTGGCGCAATTCCAGACGCTGCAGAAATACCAACGTTCCGAGTACGTCCTTATCGCGCAGCGTCTGCATACCGGTGTTCTCGGAAAGCTTTTTGCGCAGCTCTTCCACCGCTCGCTCCATCTCATCCTGGAGCTGGGCCGCGTACGGATTGCTCGGCCGGGTCTGATAAATCAAGCCGGATTCGCGCGTGCGATAGGTCTTGATTTGCGCCTCCAGCGCTTCGCGCACATCGTTGTCCACCGCCGCGCCGCTTTCGATCGCGCGCGCCAGCGCATTCGAAAACCACATCACTGCGGCCTCATGCTCGCGAATGAAATCTTCACTGACACGGATATCGGCGTTCGGATGTTCCGCCGGTTCCACCGCGATTTCGTGACGCCGCGCTTCCTGCAGATACTCGCAATCGATGGGGCAATCGATCGTGTTTTCGCGCTCTGTGCCGCAGCATTGCGGGCAGATTTCGCCCTTCACGCCGGGGCAATATCGGCGCGCGCGACGCTTCTCACACAACTGGCAAGGGGTGTTCACCGGGGGACATCTCCATCGTATCATCGGACATGCCGCGCACCGATTTGTACCTGAAAGTGGAATTGGACATCGACGAACGTGAATCCCCAGATCGCCTGGCAGCCGAGATTTGCCGTCAAATTCGCAAGATTTATGGCGTCCGTGCAGCGGAAGTTTCGAATGTCGTCGAGCGAGAATCTTAAGGTCGTTGTGGCGAAGGCTGCCTTGTGGCGCAGGTGATCTTGCCGCCTGTGATCTTCGTTCAGACTTTCACCACCGCCTTGCCCAGCACTTGTGGCGCGGGCTTCAGCCCGCAGCCTCGGCTTCAGCCGAGGTCTAAACCTTCACCACTGCCTTGCCCATCACTTTTCGATCCGCCAAGTCCCGCATCGCGCGCGGCACTTCGTCGAATTTGTAAGTCGCGCTGACCACCGGACGAATCTTGCCCCCGCCGAACAAATCCATCAACGCAGCATGCGCCTCCGCCGGATACTCGGGATGCGATTGCACCCAGCCACCCCACAGAACTCCCACCACCGACATATTCTTCAGCAGCACTCGATTGATCGCAAGACTGGGAATCCGCCCGCTCGCGAATCCGATTACGAGAATCCGTCCCTCCGGCGCAATGCATTTGGTCGAAAGATCGAACACGTCGCCGCCGACCGGATCGTAAATCACGTCCGCGCCGCGCCCGCCGGTTAGTTCCTTCACGCGGTCAACCCAACCTGCGTCCGTGTAGTCGAGCACGTGATCGGCGCCCTGCTCCGTTGCGAACGCTAGCTTCTCCGAGCTGCCCGCCGTTGCGATCACGCGAGCACCCAGCGCCTTGCCGATCTGAATCGCCGACATGCCCACGCCGCTCGCGCCCGCATGCACCAACACAGTTTCGCCGCCGCGCAGCTTGGTCCGGTGCGTGAACGCGAAGTACGAGGTCTGGTAGACGATCGGCATCGCCGCGGCCTGCTCGAAAGTCATTCCCTCGGGCATACGGAACACGCTCGACGTGCGCGAAACCGAGTATTCCGCGAACCCGTTGCCGTGCGGCATCCCAATCACGCGATCGCCCACGGAAAACGTCGTGACGCCTTCGCCCACCGCGTCGATCACGCCCGCGACCTCCGCGCCCGGCGTGAATGGAAACGGCGGTTTCACTTGATACTTGCCTTGCACCTGCAAAATGTCGAAGAAATTCAGCGCGGCCGCCGCATTTCGAATGCGCACTTGTCCCGCCGCGGGTTCGGGCGTCGAAGTCTCTTCGAGCCGCATGGACTCGGGCTCGCCCCAATCGTGTACTCGCCAGGCTCGCATGCTTATTTCCCCTTGAAGTTTGGCTTGCGCTTTTCGTGAAATGCCGCAGTGCCTTCCTTCACGTCCTCGGTGTAATTCGTCACCAGCGTCGAAAGCGCAGCGTCTTCGAGCGCATTATCCAGATCCATCGTCCGCTGTTTGTACATCATGCGTTTCGTGATTCGGACCGCGATGGGCGCGGCCGCGGCGAGCTTCTCGGCCCACTCGCGCGCGACGCGCATCAAGTCTGCATCCGGCACGACTTCGGTGACGAGTCCGAGCTCGAGCGCCTGCTTCGCAGGATAAACTTCCGACAACAGCGACATCTTCAAAGCGCGATCCATCGGCAGCGCCCGTGGAAAGAAATACGCGCCGCCTTCATCCGGAATCAGCGCGAACTTGAGGCTGGTATCACCCAGCCGTGCACTCTCTCCCGCGATTCGAAAATCGCATGCCAGCGCCAGCGTCAGACCGCCGGCGACCGCCGCTCCGTTGATCGCCGCGATCACTGGTTTGTCGAAGCGATACAGAAAGCGGATCAGCGCGTGCATGTTCTCGCGCATCTCGAGCAGCGATTCCAGCTTGTGGCCGCGATACCGCGCCGGGTATTGAAAATCGCGGCTGATATCGCCGCCGGCGCAGAACCCGCGGCCGGTGCCGGTGAGAATCACCGCGCGAATCGCATCGTCATCGCGCGCGTCGGCCAGCGCGTCGAGAGTTTCATGCACCATCACCTCTGAATACGCGTTCATCTTCGCCGCGCGATTGAACGTGATCGTGGCGACCTGGCCGGTTTTCTCGTAAATGATCTGTTCGAAAGTCTTCATGGATGCTCCTACATGCTCGGGCCGAGCGCTGCCATCCCGCCTTCGACGAACAATGTCTCGCCGGTGGTACCCAATGCGTGGGCGCAGAAAAACAACGTCGCGTGCGCGACATCTTCCACCGTCGCCAGCTTGCGCAGCGGCGTGATCTTCTCCGCTGCGTCGAATGCCGAATCGGGCCAGCCCGCGAAGCGCGTACGAACGAATCCGGGCAGCACGGCGTTCACGCGAACCGCGGGCGCAAGCGCGCGGGCCAGCGATTTCGTCATCGTCACCATGCCGCCTTTCGACGCTGCATATGCCATCGAACTGCCTTGGCCCATCACCGCGGCGACCGAAGCGATGTTGACGATCGCAGCACCCGACCGCTGCTTCAACAGCGGCGCCGCCGCGCGCACGCAATAGAACATGCCGCGCAAATTTGTGTTGAAGGTCTTCTCCCAAACCTCGTCGGTGAGATCGTCCATTTGGATGTGAGGAATGCGCGTGCTCCATCCTGCGTTATTGATCAGATAATCTAGCCGTCCGTATTCCTTCGCAGCCGCGTCCATCAGTTCCTTCGCCGTCGCTTGCTTTGAGACATCCGCACCCACCGCAATGGCCGTTCCTCCGCCCGCGCGAATTGCCGCAACGACTTCTTCCGCGGCATCTTTCGACTGGCTGTAATTGACGACCACGCGTGCCCCCTCCGCCGCGAAGAGCTCCGCAATTGCGCGACCCATCCCAGTTCCCGCTCCAGTAACAACCGCTACTCGATCCATTAACCTCATGCTTCCCGCTTCCTCCGATAGTAAAAATACACTGGCAATCCCAGCGCGATGAGCACCAATCCGACCACCGCCTCCACCGGACTGCTTCGCAGCGTGTTCGCCAACAACAGCACCGCGCCGATCAAAAACAACGCCGGCGTGAGCGGATAGCCCAGCGTCTTATAAGGACGCGGCGCGTCCGGCATGCGGCGCCGCAAGACGAACACGGCGGACGCGGTGATGCCGTAGAAAATCCATTGCCCGAAAATGGTGAGATCGGTGAGCTGATCGAAGGTGCCGCTGAGCACCAGCACGCACGACCACAATGTCACGGCGAGAATCGCAGCGACCGGCGCATTCGACCGCGCCCCCAGTTCGCCCAGCTTCGGAAACATCACTCCGTTGCGCGCCATCGCGTAGGGGATTCGCGCCATCGACAGGATCACGCCGTTGAGCGCGCCCGCCACCGAAATCATGAAGACGATCGACAACAGCGCCGGGCCGCGATCGCCCATGAACGTCGCCGCAGCTTTCGCCGCGACCGGAAGTGCGTCGCGATGCAGCGTCGAATTGGACGATGCGACTTCGTGGAACGGCAGCACGTAGAAGTACGCGAGATTCGCGAGACCATACAAGGTCAACACGGACAGCACACCGATGATTAAAGCCCGCGGCACGTTTCGCCCCGGATTCTTCACTTCCCCCGCCACCATCGGCATGAACGCCCATCCGTCGCACGCCCACAAGGCGCTGAGCACCGCCGCCCCGAACGCAGTCATTCCCGTGATTCCTGGCAAACCAGCCGGTGCTTTTGCGGGCGCACTGAAGTTCGACAGACTGCCCGATTTCGAAAGCAGAAACGCCCCGCCCACGATGATCAGAATCCCCGCGACCTTCGCCGTCGTCAGCGCCGTTTGCAAGCTTCCGCCGAATCGCACCCCGATGCAATTCAGCAAACCGAACAGCAGCACCACCGCGATGCCGACCACCTCTTTGGTGCCGAGCTGCCACGGCACGTCGCGACCCAGCAGGTGCAGCGTGCTGCGCGCCCACACTCCTTCGAGCGGAATCACGGCGGATAGAAACGTCGCGAATCCCACACCCAGCGCGGCGATCCCGCCCGACGCGACGACGAATCGCATCCATCCGTCGAGAAACGCCCATAGGTCGCCATACGCGGTTCGAAGGTAGACATATTCGCCGCCGGCTTCGGGCATCATGCCGCCCAATTCGGCGAAAGTCAGTGCGCCGCACAAAGACATGAGTCCCGCGACCAGCCAGGCGAGCATCACCAGCGCCGGTGAACCCGCCTGCTGCGACATGATCGCGGCTTTGAAGAAGACGCCGGTGCCGATGATGGAGCCGATGGTGAGCGCGGTGGCGCTGGTGAGATCGAGTCCGCGAACCAGTTCCCTCATCGCGGTAAAGTAGCGGCTCGCGCCATCCTTGCGATGTTAGTACGATGCACAGTCCGCGTGTGCGATTATTTCGAGTGGAGGCATCACCCATGAAATTCAAGCTCTTCGCCGCGCTCGCACTGGGCGCCAGCTTTCTTTCGGCCGCATCCGATGCGCCGAAGCGGTTGGATGCAGCCGCCAGCATTTTCAAGGAAGTGATGGGCATTCCCGACAAGTCCATTCCTCAGGATTTGCTCAACAAGGCGCAGTGCATCATCATCGTTCCCGATTTGAAGAAGGGCGCATTCATCATCGGTGGAAAGTACGGCAAGGGCTTCGTCTCGTGCCGTCAGAAGAGTGGAGTTGGCTGGTCGGCGCCGGGCTCGATTCGCGTGGAAGGTGGCAGCTTCGGGCTGCAGATCGGCGGCGCGGAAGCCGACATCTTCATGCTGGTGATGAATGAAAAGGGCATGAACCGATTGCTGTCCTCGAAGTTCACGCTCGGCGGCGATGCGACCGTGGCCGCTGGTCCGGTGGGCCGATCGACGCAGGCCGAGACCGACGCGGCGATGACCGCCGAGATTCTCACCTGGTCGCGTTCGCGCGGTCTGTTCGGCGGGATTGCGCTGACGGGTGGAACCCTCCGCGAGGACACCGACTGGAACAACGAGCTATACGGCCGCAAGGTCACCAACCGCGAAGTTCTGACCGGAGCGGTTCCTGCGCCGGCGGCCGCCAAGATGTTCCTCGAAGAGCTGAATCGCTACTCCAGCCGCAAGTAACTCGATGCCATGAGCGACCCGGACGTCTCCTCGCGAATGCGCGAGGACTGGAATGCGCGCGCCCGTGAAGACGCGGGTTACTACGTTGCGTTCGGCAGACGCGGTCAGGACGACGCAGAGTTCTTCGCCACTGCGAACGATTTGGTACGCGGCCTGGAGCGCGAGCTTGAACGGATTCCCGCCGATCAGCGCGCCGGATTGCGCGGACTTGAGATCGGCTGCGGGCCCGGGCGCGTCATGCGTCCTCTCGCTCGGCACTTCTCCGAGCTTCACGGCGTCGACGTCGCGGATGAGATGATCGCGCTGGCGCGAGAGAATCTGCGCGGCGTGCCTAACGCATTCCCGCGCACGACCGACGGAGCGACACTGGCGGGATACGCGGATGAGTCGATGGATTTCGTGTATTCGTACGCCGTCTTTCAGCACATCCCCAGTCGTGAAGTGGTGTTTCAATATCTACGCGAAACGCATCGCGTGCTCAAGACGGGCGGCATCGCGCGCCTGCAGTTGAGCGGCCTGCCGAGTCGCGGCGAAACTGACACCTGGAACGGTGCGCGGTTTACGTCGCACGAAATGATGGAGTTTGCCCAGGAGCGCGATCTGCAGGTGCTCGCGATGGAAGGCGTCGCGACGCAATACATGTGGATCACCTGGCGCAAACGCGCGAACGGGTGGCAGCGTGAGCAGGATCAGTTGCGCGAGAGCCAAGCGCCGATCGACGCGGGCGTGCGCATTCGCCGCATCACCAACGCGAACAGCTCGGAGCCGGTGGCGCCGTCGCGCGGTCGCTTCGCGTCAATCTCGATTTGGGTGGAGCATCTCCCGGCGGACGCCGGCTTGGGCCATCTGCAAGTCCTGGTGGGCAACTATCCCGGCACGCCGACCTATATCGGGCCGCGCGACAAGGCCGGTCTGCAACAGCTCGCCGTGATCCTGCCGGAGCTCGAAGCCACCGGTTTGCTGCCGGTCGAGATTCATTGGCTGGGGCAGCGCATCTCACCGCCGGCGACGCTGCGCGTGATTCCGCCGGGTCCATCGGTGCCGCGCGTGTACTCGGTCACCGACGGCGTCAATCTGCTGTCCGGAATCCGGATCGAGACGCGCACGGTGAAGCTGACGCTGGAAGAGATTTCGCGGCCACACGAAGTCGACGCCTCGATCGATGGCCGGCGAGTGGAAGGTCTGGAGTACTTCTGTATCGATCCGCGGCCGCAGCGCTACGAGTTCAATTTCCGGCTGCCCGAAGAGGTCGCGACGGGACCGCATCGGCTGGATCTGGTGATGGGTCGACGGAAGCTCGCCCCGATCCTGCTGGTCGTTACGAACTGATTCCTTTCCACCCAAGGTGCGCCCCTAAGATCGCCATCACGATCAGCAGCGCAACGCGAAGCTGCCGCGCCGGAACGCGTGACGCGAGCATCGATCCGACGACTGCACCCGCGATCCCGCCCGCGATCAACTTCACCAGTACCACCGTATTGAATGTTCCCATTGCGGCATAGATTCCGCCGCCCACCAGCGAGAGTGCGAGCCCGAAAAGCAGATCCGTGCCGACCACTGCCGCAGCTTCGAGCGGCGTGAAGCTCAGGAGCGCCAGCGCACCCAGAGCGCCAGAACCGGCCGAGGAGAAACCGACTTCGGCGCCGATGGGTAAGGCGATCGCGGCCAGCCAGCGTGAACGGTCGCGGCGCGGGCGCGGAGAGAATCGGAACAGGTTCACCAGCGCGGCCAGCATGATCGTGAATCCGAGGACGGCGAGCATGGTGCCGCCCTGCAGACCGCGCAGCAGTAGCGATCCCGCGACCACGCCGGGGAGTCCGCCCAGTAGCAGGTAACCCAGCGCGCGAAGGTCGACTTGTCCGCGCAGCATGTACAGCGGCGCCGCCAGGATCTTCACCGCGGCGCCGAAGATCAGCGCGGTGCCGACGCTTTCCTTCGCTCCCATGCCGAGCAGCAGAATCAGCAGCGGAGTGGTAAGCGATCCAGCGCCCACTCCGGTGAGCGAGATGGCCACGGCAATGACGAATCCGAGTGCGACTTCCATACGGCTAATCCGCGTGCTGCTCCGCTTGAATGTGAATGCCGCATTCGAGTTTGCGGCCGCTTCCGGCATGCGCCCAGCGTCCGGAACGCGGGTCCGATGCGTCGAGCGGCAGAGCTGTGCAGGGCGCGCAGCCGATGCTGGTGTAGCCGCGCGCGTATAACGGCAGCGCTGGAATGTTGTGCTGTTCCATGTAGCGCCAGACGTCTTTGTCGGTCCACGCGGCGAGCGGGCTGACCTTCTTTAGAGAATGACCGGTGGGAAGTCGAAACGGTTCTTCTTCCCGCAGCCCCGCGCGGGTGGGCGACTGTTCACGGCGCAGCGCTGTGAACCAGGTGTCGTAATCGGCCAGGCCGGCGAAGAGCGGTTCGACTTTACGGAGCTTACAGCAGCGGTCGGGCGCGGTTTGATTAAGGATGCCGAAGGCGGCTTCCTGATCGGCGACGCTCTGCGCGGCTTCAAGATTGCGCAGATTGAGCTTCCATTCGCGTGCCAGGCGGTCTCGATACTCGATGGTCTCCGGGAAGTGATAACCGGTTTCGAGAAATAGCACCGGAATATCTGGGCGCTGCTGGCGGACCAGGTGGAGCAGCACCATGCAATCGGCCTGGAAGCTGGAGGTGATGCAGGCGCCACCGGGCTCGTCGAGGATGCGCGTGATCAGGGATGCGGCGGCGGAGATCATATCCCTAGTCCTTGGCTGAACCCAACGCTTCGGGCGGAAGGCCCGTTGCCACAAAGGCCTGCGGCAACGGTCGCGTTAGATTCACGGTCGATCAGGATGACGCTGCCGGTGATGCGGTTCTGTTTGTAGGGATCGACGAACAGCGGCTTAGCGGTAGTGATGTGCGCGTTGCCGATGTCATTCATCGCGAGCGTGCGGTCCGCGGCAACCTTCGCGCGGATTGTCTGGGTCGTGTGCTTGAGTAGATACTCGCGATTCGGATTAAGTGGTTCGCCATCGAACCAGACCAGCGTGGCGTCGAAAGCGCGCGTCGCTTGCGGTGGATCGCCGGCGACGATCACATCGCCGCGGCTGATGTCGATTTCATCGTCGAGCGTCAGCGTGACGGAGAGCGGAGCGTGCGCCAACTCGAGATCGCCATCGAAGGTCGCGATGCGACGTACGCGCGTCCGGCGATTCGAGGGAAGCACCAGTACTTCATCGCCCGGCCGAATGGAGCCCGAGGCGACCTGACCCGCGTAGCCGCGGAAGTTCGAATCGGGTCGCGAAACCCTCTGTACGGGGAAGCGGAAAGGCGCGTTGACGTCCACGCTTGCGGCTTCGACGGATTCCAGATGCTCGAGCAGCGGCCGTCCCACGAACCACGGCATGTTGCGGCTCGACTCCACCACGTTGTCGCCTTTGAGCGCGCTGATCGGCAGGAAGTACGGATCGCGCACGCCCAGTTGCTCAAGCACCGGAGCGAATTCGTGCCGCAGCCGGAAAAACTCCTGCTGATCGTAGCCGACCAGGTCCATCTTGTTCACCGCGACGACAACATGCCGGATTCCGAGCAGCGCGGTGATCGACGCATGCCGATGCGACTGCGCCGTAAGCCCGCGCGATGCGTCCAGCAGCACGATTGCGAGATCCGCAGTCGACGCGCCGGTAGCCATGTTGCGCGTGTACTGTTCGTGACCCGGCGTGTCGGCGAGAATAAACTTGCGGCGCGGTGTAGCGAAGTAGCGATAGGCCACGTCGATGGTGATGCCCTGCTCGCGCTCGGCCTGGAGCCCGTCGGTAAGCAATGCGAAATCGATCTCGCCGTTTCCGCGTCGCACCGAGTGAAGCTGATCTTCGTAAGCTCCACGCGCGTCGTGAAGCAGCCGTCCGATTAACGTCGACTTGCCATCGTCGACGCTGCCGGCGGTGGTGAAGCGCAGCAGGTCCTTCGAAATTTCCTGAGCGAGGAACTGTTCGACGTCGAAGCGCTCTTCTACCGCGGTCATTAGAAGTAGCCCTCGCGCTTCTTCAATTCCATCGACCCGGCGCGATCGTGATCGATCACGCGATTCTCGCGCTCCGAATGACGAACCGCCGCGAGCTCGGCAATGATCTTCGGAACCGTATCGGCGTCGGAACGAACCGCACCGGTGCAGGGCGAGCAACCCAGCGATCGCATCCGGCACTGAACAACTTCGTAACGATCGTGCGGACCGGGCTGGATGAAATCTTGCTCCGGCAAGAGTAGCGATCCGCCGCGCACCAGCATACGCCGCTCTTTCGCGAAATACAGCGGCACAATCGGGATGCTCTCCAGATGGATGTACTGCCACACGTCCATCTCGGTCCAGTTCGAAAGCGGAAACACGCGGATGCTCTCGCCCGGATTCACGCGGCCGTTGAACAGATTCCAAAGCTCGGGTCGCTGATTCTTGGGATCCCACTGCCCGAAGGAATCGCGGAAAGAGAAGACACGCTCCTTGGCTCGGGATTTTTCCTCATCGCGCCGCGCGCCACCGAACGCCGCGTCGAAGCTACCCTCTCCCAGCGCATCTAAAAGCGACTGGGTCTTGAGCAACCCGCAGCAGCGCTCGGTCCCGAGGAGAATTGGGTTCGTTTTGCGTTTTATCGCTTCCGTATTGGTATGAACCAGTAGGCGAACGCCCAGCTCGGCTGCCTGCCGATCGCGGAACTCGATCATTTCATGGAACTTGTAGGTCGTATCGACGTGCAGTAGCGGAAATGGGATCGGTCCGGGATAGAACGCCTTTTGTGCCAGCCGAAGCATTACAGACGAATCCTTCCCGATTGAATACAGCATGACAGGCCGCTGAAACTCGGCGGCCACCTCTCGAAAGATATGTATACTCTCGGCTTCCAGGCTTCGTAAGTGACTGATTGGCCAGCTCACAAGCGGATTGTACCATGGCAACATACCATTGTCGATAGACATTGGGTATAATGGCACCAAAAGTATTTTGTTTGTAACTCGGTGTGCCACCAATAGATAAAAACCTTGACGAGATACTACATATTGGGGGAAGATTGCGGGCAGCCGCAAAAAAGACCCAGAGAAGCGGCAAGCTACCGCGAGAAGGAACTTTTCCATGGGACAATTAGGTGTAGGTGTCGCTATGAAACTCAAGGATTTGCGAAAGCCGGTACCGGTTTCGCAGCGCGTGGGGATCGAGTTCCCTCGATTCTTCACAACCGGCCTCGCCGCCGGCAAAACGCCTTATGACGAAGTGAGATGGGAGCTGCGCACCGCTTCCATCGGCAACGACAAAGGCGCCGTCATCTTTGAGCAGCGCGACGTGGAGGTTCCGGCGGACTGGTCGCAGACCGCGACGAATATCGTGGTCAGCAAATATTTCTACGGCAAGATCGGCTCGCCCGAGCGCGAGAACAGCGTGCGTGGTCTGATTGGCCGCGTGGTCGACACGATCGCAGGTTGGGGTGCGGAGCAGCGCTACTTCCGCACCGAGCAGGACGCGGAGAATTTCCGGTCGGAGCTGGCGCACCTGATGCTGACGCAGAAGGCGTGCTTCAATTCGCCTGTGTGGTTCAACGTGGGCGTGAAGGAACCGCGCGGCTACGGTTATTACACCGACGAAGCCACGGCCACCATCAAGAAACTGGAGCAGGGCGAAACGCGTCCGCAGTGCTCGGCGTGCTTCATTAATTCGGTCGGCGATACGCTCGAATCGATTCTCGAGCTGGCCAAGACCGAAGGCATGCTGTTCAAGTGGGGCTCGGGCACGGGGACCAATCTCTCGACCTTGCGCGAAGAAGAAGGGATGCTCTCAGGTGGCGGCCGCGCATCGGGTCCGCTGAGCTTCATGAAGGGCTTCGATGCGTTCGCGGGCGTGATCAAGAGCGGCGGCAAAACGCGGCGCGCGGCCAAGATGGTGATCCTGAACGCGGATCATCCGGACATCGAGAAATTCATCTGGTGCAAGGCCAAGGAAGAAAAGAAAGCGCACACGCTGATCGACGCGGGCTACGATTCGTCGCTGGATGGTGACGCCTATGGCTCGATCTTTTTCCAGAACGCGAACAACAGCGTGCGCGTGACAGACGAGTTCATGCAGGCGGCGGAAGCAGATGCCGACTGGTGGACCAAGTCGCGCCTGGCGGGCCAGAATAAGGATCGCTATCAGGCGCGCGAATTGCTGCGCCAGATCGCTGAGGCAACTTATCAGTGCGGCGATCCGGGCATGCAGTTCGACACCACCATCAATCGCTGGCACACTTCGAAGAACACAGCGCGCATCAATGCGTCGAATCCGTGCAGCGAATACATGTTCCTGGACGATTCGGCGTGCAACCTGGCGTCGCTGAATCTGATGCGTTTCGTTGGGCCGGACGGGCAGTTCGATGTGGAAGCGTATCGCCACGCAGTGGACACGGTGATCCTGGCGCAGGAAATCATCGTCGACAACGCGGCGTATCCCACCGAGAAGATCGCCAAGAATTCGCACGACTATCGGCCGCTGGGCCTGGGTTACGCGAATCTCGGCGCGCTACTGATGTCGATGGGCATTCCCTACGACAGCGAACAGGGTCGCGATTGGGCGGCCGGGCTGACGGCAATCATGTGCGGGCAGGCGTACCTGACCAGCGCGCGCATCGCAGCGGGTTCGACTGGGCCGTGCGAAGGCTACGCGATCAACGAGGAGCCGTTCCTCGAAGTGATTCGCATGCATCGCGACGCGACCTCGAAGATCGACGGGAAGCGCGTGCCGCAAGCAGTATTCGAGAATGCGCGCGAATGCTGGCAGGACGCCTATCAACTGGGTCATTCCTCCGGATTCCGCAACGCGCAGGTGACGGTGATCGCGCCGACGGGCACCATCGGATTCATGATGGATTGCGACACCACCGGAATCGAGCCGGATCTGGCGCTGGTGAAGTACAAGAAGCTGGTCGGTGGCGGCGTGATCAAGATCGTGAACAACACGGTGCCGGCCGCGCTGAACAAGCTGGGCTACACGCCGAGCCAGGTCAACGCGATTGTCGATCACATCGATTCCACGGGGACCATCGAAGGCGCCCCGTATCTGAAGGACGAGCATCTCGCGGTGTTCGATTGCAGCTTCCGGCCGCAGAACGGCGAGCGGTCGATCCACTACATGGGTCACGTGCGCATGATGGCGGCGGTGCAGCCGTTTATTTCGGGCGCGATTTCGAAGACCATCAACATGCCCGAGGAATGCACGGTCGAGGAAATCATGGATGCCTACATCGAGAGCTGGAAGCTGGGCTTGAAGGCGGTGGCGATTTATCGCGATAATTCGAAGCGAGTGCAACCCATGAGCTCAGGCACGGCCAAGGGCGCGAAACCAGCGACGGGATCGGCGCAGGTGGAAGAGAAGATCGTCGAGAGGATCGTGTACCAGCCGGTGCGTCGCAAGCTGCCGGATGAGCGGCAGGCGCTGACGCACAAGTTTGCGATCGGCGGGCACGAAGGTTATCTGACGGTCGGCTTATATGAGGATGGGTCGCCGGGCGAATTGTTCATCACCATGGCGAAGGAAGGCTCGACCATTTCGGGCCTGATGGACAGCTTCGCGACAGCGGTGAGCTACGCGCTGCAGTACGGCGTGCCGCTGAAGTTTTTCGTCGACAAGTTCAGTCACGTGCGTTTCGAGCCGAGCGGGTGGACGGGGAATCCGACGGTCCCGTACGCGAAGTCGATCATGGATTACATTTTCCGGTGGCTGGGCGCGCGGTTCCTGGGACCGGAGTATGCGGTGGGAGAAGCGGGCGAGGCTCCGAAGCTGCGGGTGACGGAGCCGGATCCGCAGCAGGCGCTGCCATTTTCCCCGGCGACCGCGGATGCCCCGACGTGTTCCGAGTGCGGCGGGATTATGACGCGGAATGGTAGCTGCTATAAGTGCGAGAATTGCGGCGGGACGAGTGGGTGTAGTTAAGGCAGCCAAAGTCCTTTCCATTTTTCTCGGTGCGGGCGCTGCCATCGTATGGTTTTTGTCGGCAGCGATCAATATCCCGACACCGACGTATGACAACATGGGTCCGGAAGGTGACTTCGTGAAGGCCTTTCACTCGTCTTCACGGCTCAACCAGTGTGCGGCGCTGCTAACTGGTCTATCGCTGTTGTTGAATGGACTTGTCGACTGGCGAGGTCGCCTCGGCCACAAGGTCTGACCTAACGAACGATGCCATGCCGCGCTTCGAACTCGGCAAAGAACTTGCGGGCCGACCGACCCCTTCCGTTTCTAGCGTCTTCGAGACCCTTACGGATGCTTTCGCGCGCGTCGGCACGTGCGGCGATGTCGAGCAATCGTTGAGCTGACTCCTGCAGTAGAGGCTTCGCCCTTCGCTTCGACGCGCGGCCTATTGTTCGACGCCACCCTTGATTCGTCGCATCAGTCTCCTTCGACGTGCGAAATTACTTGCAAGCCTGGCACCCCATTGTAGTCGCTGCGATTATGTGTCACGAGTGGCACACCATACAGTAGGCCCGTCGCTGCGATCCAGGCGTCGGCGCACTCAATTCGGCGTCCGGCCGACTGCGCCGCGACAGTCACCGCGGCCCACTTCTTACACAGATCCGGGCTGGACGGGACTACCGTGAATCGGGCAAGATGCAAGCGAAGCCAATGTATACGCTGAACGCCCCATCGAGATTGAATGGCCCAGCGCTCCACCTCGGCGATGGTCATGAATGAAACCAGACCAATTCGCCCACTCACTTCAGGAGTGTATTCCGCGGACAGAGAGTGATTCTTGAACAGGAAGGAAACGACGTCGTATCGACCACGACGGCCGTCACGCTGCTGGATCGGTTCGGGTGTGGCCTCGCCACTCATGGAGCGCAGCGAGAAAGTCCTCGATGCGTTCCTCCTCGGGCCAGAAGTCGCCGTGAAGCGCAGATACATCGGTAATCGGGCCGGTTCCCTGCTGGGCCATCAGTTCCGCTATTGACGGATGTCCGGACTCTGTATAAATCGTCACCTAACCTCTTCCTATCGACTATTGTAGAGCACCGGGCGCGAGTTTTTTCCGAGACCGCCGATACTCCGGGAATGGATACCCTTCCCGGACCCGACGGATTCCTACTCTCGCGAACCGATCCCCTATTTGCCGCCCAACAAAAACTAAGCGATTTTCTCGCCGCCGACGAAGCGCGCGATCCATCGCGCACCATGCTCGACCCCACTCCTTGGAAAAAACTCCCTAAGCGCGAAACCATCACATTAATCGAAGCCACGCTGCGCCGCCTCAACTGGCTGTGCGCGCACGACGCCGAGCTTGACACCGCGCATATGGCGCGGCACCGGCTGATCCAGCTGCTGCGAGTCTTGGAAAAGATCAAGCTGCCGTGCACCGAGGCGGATCTGCGCACCCAGATCGAACTCACCGTGCCGCTGATGGACCGCATGTGGCCCGACGGTCCCTTGGATTACCTCGCGGAATACCTGAAAAAGAACGACCTCACGCCCGAATTGTGCAGCGGATTACGCCAGATTCAGGGCGCCATAAAATTCGGCGAAACGTGCGGGCAGGCCGCACTCCAGTCGCTCGCTCAGCGCCTGCACATGCTGCTGTGGATGGACGAATGGGAGCCGCTCGATCCCTCGCGCTGCTGGAGCGAATGCATTCGCCGCGATTTTCGCGCAATGACCGGAGAGCGTCGCATCGCCTGGCGCGCGTTGTTGAAGCACCTGCGCGGCAATGCCCCTCCGAAAATGCCAAGCGGCTGGGCGCGTGAAGCGGAACCGCTGCTGGCCGCGGTCGGCCTCGAAGATTTCAGGCGACAGTTCTGCCTGTGGTTCGCGCCGTTTCAATCCGGCCAACCGCTGCCGCTCTCGGTCGCGGGCAGTCATGTACTGAAGTGCATGTTGTGGTACGCGTCGCTCACCCGCGACGACGAAGTCCGCGAATGCGCGCTCTGGCTGCTCGACGTCAAGTGGAAACAGAAGCGTAATACGGCGAAGTCGATGATCGCGCTCGAAGTATTCGGCATCTCGAAAGAAGAGCTACTGGCCCGCAGCTTAATCAAGCCTGAAGCACGCAGTTCCGGACCGAGCCTGCTTGAGAAATTCCTGAAGGCGCAGTTTGTGCATACGGCTGGACGCATCGCGCCGGATCCCGACAGCGATGAAACCATCATCCAGGGCGAGTTGCATTTCTATCGTGTAAATCGGTCCACGCGGCGAATCCAGCGCGCCAGCGACAACGCGGTGCTCGAACTGGACTGGCCCTCGGTGCCCGACTCGATGCGCATGTCTCTTACCCGCGAATGCGATTCAGAGGAACAACTCATGCTACGCGCGCATCTGCTGCTTCACGATTCTTACTTCGGGCGCTTCTTTGTGCCGAACAAACGCTAGGTCGCCGCGCTCAATCAGGCGACGTGCTGCTTCGCTGCGACGAGAGATCGCAGATCAGCTTCCAGGTTTCGCGGATATCGTCGTCGGTAGTCGCCAGGTTGCCGATTGCGAATCGAATGACGAAGCGTCCGCCTAGCACCGTCCCCGATAAAAACGCGCGCCCGCTGGCGTTGATGCGCTCGACCAGTGCGCGATTGTCGTCGTCCGATCCGCGATAGCGGAAGCACACCAGCGAGAAAGGCACCGGCGCGGCGAGCTCGAAATCGGCGCTCGACCGAATTTTCTCCGCCAGCTCCTGCGCCATGCGGATGTGTCCGCGCAGAATCTTGGCGAGCCCCTCGCGCCCGTAATAGCGCATCACGAACCACAACTTCAGCGCCCGGAAGCGGCGTCCCAGCGCAACGCTGTACTCGGAATAATTCAAGGCGCGTTCATGCTGCGCGGTACGCAGGTACGCGGGAATATCCATCGCCAGCGCGCGGCGCATGATTTCCGGCCGGCGCGTATACAGAACGCTGAGGTCCACCGGCGTGAACAGCCACTTGTGCGGATTGACCACCATGGAATCCGCGCGCTCGATTCCTTTCAGCATGTGGCGATGTTCTTCGAGAATCGCCGCCGGCCCCGCGTAGGCTGCGTCGACATGCAGCCAGAGATTGTGACGATCCGCAATCGCGGCGATCTCCTCCAGCGGATCGACGCTGGTTGACGAAGTAGTCCCCAGCGTCGGCACCACGCAGAAAGGCTTCCGGCCAGCCGCAAGATCATCGTCGATCATCGCCGCGAGTGCCTCCGGCCGCATCCGAAACTCGGCGTCCGCGGGAACGTGGCGGATATTCTCTGCTCCGATTCCCAGCGCCAGCGCGCCGCGATCCACCGAAGAGTGCGCATGCTCGGAGGTGTACAAAATCAGCGTCGGTTGCTTTCCGGTAGCGTGTGTTTCGGGCGAAGCGAACTCGCGCGCGGCCATGATCGCGTGGAATGTGCTGGTCGACGCCGTGTCGTGAATCATGCCGAAGAATTCTTCGGGAAGTCCCAGCAACTGGCGCGTCCAGCTCATGGTCACCTGCTCCAACTCCGTGGCCGACGGTCCGCTCTTCCACAACATGTGCTGAACGTTCATGGTGGCCGCGATCATTTCGCCTAAGATTCCCGGGCCCGACGCGGAAACCGAAAAGTAAGCGTGAAAGCGCGGATGATTCCAGTGCGTGATGCCGGGCAGGATCAGGCTGCGAAAGTCGGCGAGGATCGCATCCATCGACTCGCCCTGTTCAGGCGCATGGGCGGGCAATTTGTCGACTGTTTCGCCGGGCTGGACGGCGGGGACAACCGGGAAATCGCGAATGTCGCGCAGATAGTCGGCCATCCAGTCGACCACCTGGTGCGCCGAGGCGCGGAACTCTTCCGGGGACATGAGGACCATCGTAGCCGATGGCCCGCGCGTTACTCGCGCGTATCGACGAGCGCTACTTGCGCGTATCGAAGTGATCAGTGCCTTGCGAGTGTCTCTTGCTGACCAGGACTTCTTTGATTCTGCCGACCAGCGCTTCCGCTAAGAACGGATGTGCGATGAAGTGCCAGCCGTAGTTGAGAATAAGCAACTCGCCGCCTGGATAAGCCGACATCAGCATGATCCGCATACTCGGCCTCCGGTCCTTCAGAGCTTGTGCGAGTTTGGTTCCCAATAACCTGGGCGAC
>DASYPO010000198.1:0-5634 GCA_036006545.1 Bryobacteraceae bacterium
GCTCGATCCTTGGGACATCGGCTATTGGTCCGAGAAACAGCGCGCCGCGCTCTACGATTTCGATGAAGAAGAACTGCGCACGTATTTTCCGCTGGATCGCGTGACCTCCGGAATGTTCCAGATCTTTGCGCGCATTTTCGGTATCCGTGTCGACGAAGAACAAGGCGTGCCCGCGTGGGATCCTGCGGTGAAGAGCTATGCGATTCACGACGCCGCCAGCGGCGCATTCCTCGGGTCTTTCTACGCCGATTGGTATCCGCGCGAAAACAAGCGCGGCGGCGCGTGGATGGACGCGCTGATCACCGGGAACACGCCGGAGGGTAAGCCGCACCTTGGTCTGATCTGCGGCAACCTGACGCCACCCGTCGACGGTAAGCCCGCGCTGCTCACGCATCGCGAGGTCGAAACGATTTTCCACGAATTCGGCCACCTGCTGCATCATCTCCTCTCGCGCGTCGAAGTGCGCAGCCTCGCCGGCACCAGCGTTGCATGGGATTTCGTAGAGCTGCCCTCGCAGATCATGGAGAACTGGTGCTGGGAGCGCGAGTCGCTGGATCTTCTGGCCCGGCATTTCGAGACCGGTGCGACGATTCCCGAGGATCTGTTCCAGAAAATGAAACGCGCGAAAACTTTCCGCGCAGCCAACGCGCAGATGCGCCAGCTTGGATTCGCCTACGTCGATCTGTCGCTGCATCGCGAATGGAACGGTAGCGACGACGTGATTGAGTACGCGCGACGGCACCTCGCGCGTTTCGCCCCGGCGCCGCTACCCGATGATTACGCCATGATCGCGGGCTTCACACATTTGTTCGCGAGCCCGGTGGCGTACGGCTCCGGTTATTACTCGTACAAATGGGCGGAGGTGCTGGACGCCGACGCCTTCACCCGCTTCCGCAAAGAGGGCGTGTTCAGCGAATCCGCCGGGCGCGATTTCCGCGAGAAGATCCTCGCGCGCGGCGACAGCGAAGATCCCGCGGAGCTGTACCGATCGTTCATGGGTCGCGATCCTGATCCGCGTGCGCTGCTTGAGCGCGCCGGCTTGCTGACTTAGTTACTCACTGCAATCGTCACGTTTTGATTAAATGGCCCGTAGGAAATCCGGATGGGCACCGCCGGACCCGGCGTGACACTCTGCGGAACGATCACATTGATTTGCGTCAGCCCCGCCACCGATCCTGGCGCGGCGCCCGCATATTGAATCACGGCGTTGATGCCGCCCACCGTCGCTTGAACGTTGCCCACCACGCGCGGGAACGGTTCGCTTAGCCCCACAATTTGGCCGTCGGTCTCGACCGGCGACGTCTGTCCCAGTCCCGTCGCGTAAATGCTGATGGCCTGCCCGCGCGGCACCGGATGGTCCACTCCGTTGATGTTGAAATCCTGATTCACCGCGGCGGCCTGTCCGCTTCCGGTACGATCCAACGTGAACACGCCCGCACTTGAACCAGTGACGATCAGATCGAGAATCGACGACAGCTTGCCGTTGTTATTCACTTCCACGTATACATGCTGCTGGCCGTTGATGGACACCCCTCCCGAGAGCAAAGTGAACGGCGCAATCGCCGAGACTTGATTCTGCGTCGAATAAATCATCGGGCCAGGCACGCCGTTGTACAGAACCTGCGTGCCGCCCGCCGTATTGCCGAGGACTCCATTCGTGACTACGCCGCTCGTCAACTGCGTCGATCCGACGTTCGATCCGAAAATGGTCGAGATCATTCCGGGCCAGATCGTCGAGTTGTAGTTGGCCGCGTTGGTGAGCGCATTGGGCGCGAGCGTGATAGTGCGTAGCGAACAAACTCCGCCGGGTGTATCGGAAATCTGCAGCACGGGGCTGGCCGGCGGCTTGGCATCGCAAAAGCGAGTTTGACCGTCTTGCGCCTGGCTGAAGATGTTCTGGTTGGTTGCGATGATCTCATTGGAGGGCTCGCAGAAAAACCCGACGTTGATGGCTCCCGTCAGCCAAGCGCGCGCCAAGTAATTCTGGATGCCATAGGCGGAAAGGTTAGCTTCGTTGTAGGCCTGATCGCAGGCTCCGGCGCCCACCGGACAGCAACTGACGTGCGCGAATCCGTCCACGTGGCGAGCCTCATGCGCAATCACCGCGATGCCACCGGAAATCCCGCGGAAATCACGATAGAACCCCAGGCTGAACGTGTCCAGAATTCGCCCGCTGATGAAAGTCTTCCCGTTGATGGTCTGGCAGCACGCGAACGACGCGCCGGGAGCGAAGTTGATCCCGGCGATTTTCGACTTCACCCAGTCGTATAAGCGCAGCGGTGTAAACGGCAGATAGTTGCTGCGTCCCAGATCCATGTAGTACATGACGCGCAGGCTCTGCAGGATCGCCAGCTCGCTGCTCACGGCCTCCGGGGCCATCTGGTTGTAGGGCTCCGTACAAGGGATGTTGGTCACCAAGACGCCCTGGTTGCGAAATTCAAAATCCGCCCGGATTTGAGCGATCGCCGGATCGTTGTTCGGACAGGTCTTTAAAAACTCTTTGATGTTGACGATGCCGGTCTGAGCCCAGAGAGGGGCGGAAAGGAAGAGCAGCAAGCTCGCAAGCTTCATTGTGGCTCCTGATGGATCGGGCTACTTGTATCCGCGCAAATCCGTCCAAGTTCGGATCATCAGAAGGATGATTCTGACCGGCTAAACGTTGCGTTCCAAAAAGCGTGTTCCCGCCACCGGATTAAAGCGATACGCCTCAATCTCCCGAAAACCCATAGACTCATACAAGCGGTGCGCCGATCCCATCTGCGGTAGCGTGTCCAGCCGCATGCGTCGATAACCGACCGCGCGCGCTTCCTCTAAAATCGCCTCCGCCAGCCGCCGCCCTAGTCCCGATCCACGAAATCGCTCGGGCACGTACAGCCGCTTCATTTCGCAAATCTCATCGTCGATGCGCCGCAGCGCGGCGCAGCCTGCAATCTCCGCATCCTCCGACTGCACAACCAGCAAGCGACCCGACGGAGGCGCATACTCGCCCGGTAACGCCGCCAGTTCCTCTTCGAATCCTTGGAAAGAAAGATCGACGTTCAGCCACGCGGCGTACTCGCGCATCAGGCGGCGGATCGCATCCAGATCCGCAGCGGTGGCCGCGCGAATCTTCACGCGCGCTCCTGCGTTACCTCGACGTTGCGGTTGTACACCTGCCGGAAAACTTCCGAAACATGCGCGACCGCCCATTCCGTCAGATCGGGCGCGCGCGGCGTACGCAACTGTACCCGGACAGCGGTGGATTCGATGTTACAACCCGACAGCTCTACGTCCCGGTCGCGGCTGCGATCCAGATTGTCGGCCAGACGCAAAATCGGAATCAGAAGGTTAAGACCGCGCCGATCATCGGGTGGCAGACCTTGAAAAGAGGGATGCGCCGGCGATGGCATTGCCTTGCGATGGTAACGGCACAGATTGGCGATAAATTCGCGCTCGCGCACCGTGAAGCCCGGCAGATCCAGATTGGACACGATGTAATAAGCGTGCTTGTGATGGCCCGTGTCGCTGATGAAGTGGCCGCTGTCGCACAAATACGCCGCGGCTTCGAGCAGCCGTCCGTAGGCCAGCGGCAATTGATGCAAGGGCAGCAGCCGCTGAAACAGTGTCTGTGCGAACCCAGCGACTTGACGCGCGTGTTTCACTTGCACGCCGAAGCGCGTGGCGACGCGTTCTACTTCGCGGCGCTGCTCGCGCGTCAGCCGGATCAGTTCCTCGCCGACCCCGCGCGCTGCCAGGTCCGCGACAATCCCGTCGCGCACGCCCGCCGCCGAGTAGTACACGTTGCGCACTGCAAATCGTTCCAGGATGCGCAGCAGCGTTCCCGTGCCGGCGACAATAATTTCCGCGCGTCGCGGTCCGATCCCGGCGATCTTCCTGCGGCCCGCCAGATCGCGATCGGTCAGGCTTCCATACAAACTGCGGATCTGTGCCGTGGACGCGTGCAGCCGATCGGCATGTTCGCGCCGCGAACGAGCCACGCGATTCACCGCACACACTACGGCCGCAGACGTCGCCGACGTGGCGATCACGCGATCGAAACGGCCGCGCATCCGGTCCACCGCCGTGTCCAGCTTGGCATCGACGAATTCGGTCAACTGGTGTAGTTCGCGTCGCGCCGGGGGATCGGCGTGCAGAAACATTTCGGTGAGCCGCAGCGCGCCGATGGGTTTGGAGATCGCATCCACCAGCCGCCCCTCTTCACTGCAAATGATTTCGCCGCTGCCACCCCCAATATCGATCAGCAGCAGACGATTTCCCTTCTGCGGCCAGCGGCTCAGCACGCCGCGATGGATCAGCCGCGCTTCCTCGCGGCCGGAGATGATTTCGATGGGCGATCCCAGCGCTTCCGATGTGCGCTCCAGAAACTCCGCCTGGTTAGATGCGTCGCGCACCGCGCTGGTGGCCACTGCACGAACTCCCGCCACGTCCAGACCCCGGTAGGTGTCTGCCATGCGGGTAAGCGCCACGATCAGTTCGTCGAGCGAACGAGTGCTAATCGCCCCATCTCGAAAAACGCCTTCCCCCAAGCGGGTGACGATACGTTCCTCGGCCAGTTGGCGCGGCGGATGCCCCGGCGAGATCTCCGCGGCGAGCATGCGCAGCGAGTTGCTTCCGATGTCAACCGCGGCGTAGCGCATCGTGGAAGTAATCAGTGTACAATTCCTCCAAATGGCGACGCTCGATGCAGGCGTTCGTATTTCCGGAGCCGAGGAATCGCGCGCGATCGACGCCAACCCACCCGCCGCGACCGATCGCATGCTCAGCATCGACGCCTTTCGTGGCTTCACCATGATCTGCATGGTGGGCAGCGGATTCGGTCTCGCCTATTTCGCGAACTCCGCCGTGCTCGGTCCCGTGGCGCGCCAATTCCAGCACGTCGATTGGCAGGGGATGCACTTCTGGGATCTGATCCAGCCCTTCTTCATGTTCATCGTCGGCGCCGTGATGCCGATTTCGTTTGCACGTCGACGTGCGGCCGGCGAAGCATGGGCAACCAGCCTGCGTCACGTGCTGAGGCGCTGTTTCTTGCTGCTGATGTGGGGCATGATTGCGCGATCGATTTCCGCTAACCGACCCAATCTCGACCTCATCAACGTGCTGGGCCAACTTTCGTTCACCTACCTGGTCGCGTTTCTCGTGCTCGAAAAATCCTGGCGAGTGCAAGGCGCGGTCGCGCTGGCGCTGCTTGCCGCCCACTGGGCGATTTATCAGTATTTTCAACCTTGGGGTGTGATCGGACCCTACGCGAAAGACGCGAATATCGGCTGGTATCTTGATCGCCTCATCCTGCACAAAAATTGGGGCGGCTCGTACGCGACCATTAATTGCCTCTCCTCCGCCGCGAATACGATCTTCGGCGTGATGACGGGCGCAGTGCTAATCTCGCCGCTCGAGGTACGGCGGAAGCTTCGCGTCTTAATAGGATGCGGCGTCGCAGGAATCGCCGTCGGCCTCGCACTCAGTCCCTGGATTCCGATCATCAAGAAAATCTGGACCGCGTCCTTCGCGATCTACAGCGCGGGCTGGACCTTGTTGGCTCTGGCGTTGTTCTACTGGATTTGCGAAGTGCGCCTGAAACGCGACTGGACGAAGCTCTTCGTCATCGTCGGCATGAACTCGATCTTCATTTATCTT
>DASYPO010000199.1:0-8179 GCA_036006545.1 Bryobacteraceae bacterium
GGTCTGGCCGAGACCGAGAAGAATTTCGCCGCGATGGTGATCGCGAATCAAGGCGAGAATTTCAGCGTCGGTGCGAACCTGATGCTGGTATTGTTGGCCGCACAGGAAGAAGAGTGGGACGACCTGGCGCGTGCCGTGAACGGTTTCCAGCAGGTCAACATGGCGCTGAAGTACGCGCGCAAGCCGGTGGTCGCCGCGCCGTTCAGCCGTTCGCTCGGCGGTGGTTGCGAAATCCCACTGCATTGCGCCCGCGTTCAGTTTTCGGCCGAGACGTACATGGGGCTGGTCGAGGTCGGCGTCGGCTTGATTCCCGGCGGCGGCGGGTGCAAAGAGATGATCCTGCGCCTGGGCGACGCCCGCAAGGCTTTCGAGTTGATCGGCATGGGCAAAGTGTCTTCAAGCGGCGAGGAAGCTCGGCAGTTCGGGTTCTTCACTAAGGCCGACCGCATTTCGATGAACCCGAATCGCCTGATCGGCGACGCGAAGGAACTCGCGTTGTCGTTGGTCAAAGACTACACGCCTGGATCGCCGCGAGCCGATATCAAGGTCGGCGGCGAAAACACTTTTGCGATGCTGAAGCTGGGCGCGTGGACCATGCGGCAAGGCGGTTACATTTCGGATTACGACGTAATCGTCGCCGAAAAGCTCGCGCACATCTTGTCGGGTGGCCGCCTGACCGGCGAGCAGACCGTCAGCGAACAATATCTACTGGATCTCGAGCGCGAGGCTTTTCTGAGTCTGTGCGGTAACCCGAAGACACAGGAACGCATGCAATTCATGCTCAAAACGGGAAAACCCCTGAGGAATTAAATCATGCAGGAAGCAGTAATCATCGACTGTCTGCGCACCGCGGTTGGAAAATCCGGGCGCGGCACTCTCAAGAACACCAGACCGGATGACATGGCCGCCGCCGTATTTCAAGGATTACTCAAGAAACATCCCGGCGTGCCTATGTCCGAAATCGACGACGTGATTCTCGGCTGCGCGAATCCCGAAGCAGAATCGGGAATGAACATGGCGCGCATCGCCGCGTTGCGTGCGGGATTTCCGGACACAGTTCCGGGCGTGACGATCAATCGATTCTGTTCGTCGGGCTTGCAGGCGATCGCCATGGCCGCGGAAAAAATCCGATCCGGCGGTGCGGAGATCATCATCGCGGGCGGCAGCGAGTCGATGAGCCTGCTCCCCATGTCCGGTCACAAGTTCGCGCCCAATCCATGGATGGTCGACCATCTTCCGCAAATCTACATGGGCATGGGGCTCACGGCCGAAGCGGTGTATCAGAAGTACAACGTGAGTCGCGAGGATCAGGACGCGTTCAGCTATCGCAGCCATCAGAACGCGCTGGCCGCGCAGGCCGCCGGAAAGTTCGACGATGAGATCGTGCCGCTCGAAGTCGAGACCACGACGACTCAAGGGTCGAAGAAATCGTCGTTCGTGAAGGACGAAGGTCCGCGTGCCGACACTTCAAAGGAAGCGCTCGCCAAGTTGCGTCCCGTCTTCCACGCGACCGGCACGGTGACCGCCGGCAACTCGTCGCAGACCAGCGACGGCGCTGCGGCCGCGATCGTGATGTCCGCATCGAAAGCAGAGAAGCTAGGGCTCAAGCCAGTCGCGCGATTCGTCAGCTTCGCCGTGGGCGGCGTCCCGCCCGAAATCATGGGCATCGGACCGATCGTCGCTATTCCGAAAGCTCTGAAACTCGCGGGACTGAAACTGGAAGACGTCGGCTTGGTCGAACTGAACGAAGCGTTCGCCGTACAGGCACTGGCGGTGGCGCGCGAATGCGGCCTCAACATGGAAACGCTGAACGTGAACGGCGGCGCGATCGCGCTGGGACATCCGCTGGGCTGCACTGGAGCGAAGCTCACTGCGACAATTTTGAGAGAAATGGCGCGCCGAAACGTGCGCTACGGAATGGTGACAATGTGCATCGGCGGCGGTCAGGGCGCCGCCGGAATTTTCGAACGCCTGAATTAAGGTAACGCAGGTGATCTTGTCACCTGCAGTCTTAGAATTTGAGCAAGGAGTAACTACCATGGCAACCGCGACTGTTGCGATCCCCAAAACCAAGGGCGGAGCGTTTCTCATCGAGACGCGCGCTCCCGAAGAAATTTTCACACCCGAAGACTTCACCGAAGAACACCTGGCGATTCGCAAGACCACCGACGAGTTCTTCACCAAGGAAATCGCCCCGAACATCGAGGCGATCCGTCATCAGGAGCACGAAGTCTGCGTGCGGATCCTGAAAAAGTCGGCGGAACTGGGACTCACCGCGGTCGTGATTCCCGAAAAATTCGGCGGCATGGAGATGGATCTCACGTCGATGATGCTGGTGGCCGAAGGCGTATCGCGCGAAGGTTCCTACTCGGCCTGGCACGGCGCGCACACCGGCATCGGAACGCTGCCCCTACTCCTGTTCGGCAACGAGGAGCAGAGGCAGCGCTATCTGCCGAAACTCGCGAAAGCCGAAATGATCGCGGCGTATTGCCTTAGCGAACCGCAAGCCGGTTCGGACGCTCTCGCCGCGCGCACTCGCGCCGACCTGACGCCCGACGGCAAGCACTACGTGCTCAACGGCCAGAAAATGTGGATCACTAACGGTGGCTATGCCGACCTCTACACCGTCTTCGCAAAGGTCGGCGGCGAGAAGTTCACCGCGTTTCTTGTCGAACGTTCCTTGCCCGGCGTCTCGACCGGCAAAGAAGAAAAGAAGATGGGTATCAAGGGTAGCTCGACCACCGCGGTCTTTTTCGATAACGTGAAGGTTCCCGTCGAAAACGTGCTCGGCGAAGTCGGTCGCGGCCACATCATCGCGTTCAACATTCTGAACCTCGGCCGCCTCAAGCTCGGCCCCTTCGCGCAGGGCGGCTGTCGCGACGATCTCGCCGTCTCGATCAAATACGCGAAAGAACGCAAGGCCTTCGGCACAACCATTTCGACCTTCGGAATGATCCAGCACAAACTCGCCGAGATGGCGATCCGCATGTACGCCAGCGAAAGCATGACCTATCGCGTCGTCGGCAGCATCGAAGCCCAGCTCGAAGGATTTTCGTGGGACCTGCCGAATGCGGGCGCACAAATGCTGAAAGGGGTGGAAGAGTTCGCGACCGAGTGCTCCTATATCAAAGTGTTCGCCTCGGAGACCCTCGACTACGTGGTCGACGAATGCGTCCAGATTCACGGCGGCTACGGCTTCCATCAGGATTATGCCGTCGAGCACGCCTATCGCGATTCGCGCATCAATCGTATTTTCGAAGGCACCAACGAGATCAACCGCCTGCTCGCCACTGGCATGATGCTGAAGCGCGCGCAGAAGGGCACGCTGCCGCTGGTGGAGGCGGTGAAGAAACTGCAGGGGGAAATTCTCAGCGGACCTTCCCCCAGCGCCGGCGGCCCGATCGATCTGGTCGCGAATGCGAAGAAAGCCGGACTGCTGGCCCTCGGCGTCGCGTACCTGAAGTTCGCCGAAAAGATCGAGGAACAGCAGGAAGTGGTGGCGAACATCACCGACATGCTGATGAACGCGTACGCGATGGAGTCGACCCAGTTGCGCACCGAGAAGCTCGTGCGCAGCGGCAAGAACGCCGAAAACGCTCGCGACATGTACGCTGTCTTCTCGCGCGAAGCGATGGACGTGATCGATTCCGCGGGCCGCACCGTAATGTCCGCGTGCTCCGAAGGCGACACGCTGCGAACTAATCTCGCGGTGCTGAAACGCTTCACCAAGTACGAGCCCGTGAACGCGATCGCGCTGCGCCGCCAGATCGCCGCGCGGCTGATCGAGGCCGAGCGCTTCGTCGTCTAGAGGTGCCACGACCCAAACTGATTCTTCTCGTCGGCCTCCCGGGGTCGGGTAAATCGACCTGGGCGGCCCGCGAGAAATTACCCGTGCTCTCGAGCGACGAGCTCCGCCGCATCCTCACCGACGATCCCACCGATCAATCGATTCACGCGCGCGTGTTCTCCGTGCTGCGTCTGCTGATCAAACATCGATTGGAGCTGAAGCGACCCGTCACATGCGTCGACGCAACCAATCTCACGCCGAAGGAACGTCGCCCCTACATCGCCCTGGCTCGCCGTCACGACGCGTCGATCGAAGCAATCTTCTTCGATACTCCGATCGCCGAATGCCAGCGCCGCAATCGCCTGCGGAAGCGCGTCGTGCCGCGCACAGCCATCGAAACCATGGCCCGCAAACTGGTCCCACCCTCGCCCCGCGAGGGCTTTTCCAAGGTCACGACGCTGCCCAAGCCCTAGTACTGATAAAATCGGGAACGACAAAGGAGGCCGCCGATGTTTCGCCTGGACGCCGACCGCGCCGTCGAGTTCTGCGACGGGCTGCGCCGCCGCGATTTTCTGCATGCTGGCGCACTCACCGCGCTCGGCCTGAGCCTCACCGATTGGTTCGGATTACGCGCGCAGGGCGCCACCGACGGTGCCAAAGATGTCAATTGTATTTTCCTGATGCTGGTGGGCGGGCCTTCGCAGCTCGACACGTTCGACATGAAGCCCAACGCGCCGGTCGAAATCCGCGGCCCCTACAAACCCATCAAGACCAACGTTCCCGGTATCGAGATTTCTGAAAACTTCCCGCGTACCGCCAAGCACGCCGACAAGTTTTCGCTCATCCGCGGCATGTATCACACCGCCGCCGCCGTGCATGACACCGGCCATCAGATGATGCAGACCGGCCGACTTTTCCAGGGCGGCATTGAGCACCCGCATATGGGCTGCGTGCTTTCGAAACTCAAGGGACCCCAGGGCGACGTGCCGCCGCACGTGATGCTTCCGCGAACGATCGGCAACACCGGCGGGAACATGCCGCATGGCCAAAACGCCGGCTACCTCGGCAAGAGTTTCGATCCCTTCGTGCTCAACGCCGATCCTAGCGATCCCAATTTCCGCGTGCCCGATCTGTTGCCGCCGGATTATCTCACCGCGCTGCGTGTCGATCGACGCCGCAACTGGCGGGAGATGGTGGATCGCTCGGTTAGCGAATTCGAAACTTCGCAAGACGCGCGCCTGCTCGATACGACTTTTCAGAAAGCCTACACGCTGATGTCGTCGGCGAAAGCGCGTGCCGCGTTCGAGTTGCATCGCGAGCCTGAAAACATTCGCGAAAAATACGGATTGAATCGTTTCGGGCAGAGCTGCCTTTTGGCTCGCCGCCTCATCGAAGCCGGCGTTCGTTTCGTCACGATCAACATGTTCGAAACGGTGTTCGACGAAATCACGTGGGACATTCACGGCTCGCGTCCCTTCAGTCCCATCAGTTGTTATCGCGATCTCGTGGGTCCCATGTTCGACATGGCGTACAGTTCGCTCCTCGGAGAATTGGCGGAGCGCGGTTTGCTCTCGAACACCATGGTCGTCGCGACCGGCGAGTTCGGCCGCACACCCAAAATTAATCCCGCCGGTGGCCGCGATCATTGGCCGCAATGCTGGACCATGCTGATGGGCGGCGGGCCGATCAAGGGTGGACAAGTGATTGGCGAGAGCGACGAGATCGCCGCCGCGCCACGATCGCGCCCGACCACGCCGGGCGAAATCGCCGCGACCGTATATAAAGGGCTCGGCATCGACATGTCGGTTGAACTACCCGGCGCGCAAGGCCGCCCGATTCCGCTGGTCGACCGTGGCATCGAACCCATCGGAGAGTTGTTTTGAAGCACCTCGTTTTTCTGATCGCGGTTCCACTATTCGCGCAAAAGCTCGCCGTGCTTCCGCCCTCGGTCGAGCTAACGGGACCCGAAGCTCGCCAGCAGCTTCTCGCCCAATCGACCAGTGGCGATTTTCAAGAAGACTGGACCCGCACCGCGCAGTGGTCGTCGTCCGATCCCAAGATCGCCGCGGTTGACGAGCACGGCATCGTGCATCCCGGCGAACGCGATGGCGAGGTGCGCATCACGGCCAAGGCCAACGGCATCGCGGCGACGATCACCGTCAAGGTTCAGAACGCGCGCGCCCCCTTCACCTGGAGTTTTCGAAATCACGTCACGCCCGTGCTCACCAAGATGGGTTGCAACTCGGGCGCGTGTCACGGCGCGCTCGCCGGCAAGAACGGATTCAAGCTGACGCTGCGCGGTTACGATCCCGAGGTCGACTACGACACCTTGACTCGCCAGGCTCAAGGCCGGCGCGTTTCGCTCGCCGATCCGACGCAAAGTCTGGTGCTGCTCAAGCCATCGTTCGCGATTCCGCACGGCGGCGGCAAGCGCCTTCCCAAGGATTCGCTGGAATATCGCGTCATCGCCGAATGGATCGCCGCCGGCGCGCCGCCTCTCTCTAATAAGGATGCGGAAATTCGCGGCCTCGAAGTTTTCCCCGCTGCCGCCGCGCTCAAGCCTGGCGCCGAACAGCAGATCGTCGTGCGCGCCAGCTACTCCGACGGCCACACCGAAGACGTCACGCGCTGGGTGAAGTTCAGTTCGAGCAACGAAGGCGTCGCCACCGTCGACGATTGGGGCCGCGTGAAGATGAACGGATCGGGCGAAGCCGCCATCACGCTATATTATTCCAGCCGCGTGCTGTACTCTCGCATCAGCACGCCGTTTCCGCACCAGATCACTTCCGATCGCTACGAAAAATATCCGCGCAAGAACTTCATCGACGATCTTGCGCTCGCCAAGTGGAAAGGTCTGCACCTTGCGCCATCGCCCGTCGCCGACGATTCTACGTTCCTGCGCCGCGCATTCATTGACGCCGCCGGCATCCTTCCCAATTCGGAAGACGTCGAGAATTTCCTTGCCGATCGTTCACCTGATAAACGCACCAAACTGATCGATCGACTGCTCGAGCGTGACGAATACGTCGACTATTGGAGCTACAAGTGGTCCGATCTGTTTCTGGTTTCTACGCGCCGCCTCAACTCCACCGCGATGTGGACTTTCTATAACTGGATCCGCCACAGCGTCGCGCAAAACAAACCTTGGGATCAGTTCGCGCGCGATATTTTCCTCAGCTCCGGCAGCACCCGCCAGAACGGCGCGCTGAACTATTTCGTCCTGCACAAAGACACCATCGAGCTCACCGAAAACGCCACGCAGGCTTTTCTCGGCCAGCGCATCACCTGCGCCCGCTGCCACAATCATCCGCTCGAAAAATGGACGCAGACGCAGTATTACCAGATGGCAAATCTGTTCGCGCGCGTCGGCGTGAAAAACGGCAACGAGCCCGGCGATAACGTGATCTTCGCGAAAGCCTCAGGCGATATTCTGCATCCGCGCCTTGCCCGGCCGCTCGCGCCCGCGCCGCTTGACGCCGCATCCATCCCGCTCGATTCGCTCGAAGACCGGCGCGTGAAATTCGCCGAATGGCTCACCAGCCCGACGAATCACATGTTCGCGCGCACCGTCGTGAATCGCGTGTGGGCCAGTCTGATGAGTCGTGGCCTCGTCGATCCCGCCGACGATCTTCGCGCCACCAATCCCGCCTCGAATGAGGAATTGCTCGCGGCGCTCGAAAAAGATTTCGTCGAGCACGGCTATGACATTCGCCGCCTGATTCGCACCATCATGAACTCGACGTTGTACCAGCTTTCGAGCGCGCCTAACGAAACCAACGCTGCCGACGATGTCTACTACTCGAAGCACATCATCAAGCGACTCTCCGCCGAAGTTATGTTGGACGCGATGGCGCAGGTGACTGGTTCGCCCACGGCGTTCGGAGGCTATCCCGCCGGAACACGCGCGCTCCAGCTTCCCGACACGCAGGTAAAGTCGGATTTTCTCGCGTCGTTCGGCCGCCCGCCGCGCATCCTGTGCGACGCCGCGGAGCGTTCCAGCGATCCCACCATCAGTCAGGCCCTGCACGTCATCAACGGCGATACGCTCAATAAGAAACTCAGCGCGCCCGATGGAACCATCGCGCTATTCAGCAAGCTCGGCCTCTCCGATCGCCGCATTCTCGATCACATCTTTTTATCCGCGTACAGCCGCTACCCGACCGACGCGGAGCGCGACACCATGCTCGCCGCTCTCGAAAAAACACGACTCGTGAAAGGTACGGACGAAGCTCGTCGCGACGCGCGTCGTCAGGCCATCGAGGACATGGTGTGGGCACTTCTCACCAACAAAGAATTCCTGTTCAACCACTAATGCGTTTCGCGATCTCAGTTGCGAGTGCCATTCTCGCCGCCGCGGCGGCGCCACCGAAGCAGCAAATCTATGCGATGGCA
>DASYPO010000200.1:0-2015 GCA_036006545.1 Bryobacteraceae bacterium
AGATACGGCATAAGCGGCGCATAGGCCGCCCAGATCGGCCAGAATTCCCAGTGGAAGAATTTTCTCATCTCAACTTGGGCAACTGTGACTTAACGAAACGCAACAGCAGAGTCGCGGCGAGGAAGATCACGATCGATGGCAAAAGCCCTCGATTGACGAATGCGCGCAAAGCGTGCTCACCTAGAAGCGCCGTGCCGCCGACCAGCAACGGGGTCCATACCGATGCGGCGATCAGGAAGTAACCGGCGAACGACCAAAAGCGAGCGCGCACAAGTCCTGCCGCGACGTACGCGGGTAATCGTAGTCCGGGTGTGAAGCGGCTGAGAAACACGACGGCGAGTCCCCGCTCGGCCAACCAATCGGCAGCCTCCTCTAGCTTGTGGCGCGGAAGAAAACGTTCCATCGGCGTCCAGCGCAACGCGGAGTATCCGGCCAGCCGGCCTGTTGCGTATAGCAACAGATCGCCCACAAAAATTCCGATCAGACACGCCGTCGTTCCTTCGACGGAACCGATTTCGCCCCTTGCGATCAGCACGCCGGTTCCGATGCAGGTCAGGTCTTCGCTCACCAGCGTCGCCAGGGCGATCAGAAAGAGTTCCGGGATCATACGCACCGCCGCGGAAGCGACTGGCTGACGAAAGGCGTTCGCCGGCAAGGCGCGTCCGGCGAATAGAGAAAATCGATTCCGCCACCGCCCACCTTGACCCAACTGAAGCTGACGCTCTGAGCGTCGGCGCGATGCATACACGTGGAATATGGCCCGCGCTGTTGGCCGTGGCTCAAGTGAAAAGAGTACAGCGATTCTACGTTGACGGTCGTCGCGACTCGTCGTTCAAACTCCACCCGCCGCCGGTCTCGTACTGCATCGGGGTCGAATGAAGAGGAGATGAGCGGCACTCGATCTTCAGGATGCGGATCCACGCGGTACTGTTCACCGTCCCAATCGATCACGGCAGATTTACCAGGCGCGATCACCGCGATGACGAAGGGCGCGAACGCTTCGAGGTCCATTACGATGAGTCGCTGAGCAGCTTCGTCCACGCAGTGCGAGTCCGCCAGCGCGGTCACCACGTGGCCGCGGCTTGCCCGTCCGCTTCGCCCGGCGCCGCCGTTCAGCAGGCAGATCGCGACGCCGAACTCATTCACGCTGATCCAAGTTCCGCCACATTCGCCGTCGACGGGAGCCACATACTGCACACCATCGCGCGATGCCACGCGGGGATCCGCAGCGCGTGCGCGCGTGTGTTTCTCGTCGCGATTGCACAACAAGTCGAACCCGCCGTCGCGGTGCACCCAGCTCACGGTGCACATCAGGCAGCCTCGGCCTTGGACTCGCGATAGCGCAACGTGGACGGCGCGACCCCAAACTTCGGATCCACCGCAACGCCATGCGCCCGGAGTGTCAACGCGATCAACGCGAAGTGATGAACAGTATGGCTGCTGAGCACCTGTAGTTCGCGGCCTACGGAAGACGTCGCGTCCGACTCTTCCAGGCGTACCCAGACCAGCGCGTCACCGCGCAGTTCCGGCGCCGTCTTCAGACGATCGCTCAGGAGGTGAATGCGCGCATCTGCGGCAACTGCGCTGCGCTCGATCGATTGGTCGCGTTTGCGGGCATCGTAATCGATCCGGCCGGAAGGAAGTCCTTCCAGGAAACACTCGTAGAACTCGAGGATATGCCGCATATGGCCGGACACTTCGCCAAACGCGGATGAGGATAGACGGTTCAGCAGATCGCTCGCCTGCCGCAGCCACTCAAGATTCAGTTGGATCCGTTCGGTCATAAGGCGCTCGTACGCACATCGCCGCAGACCGTGAATTTATTCCGGAATATTGCGGGCCGGAGTGCGGATTTCAGGGCCAGAACGCACGTGAGTGCAAATCGAAAATTCCAAGGAGAAGTGAAATGAAATTGAATCGTCTGCTGTCCGTTTTCGCGCTGGTTGCTACCCTGGCCGCCGGTATTACTTTTGCCGCTGATGCCAACGGCGGCCCCCACACCACCAGCAAGTTCC
>DASYPO010000201.1:0-8283 GCA_036006545.1 Bryobacteraceae bacterium
AAAGCGCGCGTCGGATCGAAACTTGAGCGGCGGCAGACCTTGATACGGCTCGACGCGCACGTAGCCCGGCGTGTCGGTTACGTTCTGGTTGAACGCGTCGTTGGCGTGCGACATCGAATGATAATCGCGGTACGCGAGAAACGGCCGCACGCGAAGCGTCAGGTCGCGATCGGCGCGGTAGCGCACCACCACTGCCTGTCGTCCCTCTGGAAGAAATACCTGCTTTTCGATAGACGCGCCGCCCACCGACCAGCGCCACGTCGAACACGGATCCAGTCGGAACTCTTCCAGATGTTCGAAGCCGCGCGGCGCGACCGTTCCCGGATACTGACACGCGCCTAGCGCGTAACTCGCGCCGTCGACGAGCGCCTCTTCTTCCACCCGCGACAACAGTACATAGCGCTCGACCGGCGGGCGCAGCGTGGCGACCAGCAGCGCATGGTAGCGTCGCGTATTGACACCCGCCACGGTTCCCATGGCGAAAGCGCCGGTTCCGTTGGTCTCCAGCCATTCGATTTTCGAGGAGCGGAAGAAATCCCGGCAGACGTCGCGGTCCACGCTTGGGTTTGGCATGCCGCCATTCTATCCCACGCTGCGTTTCGTGGAGCAGGCGGTCTTGCCACCTGTGGGGTCTTACGGTCGCGACACCAATTCGATGCGCACGTGTTCCATCGCCGCGCCCGATCCGTTGATATCCAACGCCAGTCCCGGAGCTTGCCATTGGAATTGGCGTCCGTAGATCAACACTGCGGGATCTTCCGGGTGCTCGGATGCCGGGCAGGTGCTCAGGGGTGGGCAAGTAACGCGCAGAATCCGAATCATCTTGCTAGCGAACGGCGTGCGATCTTCCGGAGCTCGCCGCACGTCACGCTCCGGCAGATCCACCGGTTTCATCTTCAATTCCACGCGGAAATACTCGCTCGTCAGGCCGTCTAATTCCTCCACCGTGTGTTTTTCTGCGCGGCCGCGATTGTAGCGAAACGCGCCGGCCAGCACTGGCTTACGAATCATCGGCCCGTATTCCTCGTGTGCGAATTTCAGCCGCCCGCCGTCGGTCACATACACGTACACCGCTGGAGCCGACGGATGATCGTGCAGCACGGTCTTGTCGTAGGGCTTGTAACGCACCCGGGCGATCTTGACCCAATCGTTCTCGAACTCCAGGGTGTAATTGCGCGCCGCGATTCGGAAGGGGTCCTGCGCCAGAAAGGTCAGCAGCAGAAGACTTGTCATCTATTTTTTAACGTCGCGATGCGTTTCCTTGAGCCGGAATCCCGCCGCCGCCAAGCGCTTGCGAATCTCATGCGCGATCATCACGCTTCGATGATGCCCGCCGGTACAGCCAAACGCGATGGTTAGATAGCTTTTGCCTTCTCCGATGTAATGTGGCAGCAGGTAGATCAGCAGTTCAGAAATGCGCGCGATAAATTCCAGCGTTTGGGGAAAGGAGCGGATGTAGCGCGCCACTTGGGGATGTCTTCCGGTGAGGTGCTTGAATCCCGGAATGTAATTCGGGTTCGGCAGAAAGCGAACGTCGAAGATCAAATCGCTTTCCGCCGGGACGCCATGCCGATAGCCGAAGCTGGTCACCTGCACCAGAATCTCGGGCTTGCGCTTCTGCGCAGAGAAAGAGTGGTGAATGGTTTCGCGCAGCTCGTGCACGTTGAACTGGCTGGTATTGATGATCAGATCGGCGAGCTTGCGAATTTGCTCGAGGCGTTTGCGCTCGCTGCTGACGCTTTCGGCGACGCTCTGATCGGTGCCCAGCGGATGCGGGCGCCGTGTTTCGCTGAAGCGCCGGATCAGGGCGGTATCGTCAGCTTCGAGGAAAATCAGTCGCGCCGGAACTTTGCTGCGAATACGCTTGAAGAGCGCGGGGAAGCGCTCCAGCGCTTCGCCCTCGCGGATATCCACCACCAGCGCCGCGCGCTTGATATTGTGCGAGTCTTGGGCCAGTTCCGCGAACTTCTGAATCAATCCCAGCGGGAGATTGTCGACCGAATAATACCCGAGGTCTTCGAGCGCCTTGAGCACCGTGCCTTTGCCCGATCCGCTCAGGCCGGTGATGATGACCAGTTCGGTCCCGGGTTTGGATTTCTTTGGCGCAACAGCCGCGCTCTTTGCCTTGGCCATCTTCGGACCCATCTTCCGTCCCACCTTCCGACTATGATACTCACGCAGGTCGCGCGATACTAGAGGACATGTCCCGCTTCCGAGCCCTGATGTTTCTTGCGGCGTTGCCGCTGCTCGCGGGTGACTGGAACCCGCGGCTCGCGGCCGAGTATCTCGACGGCCGCCAGGAGAAGTGGTTATCCTGGCCCAACGCCAAGCAGCCCGATGGAACGTACTGCGTGTCTTGCCACACCTCTATTCCGTACCTGCTCGCGCGTCCGTCGCTGCGCCGCGTTCTCGGCGAGAGCGCGCCCACCGTGCACGAGAACAAGCATTTCGAAAATCTCCGCGCGCACGTCGCGGCCTACGATGCGAAAGCCGGCGACACCAAGACCGGCACCAGCGTGGATGCGGTGCTCGGCACCACCCTACTCGCGCTCAAGAACGAAGGTGCGGCGTTCAGCGACGAACTGAAGGCGTCGTTCGAGCGCATGTGGTCGCTGCAGATTCGCGAAGGCAAGCAGGCTGGCGCCTGGAAGTGGTTCAACCTCGAGCTCGACCCGTGGGAGATGCCCGAGTCGCCGTTCTACGGCGCGTCGCTCGCTGCGCTGGCGGTGGGTGCGGCGCCCGCCGAGTATCGCGCTCGGCCTGAGATTCGAGAACGTGTCGCGGCGCTGCTTGCTTATCTGCACGAGCAGAGTCCCGGGCAGACGCTGCACAATCGGCTGGTCCTCGCGTGGGCCTCGACCAAGTTGCCCGACGTAATGTCCGCCGCGGCGCGCAAGGCAATCCTCGACGAACTGTGGGGCAAGCAGCAACCCGATGGCGGATGGACCAGCGCATCGCTCGGTCCGTTCAAGCCGCATGCGACGGCGCCGCCTGCCACCAGCGGCGATAGCTATGCCACTGCATTCGCGAGTTTCATCGCGGTCCGATCGGGTGTGTCGCGCAAGGATCCCAGGCTGATTAAGGCGCTCGACTGGCTGAAGTCGCACCAGGACAAACAGTCGGGATTCTGGCCGGCGGGATCGATGAACAAGCAGTTCGAGGCGGACTCGATGCAGATTCGCTTCATGCAGGAAGCGGCGACTGGCTACGCGTCCGCGGCGCTGCTGGAAGCCGCGAATTAGGGAAATCTAGTGTGGGGCGGACGCCCTCGTCCGCGCTGGATCCCGTGGTCCAGCCGTTCGCCTGCACACGGGCCGACAAAAGCGTCGGCCGCGGACCTGGGGTCCGCCCCCCCATCAATCGGCCAGTTCAATTCCCCCCGGCGATACTCAAGATCAAATCGCGCTCGCCTTCGCTAAAGTTGCTCATGGGCGCGAGGTTGAAATTCTTTCCATCCTCGAGACGGATGCGGAAGCTGGTGACGCGCTGCGCGCCGATCGTGAACAGGCTGCGGTTCTTCTTCATCTCTTTCACCTGCGCCCGCGGCACATCGAAGTTGTGCATCGAATTGTCGCCTTGGAACGTGACCCGATTCCGCGAGACGTTCAGCGTCCCGCTGCAGTGGTTGATGAAGTTTCCGATGCCGTGATCGTGGGACACGTGGAAGGTCGCGACGCCGCCGCGCGCGATCGCCAACTCATAATACTTGCGCGCCTCGGCGAAATTGCCGACTTGATACAACAGCAGCTCGCCGAGCTGGTTGTACGCCCGCGGATCGGCCGGCCGCGCCTCGGTCGCCTGAATCAGCAACCCGTAAGCGTTGCGCGAGTCCTTGCGCTGCATGAGTGCGGCCGCCTGCTGCGTGAGCGATTCGTAGCTGGTCCCCTGCGGTCCCGGTGGAATGGTCCCGCCACCCGGAAAGTCTCTCGGGATCTGCGGGCGATCGGGAATGCCCCGCCGTATCCCCGAAAGATCGGTGCGAACTCCTGGAAGGTTGGTGCGCACGCCTGGAAGATCCGTTCGGACGCCCGGAAGATCTGTTCGGACGCCCGGGACGTCGGTGCGCACGCCCGGAATATCGGTGCGAACTCCGGGAAGATCCGTACGCACGCCCGGAATGTCGGTGCGACTCGGGCGATTCGTATTGTCGGTGCGCCCCCCAGGACGATCCGTGTTGTCGGTCCGAGCCGGACGATCCGTATTGTCGGTCCGAGCCTTCGGACGATCGGTATTGTCCGTCCGAACCGGCCGATCTGTGTTGTCGGTTCGCACCGGACGATCGGTATTGTCGGTCCGCACGGGCCGATCTGTGTTGTCGGTTCGGGCCGGGCGATCGGTAGTGTCGGTTCGCGCCGGCCGATCCGTGTTGTCGGTCCGCACCGGACGATCGGTATTGTCGGTGCGAGCTTCCGTCTTCTGAGTCGTGTCGGTCTTATTGTTATTCGGGTCCGGCTTCTTCAACATCACGGCGGCGATCGCGACCACCGCGACCGCGCCGAGAATCGCCGGCCACAACCATTTCTGTCGGCCTGGCGTCACGCTTGCGACGGGCGGCAGGGTCACCGATACGGCATGATACGGATGCGGCGTGATTGGCGGCAAAGGCGCCGGTGGTGGATGCACAGGAGCCTGTACCCGATAGGGCGCAGTGGCACCCAAGGGAGGCGGTTCATTGCGAATCGGAACCGTGGGTCCGATGCCCGGGGGCGGCGCAGGCGGCGGAGCGGCGACCGCTGCCTCAGCCTGCGCGGCTCGCTCCAGCGCCTGAATGCGCGGATCGTTGCGATCGATCTGCTTGGTGGCGCCCGCCACGTCGATGTTGCCGGTCAGCGCCGACTTAAAATCCTCCATCGATGGGAACCGGTCCGCGGCGCGAATATTCAGCGCCTTCATCAGCGCGGCTTCGGCGCGAGGCTCGATCTCGATCCCCAAATCGCGCGGGCGTTTGAGTTTGTCTTCGGCCTGCCGATCGAGTGCCGGCTGCGGAACCTGACCGGTCACCGCGTGATACATGGTGGCGGCGGTCGCGTACACGTCGGTCCAGGGACCCTGGATACCCGAAGCGCGATACTGCTCCTCGGGCGCGTAACCTTCCTTCAAAATGATCGACAGGTTGCGGCTCTTCTGACTGAGCGCGTTGCGCGCCGCGCCGAAATCGATCAGCTTCACCTTGCCGTTGCGCGTGAGGTAGATATTGTCGGGACTGATATCGCGATGCAGAATACTCTCGGCGTGCACTGCGCACAGCGCGTCGACTACCGGCAGCATTACGCGCAGCGCGGTTTCGAAACTCACCTTGCCGTCGCGCCGCGCCAGAAATTCCTCGAAGGTCACGCCGTCCAGGAATTCCATCACCAGGTAAGCGGTCCCGTTGTCGCGGAAAATTGTGTCGACCGCGACGATGCCAGGGTGGTTGCTGAAGCGCTTGAGCACACGCGCTTCTTCGAGGAAGCGATCCAGTCCCCACTCGAATTCCTGGGTGGTCTGCTCGGAGTAAGCCAGTACGCGCGTATCGCCAGTCGCCCGGCCCGCGACGCCGTTGGGCATGTACTCTTTGACCGCCAGACGGGACTCGAGGCCCAGATCCCAGGCCAGATAAGTGATTCCGAAACCGCCGTGTCCCAGCGCGCGGCCGATCAGATACTGATCGCGCAGCAGGGTGCGGGGCTTGAGCTGCAAGGAGTTTTTGGGTTGCAGGTCGAACGGCCGCCCGCATTTGGGGCAGAGCGCCGCACCCGAATCGTCCTCCATGCAACCGACGCAAAGTGTGTTCGGGTTCATACAGCTTGATACGGCGTTAGACTGCCACCTCCATTAGTTGCGGACTCTAATAATTCTGTCAAGCCGAAGAGGGCGGGTCCCCTGACCCGCGCGCGGCCCGCTGGTCGCGCAAGATGCCGGACCCGGGGTCCGGCGCGGACGCGGGCGTCCGCCCTCTAAGACCTGCTAGCTCTCCATCTTTACCTCGAACTGATTGCGCGTGTCGCCCAGGTAGAAACGATCGCCCGGCCGCAAATCGCGCGGCTGGCCGGGATTTATGCGCTCGCCGTTAGCCAGAAAAGTTCCATTGGTCGAACCCAGATCCTCCAGCACGAACACCCGCCGTGAAATATCCCAGCTCACGCGGCAATGCCGTTTTGAAACCGCATTCGCCTCCGCAGGAAAGACCAGGTTGACGTTGCTGTGGTCGCGGCCGAGCGTGCTGGGACCCGCGTCGAGTGCGATCGAAGAACCCAAATAGTGGCCTGCGACTCCCACCAGCGCCGGTCGGCCGCCGAGCAGCGGAGGCGGTGGACTGGGCGGCATCGGCGTTCCGTACGGAGGTGGCGCCGGAGCCCCATAGGCAGGCGGAGCTGGCGGTGAAAACACGGGTGGAGGCGATCCGCCATAGACCGGGGGTGGAGCAACTGGCGGCGGCATTCCACCGTACACCGGCGGCGGTCCGACCGGCGGCGGCGCCCCACCGTACACCGGCGGCGGACCGACCGGTGGCGGCCCGGCATAAGGATAAGGAAGGGGCTCGGGCAGCGGCGGACGCCGTTTCGTCATCGCGCGCACTACCTGCTGCCGCGGTCCGGGCATTAACGCCAGTGCGAAGAATCCGACGATCACGCCGATGGTGACCCATTGAGTGGTGGTCAGCTTGGACAAGAAGTTTCCGCCTTCCGTGCCGCCGCTGCCTTTCGCGCCGCTAGCGCCTCCGCTAGTGCCACCTCCGCCACCACTGGTTCCACCGCCGCCACCGCTGGTTCCGCCACCGGCATCGCCGCAGACGGTGCTCGCGACCGCAACATTAACCCCGGTTTCCTTCAAGCCCGGCGCGAGACCATCGACGAACCAAGCCAACAATTCTCCATTCTTGAACTGCACCGTGATGCCGATCACGTTGCCACACGCGTCGAACAATCCGCCGCCGGTGTTGAGCCGTTCCATGGGCGTCGACGCAGCGTGCAGCGCGAGTCCCTTCCCCGGAAATTTCTTGCGATCGGTCAGTTGACCTTGCTGCACCCGCGGGCTGGTTCCGTTGGGCGGAAAATTTACGGTGTACACGGTTTGGCCGTTCGACGCGAGCTTGGACGGCGACAGCGAAGCGGCGGGCAGATCGATGGGCCGCTCCAGTTCCAGGATCACCATGTCGCTATCGGACGACTTCCAGACCATGCGCGCGCCACTCACGTAATCGCCCAGCTCGACGCGTGGCGTGAGCGGCTCGCCTTTGTCGGTGCGGCTGCAGCACATATCGACGTCCGCCACCACATGCCGCGCGTCCAGTACCACCCCGCCTCCGCGCATGGCCGGTTTCATCTCGCCGCCCTGATTGGTGAGCCCGTAAACGGTCACGCTCGAAGCGATCATCTTCTGCGTCGGCGGTTGCGCCCAGGCGCATGCCGCTGCAGCCAGCAGCGCGCAAAGCGACGCTCCCGGGCTGGGACGGGAAACGCGAGTGGCGGAAAGGGTCGCGAAAGTTCTCATTGGTTTCGAGGCTCCTGTTTCTTAGGGCGGCGGACGGGCCGAAGCGGTTCTGCGGTTTTCTCAGGCTTAGCGGGCTCGCCGATTTCGGGTTCTTTTTCCGGCGGCTTAGGCGACCCCGCGGCCGGCGCCGCAGCGGGCGGTGTTGGATCGGTTGCGGCAGGATCGTCGCGTACGGGCTCTTTCTCCGGTTTATCCGCCGGCGACGCAGTGGGCTGGGCTTGCCGTTCGGGCGTGGCGGGCGCGAGCGCAGGGGGCTTGCGCTGCTTCATGCGCCACCACCATCCACCGGCCAGCACGGCCGCGATCAACAGCAGTGCGAGAAACGTGAAGTTGCGGCCCCGCGACGGAGCGTGCTCGGGTGGGAGAGGAAGCGGCGGAAGCGCGGCGACTCCCGGGGCTATCGGCGGAGCGATTGGGGGCGCGGGGGGCGGAAGCGGAGCGAGATTAGGCGGCGTTCCCGCGGCCAGGGGAGGCCCCTGCGGGATCGCGACCGGCGGCGCAGGCGGAGCGATCTTCGGCGACGAGCCCAACGGCACGGCCGGCGGCGGTTTCATCAACACCGTGCGCGGCATGGCGGCGCTGGTGTCCGATTCCACGGTGACCGAAAGAACCGTTACGTTGTCCTGATATTCGCGCTGCTTGGCGAGCGTGCGCCCCACCAGCGCTTCGGCCCACGCCTGCGGATTTCCCTGCAGACAGCCGATGATTTCGTCGGTCTCCAGAGTCTTGAACAAGCCGTCGCTGGCCAGCAACACCGTGTCGCCTTCGCGCAGTGGCCAGGGTTCCTGGTTATGATCGATCTCGGTCAGC
>DASYPO010000202.1:0-8003 GCA_036006545.1 Bryobacteraceae bacterium
GCCGGGCCTTATCGATCAACATACCGGAGCGAGTGCTGAGCGCGCGGGCCGCTGGACCTCGGTCGCGACTCTCACGATCCCAGCCGTGCAGCCCCATCACCGCGAGTCCCGGCACGCGCAGGCGACTCGACACATCCTCGAATCGACGCCCGCTGATCACACACACATGCACGCGCGGACAGTGCACTAGTTGGCGCAGCGCCCGCCGGGTGGCTCCATCCAGCGCCGCGTGTTCCGGTCGAGATCGCACCGGCGCCAGGGTCCCGTCGAAATCCAGAAACAGCGCGACGGTTTCCGCGGAGCGCAGCCGCTGCCGGACTTGCCTCCAGTTTTCGAACAGGTGCCGCATACCAATTTACCGGGTCATCGCCAGCTCGTTTTCCGCGCGCGCCGGACGCGACGCGTCTGCCACATCCAAACGCAGCCCCGCCAGGTCCGAGATCAGGTTCCCGGCCCAGCGATAAATATTGTGCTCGCGAACGTAGGAACGCATGCGGGCCATGCGCGCGCGCCGCTCCTCGGGTGGCATGTCCAACGCGCGATGAATCGCGTCCGCGAGTTCTTCGGTGTCGTAGGGATTCACATCCAGCGCGTCCACCAACTCATGCGCTGCGCCGGCGAATCGGCTCAGCACCAACACGCCCTGGTCCTCCCCTTGAGACGCGATGAATTCTTTCGCCACCAGGTTCATGCCGTCATGCAGCGAGGTCACCAGGCACACGTCGGCGGACCGGTAGTAAGGCACGATCTGCTGATGGCTGTGATGCTCGGCCAGGAATACGATGGGCTTCCAGTCACTGGTCGCGTACCGCTGATTAATTCGCTCGGCTTCCGCCTTCACGTAGTCGAGCAGATCCTGATAACGCCGCAAATGCGTGCGGCTGGGCGCTCCGATCTGCACGAAAGTGAACTGACCGCGATACAACGGATACTTTTCGAAAAATCGCTCCAGTCCCAAAAAACGTTCCGGCAGACCCTTGGTGTAATCCACGCGATCCACACCGATGCCCATCATGGGCGCGCGCAGACTCATGGCTCCGAGCAGCGCCGCACGCTCTGCATAACGCGATTCCGCCGCCGGTTTCTCGGCCGGCTCATCGAACGAAACGCTGATCGGGAAGGGTCGCACGCAGGTCAAATGGCCGCCGCGATTCACCGCGAAACGCTCGCGGTCGACGCGCGCCTCAAGCGTCCGATCGACCGTGTCCATAAAGTTGTTGCAGTGCGACTGCAAATGGAATCCGATCAGGTCGGCTCCTAGTAATCCATCCAGCAACTCGCGCTGCCACGGGCAGATCGCGAACGCCTCGGGATTGGGCCAGGGAATGTGCCAGAAGATGGCCGTGCGCGCGTCCGGCCGCGCTTCTTTGATCATGCGCGGGACCAGCGCGAAGTGATAATCCTGCACCAGTACCATCGGATTGGGTTCGTCGGCCGCTTCCGCCAGGAATGCGTCGGCGAAGCGCCGGTTGACGCGATAGTAGTGCTCCCAATCCTGCCCACGAAACAGCGGACGAGTGTGCGCGATGTGGCACAGCGGCCACAGCCCCTCATTTGCGAACCCGAAGTAGAATCCTTCTTCCTCTTCGGGCGTCACCCACACCCGGCGCAGCGTGTATTGCGGATGATCCGGCGGGACCCGCAGGCGATCGTTCGCGTCCACCGTTTCGCGATCCGCGCCGCCCGTGCCCTGCGCGATCCAGGTCCCGTCGCAGGCCCGCAGAATCGGCTCGAGCGCGGTCACCAGGCCACTGGCCGGAACCGAATACTCAATCGCGTTGCCTTTGCGGAAATGTTCGTAGGGTTCGCGATTCGAAATTGCGAACAGGCGGCTGTCGCCCAGTTTGGATTGCACGGAAATGCGCAATCGTTCCGCGGTCCATTGCGATTCGGCGGCGTCGCGCAATCGCGCTTCGTGAGCCGCTGCGGCGCGCGCGGCAGTGAGACTGGATGCGAGTCGGGTTGCTTCGCGCTTCAGTGGCTTGAACACATCTTCTTCTGGAAGCTCCGGCGATCCGCTTGCCGATCCGGTGCGCAGATCTCGAAGCCACGCCGCCATCCTTTCTACCGGACGACCCAAACCCCAGCGCAGCATCAGCAACGTCACGGCTACAATCAAGACCGTCTGGACCACCACCGTCGCCAGGCCACGCTGCCACATCGCCGCGCTCCGGGCCTCGATGTACGCGGTGTCATGAAACACGGCGATTGCGCCGGCCACTCCCGTCTCACTACGAATCGGCAGCGAGAAGACGTGCATCGGATCGTTCCCCGCGCGGAAGAACTCGCCGCTGCCGGCGTTTTCGCTGATGGATCGCACAATCGCGCCAGGGATTTGGGTGATCCGCGCGCCTAGCTTGGAGGTCATCGCCAGTGGACGATTCTCCTGGTCGTATACCGCAACGCCGGCCAGATGTTCGTGCCCTTCGAAGCGGTCTACCAGCCTTTGCAACTCATGGGTCGATCGACTGGCGACCAGCGGCGCGGCTGCACGCTCCATGCCCATCGCAAGGTCGGCCGCGTGACGCTCCAACTCACGCTTCAGGCCGTGGCGTTCGCTTTGGGTTTGGTACAGCGCGAATGCCATCGAGACCAGGGCGACGCCCAGGACCAGGCTGACACTCAATCGGACGCTCAGTCGCATGCACTTCTCTCCTTTGCAGGAAATAGCACCGGCACAGCGGAGCTGACGTCATGTGGTCCTCAGCACGGAGTGGTCCACTTGGGCAGGCATCGACTCGATGCCTCGTGTCAGCGACTTACAAGTAGGTAGATGGGTGGGCGAGCGATGTGTTCCGGAAAATCTTTCCTGGGTGGTCAGAAATCGAGAAAGTCGCCTATCTTCAATCCGTTCGCGGCGGCGATTCCGGCGTTGACCTCAAGTACGAATTGGGCCTTCTGGTTTCCACCGTAGGAGGGACACGCACTCGCACTTTTGGAAGGGCAGGGAGGCGTATTCGCCGAGATTTCCACAATCCGGTGGGCGCGTGAGATCCAGATGATGTCCAGCGGAATCTTGGTTTGGTACATGAAGTACGCGAAGCTGCCTTCAGAACCATGCACCATCAGCTTGCCTCGATCTTTTTCGAGCGAATCCACGAACATCATCCCGCGCATCACGTCCAGATTCTTGTGCACGTAGTCGGCGCGGATCTTCGTGCCGTTAGGAAAGCCCACCTCGGTGGCGCCAATGTCGACCATGGTGGCGTTTTTCTCGCCGCAGGCGACCAGTAGAAGGACCAAGCTCGCCAGAATGGGAGGGCGGACCCCCCGGTCCGCGCGCGACCCCCTGGTCGCGCCCGATAGGTTGCGAATTCGCATTCCTTAGAATGGTAACTTGTCCTCCTTTCTACGACGAGTCAGGCTGACGCTCGAAATGATCAAGTTCGAGCACTCCGTCTTCGCGCTGCCCTTCGCGCTGACCGGCGCTCTTCTCGCCTGGCGCGAAAGTGGCTTCCCGCGCGATGGCTTGTGGATCAAGCTGCTGTGGATCGTCCTTTCGATGGTTGCCGCGCGATCGGTGGCTATGGCTTTCAATCGTGTGCTGGATGCCGAGATCGACGCCCGCAACCCGCGCACGAAAATGCGTCACCTGCCTGCGGGCTTGCTGTCGCGACGATTCGCCTGGGGATTCATCCTGATCTGGGCTGCGGTGTTTCTGTTCGCCGCTCGCGAGCTGAATCCGCTGTGCTTCCGCCTGGCTCCGGTCGCGCTCGGGATCGTAATGTTCTACTCCTTCACCAAGCGCTTCACTTCGCTCTCGCACATCGTGCTTGGATTCTCGCTCGGAATCGCACCGGCGGCGGCGTGGATCGCCATGCGCGGATCGCTCGATCCACGAATTCTATGGCTCACCGCCGCGGTCACTCTATGGACCGCCGGGTTCGACATTATTTACTCCTGCCAGGATTTCGCGTTCGACGTCCAGGCCGGGCTGTTCAGCTTGCCCCGACGATTCGGAATCGCAGGCGCGTTGTGGATTTCGCGGCTGCTGCACGTGGGAATGATCGCGTGTTTGCTGATCCTGGTGCGTAGCTTCGCGCTTGGCGGCGTGGCGATCGCGGGGGTCGCTGCGGTGGCCGGGCTGCTCTTGTGGGAGCATCGCCTGGTACGCGCCGACGATCTCTCGCGCGTCGACGCCGCGTTTTTCACCATGAACGGCTACGTCAGCGTGATATTCTTTGTATTCTGGGCAGCGGATTTATACCTCCAATGACACCGATTTTCGACGACCCGCGTCTGGTGCCGATTCGTGAAAAAGTCGAACGCGGCGAGCGCTTGAGCTTCGACGACGGCGTGACGCTGTACCGTTCGCCCGACCTGCTCGGCGTCGGCTGGATGGCGAACCTGGTGCGCGAGCGGCTGCACGGCAACACCACCTTCTTTAATGTGAATCGTCACATTAATCCCACCGACGTGTGCGTGGCGAGCTGCAAGTTGTGCGCGTTCGGCAAGCGCGCCAAGGATCCGAAAGCCTACACCATGTCGCTCGAAGAGGTGTGGGAGAAGGCCGGCCACGGCTATACCGAAGCCGTCACCGAATTTCATATCGTGGGCGGGTTGCATCCCGAGCTGACGCTGGATTGGTACTGCCAGATGCTACGCGGGCTGAAGCAGCGATTTCCGCAGGTGCATTTGAAGGCCTTCACGATGGTCGAGATCGGGTTCCTTTCGCAGCGCTCGAAGCTAAGCATCCGCGAGACTCTCGAAAAGTTGAAGGAAGCGGGAATGGATTCGCTACCCGGCGGCGGCGCCGAGATTTTTCACGACCGCGTCAGGCGCATCATCTGCGATCACAAGATCACCGGGGACCAGTGGATCGACGTCGCGCGAACGGCCCATAAGCTGGGACTGCATTCGAATTGCACCATGCTGTACGGCCACATCGAGACCGAAGAGGATCGCGTTGATCACCTGCTGCGATTGCGCTCGCTGCAGGACGAAACGCAAGGATTCGTCACCTTCATTCCGCTGGCGTTTCATCCTGACAATACGCCGCTGCATCACATCCCTAAGACGACCGGGTTCGACGACATCCGCGAAATCGCCGTGTCGCGGTTGATGCTCGATAACATTCCGCACGTCAAGGCGTATTGGGTGATGATGACCCCGCAGATCGCCCAAATCGCGCAGCGTTTCGGTGCCGACGATATCGACGGTACTGTGGTCGAAGAGAAGATCTACCATGACGCCGGATCGACCGTCACGCAGAACCTCCGCCGCGGCGAGCTGCTGCGCCTGATTCGCGAATCCGGGCGCGAGCCGGTGGAGCGCGACACACGCTATCGGCCGGTCGAACGGTCGGAAAGCGCCTTCACCGTGCTGGTTTAGTCCATCTCTGGTACTATTGGACCCCGGCCCGGATATGAATCTATCCTTGGAAGCAGAAGTTCGTCAGCGCTTTGGCGTCTTGCCGAACTTTTTCCGTCTCGCCTCTACCGAGCCGCAAATCACGATCAACCTTTGGGGATTCGCGAAATTCGCGTACCTGGATAATCCACTCCCGTCGCTGTTTAAGGAGCGACTATTCGTTTATTTATCGCGCTTCTGCAGCGTTCGCTACTGCATTGCGCGTCATCTGGGGTTTCTGGTCGGCTTAGGGCATCCCTCGGGCGACCACCAATGCGCGCCGCAGACCGTGGAGGCCGTCCTGCCGCTCTTGCGTCGGCCGCTGCCCCAGGATACCGAGATGCTTCCGCTTTTTTCAGCTTGCTGCCAACTCGATAGTCCACTCTCCTCCTTCCCGGTTCCCGACAGTACGGCGGAAAAAGCCCTCATCGCTTGCGCCACGCACGTCTTCCTGCAAACGGCCGACGCCGTTGGCGCCCATGAAGCGCTGCGCCTGGCACTGGGGGAAGCACAAATCGAGTACTTGAATTTGTTCTTGACATTCGTACGGACCGCGCACTATTGGACCAAGCTCCATCCGGAGCTTCCCTTCGAAGAGGATGTCCAGCAGTTGCTAAGCACTTATGAAGTGGTAGCGCAGTGCGTGCTGAACGATCCCGCAGCCCCGGTTGACTTGACCCACCAGGTTGGAGCCGAGTTGGATTCACTTCGCCAACTGAAGGGGACTGAGCGCGTGGGAAAGGTGCTCAGCTAAACAATAAGGCTAGGATCGCGCATCCTACGACTTGTGAACCTAGTACTAAGGCTGCTTCCGTCCTAAAGACCCTCCCCGCTTCCGCCGATCCTTCCTATTAGCGAAAGGATCACCACCATGCGTCTATTCTGCCTCGCCGCCCTTACTTTTGCGTCCGTTGCAACGATGTTCGCCGGCACGCCTGCCGCGCCGCGCCCGGAAACCACCACCTATATCGACGGGAACCTCACCGGGGTCACGCCACAGACCGGCGGAACCCTCGTATTTACGAACGAAAAGGCGCTGCAGTTCCGCACCGGACTTGCGACCTTCGACGTCCCCTATTCCAGCATCACCAAGGCCGAATTGGGCGCCAAGCAGACCCATTCGCGCAAAACCCCGGCCTATAAAGTCTGGGCCCTGCCCAAGCGCATGGGCAGCAGCACGCAAACCCAGATTCTGCTGCTTGAATTCAAGGGAGACGAGGGCGACGCCAAGAGCATGACGCTCGAACTCGCATCGTCGTCCGTCAATAACGTTGTTGCGACAATTAATAGCCATCGCAGCCCGTCCGAAGGTCCGGTCGCGACCGCTTCCGCGGCAGCGCCGGCGGGATCGTCCAAGGCTTCGAAGAATTCCACCAAGACCGCGTCGGCGAAAACCCGAAAGCCCAGCCGCGCAGAGCGTAAGAAGGAGGCCGAACTTGCATCCGCCCGTCCGGCCGAAGGCGCTGCCTCCAAGGCCGCCGCGAAACCCGAATGGTGGGGCGACGCCTACTGGAAGACGTCCCGTAATACGGGCACCTGGAAGCAAGCTGAAACCGTAGCGGCGGGCAGCGCCAAGCCGGCCACTGACAAACCCTCACCGACGCAGCAGTAGTTCGTCCAACTCAGGGAAGCGCGCTCGGGCCATGCTATTCTGAAGCCGTCCGAGCGCTGTCCCGATGCGTCTCCGCGCCACACTAGCCACAGGATTTCTCGCGATCGCCCTGTGCGCCGCATTCAATCTCCGAGCGCAGAAGACCTTCAAAGAATATCCCGCCATCGAGTACACCAACTTCCGCCTGCCCGACGACTGGAATCAGAAGGCGGAGTGGACCCGCGCCCGCCTCATGTACCCCGACGTTACCCAGCGCCGCATGGGTCGCGACATTTACTGGTCCATGGACTACCCTCGATCCGATCGGCATTTGTTGCAAGGCGTAAGGCGGCTGACTCGCATCGACTCGCGCTCGGTCGAACAGGTCGTCGAGCTCGACGGCACCGATGACATCTACAACTGGCCCGTGCTGTATGCCGTAGAGGTGGGATACTGGCAGCTCGACGATTCGCACGCCAAGCAGCTCCGCGAGTATATCGATCGTGGCGGGTTCTTCATGTGCGACGATTTTCACGGCGACCAGGAATGGGACATTTTCCAATACAGCTTCGCCAAAGTTTTTCCCAAGAGTCCCATCGAGGACATCCCCAACAAGGACCCCATCTTCCACTCCATCTACGATCTGGACGATCGCTTCCAGGTGCCGGGCTGGAATAATTGGTCGGAAACGGGTCTGACCTACGAAAAAGGGGAGAGTGGCAAAGAGCCGCACTGGCGTTGCGTGCGGGATGCCAAGGGGCGCATCGTCGCGGTGATCAACCACAATATGGATCTGGGCGACGCCTGGGAGTGGTCGGACGATCCGCGTTACCTGGAAAAATGGGCGTCGCTCGCTTACCGCCTGGCCATGAACTATTTCGTCTACGATCTGACACACTGAGAGAATCATGGGAATCCGGCTGCGCGCGGCGTTCGCTCTGTTGTGTGCCGCGTTCGCCACCTGGGGTGTCCTGCTCGCGCAGAAACCCTTCAAGGAATACTACGGCGGCGAGTACAACGACTTCCCGCTCCCCGACGATTACCAACAGAAGACCGAGTGGAC
>DASYPO010000203.1:0-6359 GCA_036006545.1 Bryobacteraceae bacterium
GCTCATTTCTTAGGCTTGCTACCCGAGATTTTCTCCGCGAAGTAGTTCGACACTTTCGCCTCATCGCGTGCCACCTCATAATACGCGGCGCGCAGCAACTGATCTTTGCGATTCATCAGCGTGTCGCGAATGGTCTGCTGCACTTTGGGATCGTTCAGATCGCGCTGCCCCGCCGGTTCGCGACTAATTACCTTGAGAATTCGATAGCCTTCATTCGTGCGCAGCACGCCCGTGGTTTCCCCCGCGCGTAGCGACATAATCGCCTTGCGCAGCTCCGCGTTGGAGCGTTCCAGTGCCGACTCCGGAACGAACCCGATGTCGCCGCCATTCTGCGATGAATTGGGGTCCTCCGAATAATTCTGCGCCAGCATCGCGAAATCGTCGCCGCCGCGGATGCGCGCCAGCAGCATATCGGCTTTTTTGCGCGCCTGCTCATCGTCCGCCGCCTTATCGTTCTTGAGATTTCTAACGTTCGGATCCGGCCCCGGCGTCACCAGGATTGAAGACATGTGAATCTGCGGCTCAGCCAGGTTGAAGCTGGCTTTGTTGGCGTTGTAAAACTCGGAGATATCTTTATCGGTAATGGCGATCTGCGAAGTGATTTCTTTCTTGAACAGTTTGTCCATGCTCAGGTCGCGACGCAGTTGCGCCTTGAGATCCTCGACCGACATTTTGCGCGCGTTGAGCTGCTTCTGCCATTCTTCCTGCGTGTACGGCGCCTTGAGCTCGGTGAATTTTGCTTCGACGTCCGAATCCACCGCCATGAGTCCCATCTTCTCGGCGCGCTGCAACATGATTTCCGCGTCGATCATGGTCCGCAGCAATTCCAACTTCTGGATCAGCATTTGATCGTCGCTCGGCCGATCGCTGGGGTTGGCGATTTGCGATTGATAATACTTGTCGAGCTCCGCGTAGGTGATCGAACGTCCGTTCACGATGGCGGCGACGTTCGCGGGCGCGGAATGACTGCACGCGCAGATGGATAGAGCGGCCACTACAGCAAGCGCAAGTTTCATCGAAAAGACACCCTCAAAAGCGCCCAGCGAGTCGGTGGTGCGCAGTTCCTTAAAACTGAGACCTCTCATTATAGGATGTGTGGCGCGGCATTTATGATGCAGCGGCGGCGACGACGTGTCGCGGGCTTTAAGGCTGCAACGTGGCGTGGGCTCTAGCCGGCAACGTCGGCTTCGGTCGGCGTCCAAACTTGGCTACTTCGCGTCGCGCCAGTTATCGCCCACGCCTACGTCGACCACCAGGGGGACTTCCAGTTGCCGCACATCTTCCATCTCCTGCTTGACCATCGCCCGAACGGTCGCGACCTCCTCCGGCGGTGCCTCGAAAATCAGTTCGTCATGGACCTGAAGCAGCATCTTGGTCTGCATCCGGGTCAATTTCCGATCGATCCGAATCATCGCGACCTTGATCAGATCGGCCGCCGTGCCTTGCAGCGGCGTGTTGACCGCCGTCCGCTCGGCGAATCCGCGGGCGTTAGGATTGCGGCTGTTCATGTCTGGAATCGGACGCCGCCGGCCGAAGAGGTTGATCGAGACCCCGCTTCGCCGCACCTCCGCGATAGTCGCATCCAGCCAGCGCCGCACGCCCGAGTAGCGCTCGAAATAAGCGCGAATGTATTTCTCCGCTTCCTTACGATCGATCCCCAGTGTCTGCGCCAGACCGAACGGCGTCTGCCCGTACACGATTCCAAAATTCACCGCCTTCGCGTTGCGGCGCTCGTCCGGACCCACCATCAGTGGCGGAATTCCGAACACCTCTGCCGCCGTGCGCGTGTGGATATCCTCGCCGTTGCGAAATGCCTCGACCAGCACTGCGTCGCGCGACATGTGCGCCAGCAAGCGCAGCTCGATCTGCGAGTAATCGGCAACCACCAGCTTCCATCCCGGCCGAGGCACGAATGCCGCGCGAATTTCGCGCCCCAGTTCCGTGCGAATCGGAATGTTTTGCAGATTCGGATTGGACGACGACAAGCGCCCCGTGGCCGCGCCCGCCTGATTGAACGTTGTATGAATGCGCGATGTGGAGGCGTCCATCAACGCCGGCAGCGCGTCCACGTAAGTTCCCTTGAGTTTCGCGATCTGCCGGAACTCCAGCACCTTTTTCGCGATCGGATACTCGTCCGCCAGCATCTCCAGCACGTCCGCCGCGGTCGAGATCACTTTGCCCTTGCCCATCTTCGTCGGCGCAGGCAGATTCAGATCCTCAAACAAAACCTTGCCCAATTGTTGTGGCGAGTTGACATTGAACGGCTTGCCCGCGAGCTGACAAATCTCGTCGGTCAGACGCGCGATCTCCTGCTCCATCCGCCCGCTCATTACCGAAAGCTGCTTCGGATCGATACGGATTCCGGTCTCTTCCATGCGCGAAAGCACGTATACCAAAGGCAAATCGATCGATTCGTATAACTCCACCAAACCCAGCGATTCCACCAACGGCCGATACTGCTGGAACAGGGCCAGCACCGCATCCGCCTGCGCCGATGGATCGGGATTCTGGTCGAAGTATTTCTCTCCCGGATTCGCGTTGATCAGAAACCCATACAGAAAGACATCGTGCACCACTTGCGGCAGATTGCCGAAACGTCGCATCAGCGCCTTTACGTCAAAAGCGACGGTTGCCTGCGCGGGCACATAGTCCAGCGCGATCGATCGCGCCACGCCCGGCTGCGACGAAAAACCCAACACTGGTTGCGACATCATCTCGCCCGCCGCGATCGCAAGCGGCGCCCCCACCGGCAGTGCGCGGAGCCATTTCTCCAGCTCGGCCTCGGATTCAAAGCTCGCGTAGTCGCTGGATGCCGCCTGCGGCGCTGGACCCAGATCGCGCAACAAGCTTGTAAACTCGAGCGTCTTGTAAATCTCGCGCAACACCGCTGGGTCCGGTTCCAGAATCGCCAGCTTGTCCAGTTCCAGCGGGACCGGCACGTCGCAATGAATCGAAGCGAGCTTTTTCGAAAGCAGGATCTGTTCGCGATGGTTCTGCAAGCTTTCCCGATAAGTTTTGCGCTCGACTTCAGCCGCATGGTCCATCGCGTTCTCCACCGAACCAAATCGCTGGATCAAGTCGCGCGCGCCCTTGTCGCCGATACCGGGAGCGCCCGGAATATTGTCGATCGAATCGCCCTTGAGCGCCAGCAGATCGGCCACCTGGTGCGGCGGTACGCCCATGTACTCTTCCGTCGCCTTAGCGTCGTACATCAGGTCGTCTTTCATCGGATTCAACATGCGCACGTGATCGTTTACCAACTGCAACATGTCTTTATCGCTCGAAACGATCACCACTTCGAGTCCCTGCTCCACCGCTCTACGCGCCAGCGTGCCGATTACGTCATCGGCTTCAAACCCGGTGTATTCAAGCACCGGAATTCGCATCGCCTCGAGCACTTTTCGAATCCACGGAATCTGTTCCAGCAGATCGGGCGGGGTCTCCGTCCGATTGGCTTTATACTCTTCGAACACCTCGTCGCGAAAAGTTGGCCCCGAACTTTCGAAAATCGCCGCCAGATAGTCTGGTTTGAACTCGGTCTTGATCCGCCGCACCATGTTGTGAAATATGTACACCGCCTCTGTGGAAATCCCTGCCGTGGTACGCATGGGAGGCACGCCGGATCGCGTTCGGGCAAAGTACGCGCGGAAGATGAACCCAAACGAATCAATCAGAAAGAGGCGCGCCACCCCACCATAGTAGCCCAGGCTTGTGACGCATTCGAGGCTTTCGCGGAATCACCACACTGGCAAGCTAAGCTGTGGTCGAATTACAACACTTAGAAACTTACAAGTCTTTTCGTATCAAAATGCTAGCTCTGGTCAACCTGAGGTTGTTACAATACGTCATGGTTCCAAAGGAGCAACTATTTGCGGTTTGAGACCACGGTCCAGCGGCCGGTAGAAGCCTCCGGCGTGGGTCTGCACTCGGGCGTCCCCGTTAAGATCCGAATCCTCCCCGCTCCTCCTTCCACTGGCATCGTTTTCATCCGCACCGACCTCGACGGTTTCGCGATTCCCGCAAGTTGGCGCCACGTTCAAAAAGTCAGCTACGCGACCAGCCTGATGCGGCAAGGCGTGCTGATCTCGACCACCGAACATCTGCTGAGCGTGTTCTACAGCATGAGCGTGGACAACGCTTATGTCGAAATCGACAACCTCGAAGTGCCGATCCTGGACGGCAGCGGCCAGCCGTTTGTCGACCTGATTCGCGCGGCGGGTATCAAGACCTACCGCAAGCGTCGCCGTTATCTGCGCATCCGCCGACCGGTCAGCGTCGAAGGCGGCGGCAAGCGCATCACCATCGTTCCGTCGGACCGCTTCCTGCTCACCTGCGACGTGTATTTCGACCATCCGCTGGTGGGGCGGCAGGTACTCGAGATCGAAGTGACGCCCGAACGGTACGCGAAAGAGATCGCACCCGCGCGAACCTTCGGATTCGAGTACGAGCTCGACCAGATGCGCAACATGGGCCTGATCCGCGGCGCATCGCTCGACAATGCCGTGTGTTTCGATCAGCGCAATATTCTGAACCCCGGCGGGTTGCGTTTCCCCGACGAATGCTGCCGCCACAAGGCTCTGGATCTGATCGGCGACCTGGCGCTGATTGGCAAGCCGCTTCTGGGTCACGTAATCGCCGAAAAGGCGGGACATGCGATGCACTTCGCGCTGGTGAACCGCATCATGAGCGACCCGACGCTGTACGAGATTCTGAGTTTCGACGAGCTCGCCACGCGCGTCGCGCACGCACTGGTATCTTAAACGTGGCGCGGGCTTCAGCCCGCAGCGTCGGCTTCAGCCGACGAATCAAAGGCGTTTTTGAAACACGTTCCAAACATTCTCAGCATCGCGCGTATTCTCGCCGCGCCATTCCTGTTCGTTCTGTTGTGGCGACGCCAATACGAACGTGCACTGATCGTGATGCTGCTCACCGGTATCACCGACGGGCTCGACGGCTGGATCGCCCGCCGCTGGAGCGCTCAGTCACGTCTCGGCGCGATCCTCGATCCGATCGCCGACAAGCTTCTCCTGTCCGGGTCGTTCCTGGTTCTGGCGCTCGACCGTGCGATTCCGGCATGGCTCGCCTGGCTGGTGCTGGGCCGCGACGCGCTGATCCTGCTCTTCGCTGCGGCCGTGTTGCTCTTCACCAAGACCCGCCGTGAATTTCCGCCCACCTGGTGGGGTAAAGCCAGTACAGTCTGTCAGATCTGTTTTGTTCTTGCAGTTTTACTTCACTTTATTGGATTCGCTCCGCTGTGGCTAGTGGACTTGGGAATCTGGCTGACAGCGGCGCTCACATCCGTAAGTTTTGCAGACTACGTAAGAACAGCAGTACGATAGAACACTACACAAAATGCGAATCGCTCTGGTTTTCGGGGTGGCCGCGGGGATCGCGCTTTCCCAGGGCATCATCACCACGGTTGTGGGCACCGACGGTATTTTTCAGGACGCCGGTCTGCCGGCGACGCAAGCCCGCATTGGCCATCCGGAAGGCATCGCAGTCGCAGCGGACGGGACCGTCTTCTTCGCCGACGTGGACAATTTCCAGATCTTCAAGGTTAGCGGGGATGGGATCATTCGCCTGGTCGCGGGCAACGGCATTCGCGGCACTTCAGGCGACGACGGGCCAGCCACTGGCGCCAGCCTCAGCCTACCCGTGGGACTCGCGCTGGACGCGGCCGGGAACCTGTTTTTTGTCGACGGCTCCCGGGTTCGCAAGGTAACCCCGGGAGGCATCATCACGAAAGTGGCAGGTGGCGGGAGCGCGCTGGGAGACGGCGGGCCGGCGACAGCCGCCAACCTGACGACGCCACGCGGGCTGGCCTTGGATACCGCAGGCAACCTGTACATCGCGGATCAGTTCAACCGCAGGATCCGCAAGGTCACGCCGGACGGGATCATCCAGACGATCGCCGGTAACGGCGGGTCCGGCGGAACCGGCGATGGCGGCCCTGCAACCGCCGCCACGTTCAACGTTCCGTCGGGCGTCACGGTGGCGCCCAACGGAGATGTTTTCGTCGCCGACAACGGATCCATCACCACGGGGGTGGCTCCAGGCCTCCGCAAGATCAGCGCCGCGGATGGGACCATCAGTTCGATTGCAACTCTTTTTGCGTCCTCTGTCCACATTGGGGCGAACGGTTTGTTGTACGTGACCAGCTCGAACCAGGTCCTCACATTCACCACCAGCGGAACCCGGCAAGTAGTGGCTGGGACCGGCTCCGATTTCGGCGGCGACGGCGGGAGCGCACTGGCTGCCAATCTGAGCTTGCCGCGCGATTCAGCGCCTACGCCCGATGGGGGATTCTACATTTCGGATTACGGGAATTTCCGGATTCGCCGGGTCAGCCCGGGCGGGAT
>DASYPO010000204.1:0-6567 GCA_036006545.1 Bryobacteraceae bacterium
TTTCGCGGCACCCAAGTAGAGTCCATGGGGGGCGGACCCCCGCGTCCGCGCCGGGCCCCCCGGCCCGGCATTTCTGCGCGACCAGGGGGGTCGCGTGCGGGTCAGGGGACCCGCCTTCCAATTTGAGCCACGATACGATAACGAGTAATGACTGGCTCCGTCGTCCAAGTCAGCACGTCGCGCGGAGGCGTGCCCAAGTTACCGATTGAACAAGGCATGATCACGCCGCTCGGAATCGAAGGCGACGTGCAAGCGCATCCGCACATTCACGGCGGCACGCAACAGGCCCTGCTGGTAATCAGCGCGGAGGGTGTTGACGATCTGGCGACCCTCGGCTTCCCGGTCACCTACGGATCCCTCGGCGAAAATATTACCACGCGCGGGCTGGATCGCCGATTCTGGCGAAGCGGTCAGCGCTGGCGCGTGGGCTCCGCAGTGATCGAGTTCACCAAGCTGCGCCAGCCGTGCGATCAGCTCAGCGTGTATGGCCCTGGAATTCAGAAAGCAGTGTTCGATTCGCAGGTGAAGGCCGGCGATTCTCTTTCGCCACGCTGGGCGCTGGGCGGGTTCTACGCATTGGTGGTTCAGCCCGGCGTCGTTCGTCCGGGCGATCCGATCGCGTTGCTCGACCAGGCGGTATGACCGGAATGTCGCTGCCGCCCGCGGTAGAAAGTCGGCTGCGCCTGCTGGCCGATTCCTCAGCCGATCCGGAGAGTGTCCGCGCCGCGCTGGAGGCACTAGAGCAGCGTCATCCTGCGGCGTTTCAACGCTTGGTGCATTCGACTGCGGCGCTTCGCTATCTGATCGCGGTATTCGCGCATAGCCGCTTTCTGACCGATGAAGTGCTGGAGTCGCCCGAACTGATCGAGCGATTGATGGGCGCGGGCGATATGCATCGGGCGCGTTACACCGACGACTATCGAATGCGCCTGGAGCGCGATATCGGCGCCGGGTTGCCGGACGCTTGGCCGCTGGCGCGTTTTCGTCGCCGGCAGATCCTGCGCATCCTGGTGCGCGATGTCCTGGGTTTCGGCGAGCTCTCGGAGATCACCGGCGAGCTGTCCAGCCTGGCCGACGCGATGATTGAGTTCGCTTACGATCGGATCCGCGACGATCTGATCGCACGTTTCGGCACGCCGCTCGCCGAAGACGGAAGCGAGGCTCGGTTTTCCGTGCTCGCACTGGGCAAGCTGGGCGGCGAGGAGCTGAACTACAGCTCTGATATCGACCTGCTCTTTCTTTATTCCTCCAACGGCCAAACCAGCGGACCGGAGCGGATCACCAACAAGGAATTCTTTCAACGCGCCGCGAATCAATTGACCGCGCTGTTGTCGACCTACACTTCGGAAGGCCTGTGCTACCGCGTGGATCTGCGTCTGCGTCCGGATGGCAGCCTGGGCGAAGTGTGCATTTCGCTGGACGGCGCGATGCGCTACTACGATTCACGGGCGCGCGACTGGGAGCTGCAAATGCTGATCAAAGCGCGGGTGGCTGCAGGCCATCGAGCCACCGGGCGCGCGTTGTTGGAGTTCGTCGAGCCGCGGATTTATTCGACCACCCTCGATTTCTCCGCAGTCGAGGCTCTATCGCTCACCCGCGAGCGCTTGAATGAGAAATTGACTACCAAACGCAGCGGGCGAGACCGCGCCCTCCGCGAAGTCGATTTGAAGCTGAGCCGCGGCGGGATCCGCGATGTCGAATTTCTGGTGCAGTGCCTGCAGCGTCTGCACGGCGGCGCGGATCCATGGGTGCGCCACGGCGGGACGTTGCTGGCACTGTCTCGTTTGCATGACAAAGGCTTGCTGTCGGATGCGGAGTACGGGGGCTTGGCATCAGCCTACCAATTCTTGCGGCATCTGGAACATCGACTGCAGTTCGCGGACGACCGTCAGGTGCACACGCTGCCGCGGGAACCAGCGGCACTCGAGAAAATCGCCCGCCGCATGCCGCAGGGCGGCGGATCGGCCGAGTGGCTGATGAGCGAGGTCTGGAAGCACTTCGCTCAGGTGGTCGAAATTTATGAACGTGTGGTTCACTCCAGCGCGGCAGCCCCCGAGCCAGCTCCCGTGGGCAGGCAGGCATCCAACGTGGTGCGTGTGTTGGAGCAGCAGTCCCCCGCGTTGTTCACGGCCATTGAACGATCCGGTCTGCGCCGCGGCTATCGCGCATTCGAACATTTTCTCGAACGGCTCGGTGGCGACACTCGCCTGGAGCGCCTCGAGTCCGACGCGCAACTTGCCGCGCGAACGCTGGACTTGTTCGAACACAGCCCGTACTTTGGCGAGGAACTGATCCGGACGCCCGAGCTGCTGGACGAGATCGGCTGCCCGCCGGATCCTGCAAGCGCGCCGCACGATGCGATCGAGTTACGCCGCTGGTATCGGCGACAGATGCTGCGCATTCAATCCCAAAGCATCTGCGGACCGGAGCCGATTTTCGACACGCTGGCGCGCACCTCGGAGCTGGCCGATGCGGTGATCGCGCGAGCCTACGAAATCGCCGTGCGCGAAGCGGCGGGAGCAAGCGCGGAGGCACTGCACGTAATTGCACTGGGCCGCTTGGGTATGCGCGAATTCGATCTCGCTTCGGACGCCGATCTGGTGTTCGTCCTGGCGGATTCCGCTGCGACGGACATGGTGCGCTGGACGCGCGTAGCCGAACGCATCATCGATCTGCTCAGCGCCTATACCGGCGACGGAATGTTGTTCGCGGTGGATACGCGTTTGCGTCCCAACGGGGGGAGCGGTCCGCTGGTGCAGACCGAGAGCGCGGTGAAGGATTATTTCGACGCTCGGGCGGAAGCATGGGAGGGGATCACCTACATGAAATCGCGCGTGGTGGCGGGAGATGTGGAGCGCGCCGACGAGTTTCTGCACCAGCTTCAGGAAATCGACTGGCGTCGCTATGGGCAGGGCGGCCGCTCGCGCATGGATCTACGCCAGATGCGCATGAAACTGCAGAAAGAGCAGGGTGCGTCCAATCCGCTCAAAGCGGGTCGCGGGGGTTACTACGATATCGATTTCCTGCTGATGTACCTGCGGCTGAAGAGCGCCGGATTCTTTTTCAAAGTTTTGAATACGCCGGAACGGATCGAAGTGCTGGAAAACATGGGGCACCTGGATCGCGAGGAAGCGCGCTTTCTCCAGGACGCCGCGCGATTCTATCGAGCGCTGGATCACGGTCTGCGGGTTCTTTCGGGTCATGCGGAGGGAAAGCTCCCGGCCGCCGAAACGCAACTCGAGTTGCTGGGCGCGTTGCTCGCCCGCTGGAGTGCGCTCCCGCTGAGCGGGCTGAATGAAATTCGCACGCAGACGCGGGCCATGTTCGATCGTGTTTTTTCGTCAGCCTCCTGAGATTTTCGCCGCCTCGCGCGCACCATTCTGGGCAGGAGACCAATCATGGCGCCTACGGAACGCGCGCGAGTTATTCAGCAAACGCTGGTGCAACTGGACAAGCAATTTGGGAAAGGGACCGTGCTGGCGCTCGGATCGCGCAATGCGCGGCCCGTGACGGTGATCTCGAGCGGATCGATTTCGGTGGATGCGGCATTGGGCGTGGGAGGCTTCCCGCGCGGCCGGGTGGTCGAAATTTTCGGCCCGGAATCGTCAGGCAAGACTACGCTGGCGCTGCATGTGATTGCGGAGGGCCAGGCGGTGGGTGGCACGGCGGCGTTTATCGACGCGGAGCATGCGCTGGATCCGGGTTACGCGAAAAAACTGGGCGTGGACGTCGATAATCTGCTGGTCTCACAGCCGGATTGCGGCGAACAGGCGCTCGAAATCACCAGTGCGTTGGTGGCATCGGGCGCGGTCGACGTGATTGTGGTCGATTCTGTGGCGGCCTTGGTACCCCGAGCCGAGCTCGAAGGCGAGATGGGCGACAGTTTCATGGGGCTGCACGCGCGGCTGATGTCGCAGGCCATGCGAAAGCTCACGGCGGTAGTGGCGCGCACCAACACTTGCCTGATCTTCATCAATCAGGTTCGCGAGAAAATCGGCGTGGTGTTCGGCAACCCTGAAACTACCACCGGCGGCCGCGCGTTGAAGTTCTATTCGTCGGTGCGTGTGGAAGTGCGGCGCATGTCGACCATTAAGGACGGCGAGCAGGCCACCGGGAATCACACCAAGATCAAAATCGTAAAGAACAAGGTGGCCGCTCCGTTCCGCGAAGCCGAGGTCGACATCATTTACGGCGAGGGTATTTCACGCGAAGGCGATTTGCTCGATCTTGGCGCTGAACAAGGCATCGTCGAGAAAAGCGGATCGTGGTTCGCCTACGGCGGGGAGCGGTTGGGGCAAGGTCGTGAGAACGCTCGGGCATTTCTAAAGGAGCACACCGAGATTCGCGAACGGATCGACTCCGCTGTGCGGCTGAAGCTGGGGATCCCCAGGCCAGAATCGGTCGGGGCCAAGCCGCCGGCGGGGGAAGTCTCGCAGGGGGCGACGGCGCAGACGGCGTGATGTCGATGTGGCGGGGGCTTGAGCCCGCAACCTCGGCTTTAGCCGGGGGTCAGAGCCAATCCCGGGGACGCCGGCTGAAGCCGACGCTGCGGGTTGAAACCCGCGCCACAAGACTTAGCTTGCGCGAATATCTTGAATGGTCAGCGCCACCAGCGCCAGCGTCAGTCCGATGATCAGCGCCACCGAGGTCCAGGCGATCACATTGTAGAAGCGCGAGTTGGTCCACTCCTGCATCAAGCCCTTCTTATTGATCAGCAGCGTCATGAAGATCAGAACGAAGGGCAGCAGCACGCCGTTCACCACCTGTGAGAAGAGGATCATCTTCACCAGCGGAAAACTCGGGATCAGCACGACGGCTGCGCCGACGACGATCAAGCCGGTGAACAACCAATAGAAAATTGGCGCCTCGCGAAAGCGTTTGTTCACGCCGGATTCGAAACCCAAGCCCTCGCATACCGAATAGGCGGTGGAGAGCGGCAGGATGCACGCCGCAAATAGTGACGCGTTGAAGAGCCCCGCTGCGAACAGCAAATACGCATACTTACCGAACGGACGTAATCCGGCGGCGGCATCGGCGGCGTCCTTGATATCGCGCGGCTGCACCGAATAGATGGCGCCGGCGCATGCCACGATGATGAAGAACGCGATCACCGACATCACGATGCACCCGACAATCACTTCGATACGCGATTCCTTGTAAGCCTTCGCGGTGACACCCTTTTCCACCACCGCGGCTTGCAGATAGAACTGCATCCACGGGGCGATCGAGGTGCCCACCATCCCGATCAGCATGGTGATGTAGCCGGTTTCGAGCATGAGCACGGGGCGGACGCTGTCGATCGCAGCCTGCTTCCAGTTGGGCCGCACCAATACCCCGGAAATAATATAGGCGACATAAACCACGCACGCCCACAGAAAGATTTTCTCGACTGAATCGTAACTACCCTTGACGATCAGCAGCCAGACCGCGAGAGCGCCGATCGGGACCGTGACGTAACGCGGAATTCCGAACAATTCAAGCGAACTGGCGATGCCCGCGAAGTCCGCCATCATGTTGGTGAGGTTCGCCAGGACCAGCACCGCCATCATCAGAAACGTAGTCCGCAGCCCGACCTCTTCGCGAATCAGATCGGAGAGTCCCTTGCCGGTCACCGCGCCCATGCGCGAGCACATCTCCTGCGTGACGATCAGCAGCAGGGTGATCGGAATCAGCGTCCACAGCGGCAAATAGCCGTACTTGGCGCCTGCCTGCGAGTAGGTGTAGATTCCGCCTGCGTCGTTATCGACGACCGCAGTAATGAATCCCGGACCGATGACCGAAAAGAATACGGCCCAGTGATAGCGGAAGCGTTTCAGCATCTAAAGGACCGTCTCCCGTCATGTTTATTCCTCGTGCTTCAAAGCTATTCCTTGTGCCGCAGAACCGAAATGATATCGTCGGCCGTGATCACGCCAGCGAGGCGATCGTCCTGCAGCACGGGCAGTGTCAGCAGATTGTATTTGTCGAAAGTTTCCGTGACGCGATCTTGTTGCTCGTCCACGTTCACGGAAATGAGCGTCTCCGCGGCCAGCGATTGGAGCGGTGTCGCGCCCTCGTGCAGAAACAGCCGAGCGAGCGGGACCGCGCCTTTCAGGCGTTCCTCGCCGTCGATCAAAAATAACGTGTTGAGATTCTCCAGGAGCTCTTCGTTGCTGCGAAGCGCGCTCAGCGCGTCGGCGACAGTGGCGCCTTCGGCCAACGCAACGTACTCGGTGTTCATCATGCCGCCGGCGGTGTCCTCGTCGAACTCCATCAGCTCTTCCACGTCCGCCTTGGGCTGACTCTCCATCTCCTCCAGAATCTCGTCGGAGGTTTCCTCTTTCAGCTCGGCCAAGACATCCGCGGCTTCGTCCGGCGACATCTCTTCGACGATGTCGGCCGCGGTTTCGGTTTCGAGCGACTCCAGAATGCGTGCCTGAATATCCGGCTCGACTTCGGACAAGGCGTCGGCCGCGACTTCGCTGTCGATATTTTCGAAAATCGCCTCACGATGCTCCGGCGTGAGGTCCTCAACGATGTCCGCTAGGTCGGCCGGATGCATGTCCTCTAACAGGCGGTTCGAGATAT
>DASYPO010000205.1:0-48764 GCA_036006545.1 Bryobacteraceae bacterium
GGGTTTCGCCTCGATCAGCGCGTAGATGCGATTCGGCATCGAGTTCGAGATCGCAACGTTGCTGCGTCCGAACAGTTCATTGGGCAGTCCGCCCGCGAGCTTGTTCCAGGTATCGCCACCGTCGGTCGATTTGTAGATGCCGCCTTCGCGCGCGCCGCTGATGATGGTCCACGGCTTGCGTTCGCCACGCCACATCGACGCGAAAAGGACGCGCGGGTTGCCGGGCTGAATTTCGAGGTCGGCCGCGCCGAGGTTGTCGGCGAGGAAAAGAATCTGCTTCCACGTTTTTCCGCCGTCGGTTGTGCGATAGACGCCGCGGTCCTTGTTCGGCGCGAAGGGATTGCCGAGGGCGGCGACGTAGACGATGTCCGGATTGGTCGGGTGGATGCGAACAGTCGCGATCTGGCCGGTGTCGCGCAGACCGGCGAAGGTCCAGGATTTGCCTGCGTCCGTGGATTTGTAGATGCCGCGGCCGATCGAGACATTCGAGCGGATCTTCGACGATCCGGTGCCGGCGTAAACTATGTTGGGATTCGAGAGCGCGACTTCGATCGCGCCCATGGAGCCGACGGAGAAATACGGGTCAGAGATGTTCTGCCAGGAGTGGCCAGCGTCGGCAGTTTTCCAGACGCCGCCGCCAGTCGAGCCCATGTAGAAGGTGTGCGGCTCCGAGGGAACGCCGGTGACTGTGGTGACGCGTCCGCCACGTTCGGGGCCGACCATGCGGTAGCGCATGTTGGACCAGATGGGGGCTTGGGCAGAGAGGGTCGCGGCGAGGAGGAGGGTGAGGAACATGAGTCGTCGGAGCATTTCTCCACAGTTTAGCTGGGCCGTCGATAGAACTAAACCGCGAAGGCGGCCCGGACTCTAGATCTGACCGCTTCCCAGTCGCGATCACTCAGTTGACCAATCAAGGTCGCGGCCGAACGATGGAGTGTAAGAATGTATGCGCGGAAACAAGATGGCAGATGCAGCCCCGCAGACTGCCAGTCTAGGAGAACGTAATCGGTAGATGCGGCCTGCGATGGTAATCGGCTGGTGAGGATGCCCACGATGACGTCCGGTCGTTCGGTGAGGTATGTCGGGCTAGCGATGACTACGGCGGGACGGACCTTAGTCTCGACGGCGCCTGGCAGCGTCGCGAGAATCACGTCTCCTGGCTTCAACGCGTGTCTTCCATCTCGTGCTCATCAATGCGGCGGGCACTGTCGGCGGTGAAGGCTTCCAGGTCCTCGTCGGACCATTCATCCGACCAGTTGATCGTGGCCGCGGCACCAAGTTCCGCGAGCCGCTTGGTCAGTGCGGAAACTTCCTTCGCCGCCGCGGGTGGAAGCTTACGAAAAGCTTCGAGCAACTCCTGTTCATCCAGAGTCGGCTGCATGCTTTCAGGGTACGACGACGACGGCGGAGCGGGGGAAGGCGAACTTACGGCCGACTTCGTCGACCACATTGATCTGGCAGGTGTAGCGGCCGGGGGCGAGTTGCTGGAGCGGGACCTGGATCTTTACGGGCACCGCTTCGGGGCGTGTGGGGGCGGTAACGGTCGCGTCGAGCGGGCCGACTTCAAACGCTTTCACCCCTTTTTGATTAAACCAACTCAGGCTGACTTTGATTCGGCGAGCCTTGCGATTCTGCGGGTCGGGGAGCGCGTCATAGACGTCGAACGTTACATACAGATTTTGGCGGCGGCGGAAGATACGGGTGATGTTAGGTACGATCTTTTCTTCGCCGTCGATCAACGGGTTCGCGACCGCATCCTTCTTGTTGAGCTTTTCCGCTGCGCCGACGACGGCCTTCACGGGCTCACGCTGGCTGCTCCAGATGATCGAGCTGAGTTTCAGACCCGAAGTATCGGCGGCGAGGTCGGGAACGGTGAATCGGGTTTCGAAAGTTCCCATTTTGCCGCCCTGATTTTCGCGGACCAGGAATTTCATGCGGTAGCGGCCGGGTTCGAGGGTAAAACCGGCGTCGTACTGAAAACTCTTGCGGCCGGATTTCGCGGCGTTGTCTTTGTCGAGATTGATCTTGATGAAGTCGCGCACGTTGCCGACCACGGCGCGCGTTTCGTCCTGAATCTGGCCGATGAAATCGAATTGCGTGACGCCGGTCGCGCCCTTCGAGGCGAGCTCGACGACGGATGCAGGAATCTTAACGGAAATCGGAACGAAGTATTGAGTAGCGCCGACGCGGAAATAATCCACCTGCATCATGAGCGGCAAATCGGTCAGCGGGTCGCCGGCGGAGAGGGCTTCGCGCAACTGCTGCTCCTTGTCTTGCCCGCCCATCTTGCCCCAGACCTTGCCAGCCCAGTAACCGGGGCGATGCTCCAGCTTCGCCGACATTCCGTTGGTGAGCTTGACGGTAATCTTCCGATACTTACCGTCTTCCGCCGGATTAGTCGTGTAATAGCCGACCACATAGTAACTGCGCAATTCCTGCTGCGCCTGCTTGATGCCGAGCGCGATATCGTTGCTGTCTAGAAAAACCTTTCCGCCGGTGTCGGCGGCGAGCGTGACCAGCGTCTCCTGCGAATCGTTGATCTTCGCGCGCTGCGAGTTCACGACCGATCCGTTGAAGATTCCCGCGCCGCGCGATGCGCCTTTGCTTGCGCCGCCGCCCGGAGGATCGGCCATGAGCCCGCGCGTGTCGATCGGATTTACGCTCACGTTAGCGCGGTGGGCGGCGTTGATGGTCGCGTCGAGCTGCGCCTGATTATCGACCCCAGTTTTGCTGAGGCCGCCGGCGAAGTAGATCAGAGATTTCTTTTCGGGCAGCGCGGCCAGCATGCGCGCGGCTTTTTCGATCGCGGCCAGCTTCTGGTCAGTATTGAAGATGTTGAACTCGGTCTCGTCGGCGACGAAAGCAGCGCCGGTGTCCTCGTTGTTCTCGTCGGTATCGTCGGCCAAGCCAGCCATCTCGGACATTTCGCCTATGGGGAGATTCTTGACGATGCTGACCAACAGTTCGCGATCGCCCGTGAAGTCGGTCTTGACCTGAAGCTGACTGGAATAGAGCAGGATCGCGACCACGTCATCTTTGGTGATCTGCTTGTCGAGAAACTGAAGCGCGGCATCCTGCGCGCGTAACTGTTCGGGGATGCCCATGGAGGACATATCGAAGAAAAAAACCAACAATCGCTTGTTGTGATACTGCACCTCGCCGGGCTTTTCGGCGGTGATGGTGGTCTTGGGCGCTTTGGGGAGCTCGAGTTGATCGGAAAGTGTGACCGCGGCGGGCGGATCGGGTTCCTGCGAGAGATTCTGGCGCTCGAAGATCGCGATTTTCTGCGGCTTGCCGTCTTCGAAAACGGCGAAATCTTTGGCTTCGAGTTGATCGATGGCTTTGCCGGATTTGTCGCGAACGGTGATGTCGACGATGACGAGGTTGCTCTTGGTGGAGAACTTGGCGACACCGTCCGAGGGCGGCTGCTGGCTTGGGAGTGGAAAGGCAAGAGCCAAAAAGCCGCAGATGGACGCAGATATACGCAGATACGCCATGTCAAAAAGAAAAGCGCATCATGAGCTGAACGGTTCGAGTCTGGGAGGCGGCGGTGGGCAGGCCGTAAGTGGTCGAGTTGACCGTGGTGCCGATGTTGGTGATTACGGCGTGATTCAGCACGTTATTCGCGCTGAGGCGCAGCATCAGGTTGCGGCGCGTCTCGCCGAAGCGGAAATTGCGGCTGATCGAAGAGTTCAGCGACAACTGGAATAATCCGGGAATCGTGTTGCGGCCGGCGTTGCCGTAGAACCCCGCGGCGGGAGTCGTGAAGGCCGCGAGATTGAAATAGAAATTGTCGCCACCGTCGATCGGTAGGCCCGTAGCCTGCGCACGGCTGTTGCCGAATGCACCCGTGCCGCCGGTGTTCGCGAGACTCCCGGAAACGCGCGCGGTGAGTGGCGTTCCAGAAGTGGCGGAGAAATTTCCGTTGAGGATCCAGCCGGTGAGCGCTTTGGTTTTCCATCCACCGTTGCGCATCAAACCGCGGACGCCGACCGGCGAGGAAAGCACGTAACCGAGCTGAATGCGATGGCGCTGATCGAAGGACGAGAGGCCGCGCTCGTTGTGCAGATTGTCGATGAATTGCACCACGGTTCCGCCGGTTCCGTTGAAGCTCGAAGCGTTGTCGATGGCTTTCGAAAAAGTGTAGAGCAGGTTGGCGGAGGCCCCGCGAACCATGCGCCGGGTGAGTCGCACCTGGCCAGCCTGGAAGCTGGAGTTCGCCCCCCAGGTCTGGTAGCTGAAGCCGGTGGCATTCCCGATCTGCAAGCGCTGCTGCGCGGTGAGCACGGAACCGGGTGCGGCGCGATTGGGCTGCTCGACGACGCCGAGGTCGGTTCCCTTAGTGCCAATGTATTCGATTTCGGCCACGAGCGCGTGCGGAAGACTGCGCTGGATCGCGAGGTTCCACGTCTGCGCATACGCCAAGCGGTAGTTCGGATCGATCGCGTAGGTATTTGTGACGTTCTGCGAAGGCACCACGGGGAAGCCGTTCTGGATGGTGAGGACGTTTGCAGTGCTGGTGGAGAGCGATGCGGTTGTGGCAAAGGGCGGTTGCGAAGCAAGTTGCGTCGCGATTTGTGCGTAGGAAGATCCGCTATAGAAGATGCTGTAGCCGCCGCGGACCACGGTCGAGTTCTTCGTCGTCGGACGCCAGGCGAACCCGAAGCGCGGAGACAGATTGTTGCGGTCGGGTCGGACCAGGCTCGTAGGCAATTCGCCGGAGAATTTCCCGGCCTGTCCCGAGGTGACGATGGCGACCTGGTTGAAAGCGGAATTAACGTCGAGATTCGCGAGGTGGTTGTGCAGCTCGGTGTAAGGCGCGAAATACTCGTAGCGCAGGCCGAGGTTGATCGAGAAGCCCCGCGAGATGCGGTAATCGTCCTGCGCGTAGACGGAGGCGACCCAGCTCCGGAAGTAATTATTGTCGCTGCCGAAGCGGAGCGAACTGGATTGGGGCAGACCTAGCAGGAAATCGGCGAAATCGAATCCAGTGCCGCTGATGGGATTGCCTTTCGCGTCGAGCTGGCTGGTGAGGAGCCCGCTGAAACTAAACGCGCCGCGCGCGTTTTGGTAGCTGAGGCTGTTCTGGTGCAACCGCTGAAAGCCGAACCCGACGGTCAAGTTGTGCTTCTTCTTCACGACGTAGGTGATGTTATCGGTGAAGTTGATGGTCTGATTACGCGTGACGGCGGCAGCGGCGTCCGTCAGCGGCCCGAAATTGGTGAAGGAGAGATTCGGCGGCCCGTAGTTGATCGGGTCCTGCGATGTGCCAATGATGCCTAGCTGCGCCGCGATGTTGTCCTTGTAGGCGAAGAAAGGCGCGTTGGTGTTGTTATTGCGGCTGAGCGTAATATTCGCGGCGTTGTTGAAGCGCGGCTTGAAGCTGTGGTTCCAGCCGACCGAAGCGGAGAGTCCACTGCCGGAAGTTTCGTCGCGGAATCCGAAGAGCTGCTGATTCTTGGAATCGCGCTGCTGGATCTGGATGTTGAAATTGAGGCGATCCTTGCGGCTGAGTGGCGCGTTCAAGCGCACGCCGAAATTATTCGACGTGTTGGGAACCGAAGTGACGAGCTGGTAGTTCTGCACGAGGCCGCTGTAAGTCGGCAGCGGGATGAACTTGAGGAGTCCGAGGGCGGCGCTGCTGATTCGTTCGGTGGGGATGATGTTTCCGGCGAAGGGCTGCCCATTGAGTGGATCGAAAAGCGTGACGGGCGCGTTGTTGCGGGCGAGCGAAAAATCGCCACCACGTTCGGCGAGGGTCGGAACAGAGGCAATCTGACTGAACGGATTGCGGCTCTGCGAGCCCTGATAAGTGATGAAGAATTGTGCGCGCGGGAAATTGAGCAGCTTGGGGATGACCAGCGGTCCGCCGATCTGCGCGCCGAAGCGGACCTGCGAGTACGATGGCTTGGTGGAGCCCTTGCCGTTGAGTGAGAACGGCGCGGCATTAAGCGCTGAGTTGTTCAGATTGATGTTGACCGATCCGCTTAAGGGCGGTTGTTGAGGCCGTCGCCGATTACCGAAGTTCGCGTACTGTCCGTTGAACGCACCCCGCCGGTTTTGGGCATTCGCCCCGCGTCCGCCACCAGCGCCACCGCCACGTCCACCACCTCCGCCGCCGCCACCACCACCGCCGCCACCGGCTCGTCCGCCGCCACCTCCGCCACCGCCCGGTCCGCCGAATGCGCCGCCTCGCCCACCGGGTCCACCCGGTCCGCCGAGTCCGGGACCGCCGGGCTGATCGCCACCGAAGCCGCCCGGGCCGGGACCGAATCCGCCGTTGATCGCGTTCGCGCCGAGTCCGCCCAACCCGATTCCGTCGGCTCCGGGAACGCTCATGCCGGGGGGCAAGCCGAGCTGTCCGTTTCCACCCGGGCCACCGGGTCCGTCACCACCGGGCCCGCCCGGTCCGCCGCGTCCTCCGGGTCCGCCGAGTTGCGCGAGCATGCGTTGGCGCATGTTTTCCTGATCGCTGGATGCACCGAGCCCGCCGCTAGTCGAGCCGCTGACCAGGAAGCTCTCGTCGGCTTCTTCGGTGCCGGTGAGACCGGCCATTCCGGCGGAATTATTCGCGGCTTCGGCGAGGGCTTGTTGGCCGTCGGTGGTCGCTGTGACCTGGGCGTTCTGGAATCCTGGACCGCGTCCTGCGGGTCCGCCAGGGCCGCGTCCAGCGAGACCGGGAGCTCCGGCAGGTCCAGGGGTCGTCTGACCGGCTTGCTGCTGCCCACGGCCGCGCCCCGCACCAGGTGCGCCTTCGAAGCGCCGTCGTTCCCGTTGCGGCGATGTTGTTGAGCCAGAAGGCTTTACGGGGTCGGACTTAGCCGCTTCGGGGGACGGGCCGCTTGGCTTGCCGATTTTCGGCATGTCGAGGGTCCACTCGGTCGAAATGGGTTCGTTTTGTATTTTTAGGCGTTGGCGCGCCGGGGTGAAACCGAAGGCTTCGACCTGGATCTCCCATTCGCCGGGAGTCAGGTTCATGGTGTACCGCCCATTTTCATCGGTATAGGCGACCAATTTGGCTTCGTTTGACGACGAATCCGCGGGGCGCGCTGTGACCATCACGCCGGGCAGAAACTGGTCGGCGGCGCGGACCGATCCGGTGTGCTGGGCAGCCGTCAGCAGGAAAGAAAAAGACAGCAGTAGGGCAGCGATTCGGTGCACTGGAATCTATCATAAGACGAGTCTGACGCAGGCTCGGTAGACGCGAGTCGGATTGGGTGTGTATGTGCTTAGATTGGAGCGAGAAACCCTCTAAATGAACGAAGAACTGCGTAAGCTCGACGCCTACTGGCGCGCGGCTAATTACCTGTCAGTCGGCCAGATCTACCTGATGGAGAATCCGCTGCTGCGCGAGCCGCTGAAGCTGGAACACGTCAAGCCGCGATTGTTGGGGCATTGGGGCACTACACCCGGTCTGAATTTCATTTACGCCCATTTGAATCGCGTCATCCGGCGGACGGGGCAGCAGACGATCTTCGTAACCGGGCCGGGGCATGGCGGACCGGGGTTGGTCGCCAACACATATTTGGAGGGGACCTATTCGGAGATCTATCCGAAGATTTCGCAAGACGCCGCGGGGATGCAACGGCTGTTCAAGCAATTCTCATTTCCAGGCGGAATTCCCAGCCACGTGGCGCCAGAAACGCCGGGGTCGATTCACGAGGGCGGGGAACTGGGGTACTGCCTGCTGCATGCCTACGGCGCGGTGCTCGACAATCCGGAATTGCTCGCTTGCTGCGTGGTGGGCGACGGCGAAGCGGAGACAGGTCCCTGCGCGACGAGCTGGCACTCGAACAAATTTCTGAATCCGGTGATCGATGGCGCGGTGCTGCCGGTGCTGCACCTTAATGGGTACAAGATCGCGAATCCGACCGTGCTGGCGCGGCTGCCGCACGATGAGCTGGAAAGCTTGTTGCGCGGCTACGGTCACAAAGTGCATTGGGTGGAGGGCGAAGATCCCGCAGAGATGCACGAGAAGATGGCGGCGACGCTGGACAAGGCGATCGACGAGATTCGCGCGATTCAGGAAGCGTCGCGGCGCGATGGATTCAAGCAGCGGCCCATCTGGCCGATGATCGTGCTGCGCACGCCCAAGGGGTGGACCGGGCCGGACAAGGTGGACGGCAAACAAGTGGAGGGGACTTTTCGGTCGCACCAGGTCCCGCTGTCGGAGATCGCGACCAAGCCGGGTCATCTTGAAATCCTGGAACAGTGGATGCGCAGTTACAAGCCGGAGGAATTGTTCGATCGCGAGGGTAGGCTGATTGCGGAACTGGCCGTGCTTGCGCCCGAGGGCGAGTTGCGCATGGGTGCGGTTCCAGCGACGAACGGCGGTGCCGTCTTGCGCGACTTGGAGCTGCCGAATTTTCGCGATTACGCCGTCAAGGTGGAAAAGCCGGGGACCACCGTAGCTGAATCGATCGGACCGTTGGGCAAGATGCTGCGCGACGTGATTCGAAAGAACGCGGACAATTTTCGCGTGGTGGGACCGGATGAGACGTCGTCGAATCGACTGAGCGCGGTGTTCGAGGCGACCAATCGAGTGTCGACGGCGGAGATTCTCCCGGGCGACGATCACATCGCGGCGGAAGGTCGCGTGATGGAAATCCTGAGCGAGCACATGTGCCAGGGGTGGCTCGAAGGCTACCTGCTGACGGGTCGCCACGGATTCTTTTCGTGTTACGAGGCGTTCATCCACATCATCGATTCGATGTTCAACCAACATGCGAAGTGGCTGAAGGTGACGCGCGAAATTCCGTGGCGGAAGCCACTAGCCTCGTTGAATTATTTGCTCACTTCGCACGTCTGGCGGCAGGATCACAACGGGTTCAGTCATCAGGACCCCGGATTTCTGGATCACGTGGCTAATAAGAAATCGGAGATCGTGCGCGTGTATCTGCCGCCGGACGCGAACACGCTGCTTTCGGTGGCGGATCACTGCCTGCGCAGCCGTCACTATGTGAACGTGATCGTTGCGGGGAAACAGCCCGAGCTGCAGTGGCTGGACATGGATGCCGCGATCGCCCAATGCGAAGTCGGTGCGGGCATTTGGAAATGGGCGAGCAACGATCAGGGCGGCGAGCCGGACGCGGTGTTGGCTTGTGCGGGAGACGTGCCGACCCTCGAGGTATTGGCGGCAGTCGATCTGCTGCGGCAGCATTTCCCGGATGTGAAGCTGCGTGTGGTGAACGTGATCGACTTGATGTCGCTACAACCGGGGACGGAGCATCCGCACGGGTTGACGGACGATGAGTACGACGCGATGTTCACCAAGGATCGTCCGATCATCTTCGCGTTCCATGGGTATCCGTGGTTGATCCATCGACTGGCGTATCGTCGGCACAATCAGCGGCTGCACGTGCGGGGATATAAGGAAGAGGGCACGACGACCACCCCGTTCGACATGTGTGTGCTGAACGCGTTGGATCGGTTTCACCTGGCGATGGATGTGATTGATCGAGTGGAGCGGTTGCAGGCCATCGGCGGGGATGTTCGGGAGAAGTTGAAGGTAAAGTTGGCGGAGCATCATGCGTATATCCGGAAGGTCGGGGATGATATGCCGGAGGTGAAGAATTGGAAGTGGAAGTATTAATCTTTAGTTCGTCGGCTGAAGCCGACGCTGCGGGCTAAAGCCCGCGCCACGGCGGCCAAGGAGAGTTTCACGGCAAAATCGGCACCAAGAAGGCATGGACTACCGTCGAAGGTTGCCGCATCAATTTCCCGAGAGTACGGATTTGTTCCTGACTTGGTGTCTCGCAGGCTGCTTACCAAAGGCGCGATATCCGCCTCCAGGGAAGGCGTCGAGCGGCGACACGTTCGTCTGGATGGATCGCTACCTGGATCCGACGCGGACGGGGCCGACCTGGTTGAGGGACCCAAGGGTGGCGGGGATTGCCGAAAACGCTATCGAACGAGCCGTGAGCGAGGCTCACTTTGTGATGCATGCTTACGTCGTCATGCCGAATCATGTCCACATGCTGGTAACGCCGATTGAGAAGCCGGTGGTGTTTATGCGGCTGTTGAAGGGGAGGAGCGCACGCGCGGGAATCTGGTGTTGGGTCGGACCGGGCCGTATTGGCAGGGCGAGTCGTATGATCACTGGATAAGGGATGCGGAAGAGGGGAGGCGCGTAAGAGCCTACATTGAAGATAATCCGGTAGTTGTGGGACTAGTGGGCAGTGCGGAGGAGTATCGATGGTCAAGTGCTTGGAAGACCGCGGCTGAAGCCGCGGCTGCGGGCTAAAGCCCGCGCCACGAAAGCACGCGCCACGAAGGCCCGCGCCACGAAAGCACGCGCCACAAGAGCTCGCGCCACAAGAGACAGGTGACAAGATCACCTGCGCTACAAGAATCAGCCGCGCAGGTTGTAACAGAGCAAGGAATCCTGGTCGCGCAAGTATAGTTTTCCGCCCAGGATCACCGGGTGCGACCAGCTCGGCTTACGTGTGCCGGGAATCTTGAACGATCCGGTTTCCTTGAATCCTTCGGGCGACGCGTCAAACTGTTTCATCACGCTGTTCTGGTAACGGAAATAAAGGCGTCCGTCGGCGGCCGTGACCGCGGCGGATCCGTTGGCGCCCTCGGGGCGAATATCGCCACCCCAGCGCACCTTGCCAGTGAGGAATTCGATGCAGATCGGGAATCCATTGTTATGGCCCTGGCCGCTATAGAGGAAATCGCCGATCAGCACGAATCCGCCGTGATGATTCTGGAAGACGCGCGGCTCGAGGAAATAAACTTCTTTGGCGCCGACGCCGTCCGGGGTGGCCTCGAGTTTGAGAAGCGCGGCACCGGTGCCGTATCCGGTCGAGCCGAAAACGTAATCGCCACGGACCACGGGTGTGGAGATATTGGCAACGTCGTTGGCGACGCGGTTGTAGCTCCACAGCATTTTTCCGTCGGAGGCGCGCACGCCGATGAGACCGCGGCCGACCAGTTGGACGTACTGGCGCACGCCCGCGCCCTGGGAAATGACGATCGACGAATAACCAGCGCCGTTGCTTCCTGCTTGCCCGAGGCGCGCGCCGCCAGCCCGCCAGATATCCTTTCCAGTCTTTTTGTCGACGGCGACAATCAGTGCACCGAACGCGCCTGGAGTAAACAGAAGTTTGTCACCATCCACCAGCGGCGACTCGCTGAATTTCCAATCCGACATGATCTGACCGTTGTAATCGGCCACCATGGATTTCTGCCAGCGAATGGAACCCGTGCCGGCGTCAAGCGCGACCACTTCGCCTTCGGTGCCGATGGCATAAACGAAATCGCCATCGACGGTGGGCGTGCCGCGCGGACCACCCATTTCGTCGTCTTCCCATACCGGTCCGATTTTCGTGGCCCAGACGGTCGATCCGTCGGCGAGGTTGAGCGCGAGAACGTACTGGCCGTCTTTGCGATCGCCCATGGTGTAAATCCGGTTGCCGGAAATAGAGACGCTGGAGAAACCGTCGCCTAGGCCTTTCGCTTGCCAGGCGAGAGCGGGACCGGCAGCGGGCCAGGACTTGAGCAATCCAGTTTCGTGCGAGACTGCGTCGCGATTAGGGCCGCGCCAGCCGGGCCAGTTGGGATCGGTACGCTGAGCGGGGAGGGTCGTCAGGCAGATGGCGGTCAAGCAGAGAACGAGCGCGAACGCGGGGAGGCGTTTCATGGTGGTTCGACGAGTGGATACCGGAATTGTTAGTCCTCGGCTAAAGCCGAGGCTGCGGGCTGATGCCCGCGCCACGACACATCAGACCAACTTCGTCTTCTTGATCGGCAGCTCGCGAATGCGCTTTCCCGTCGCTGCGAAAATCGCATTGCACAGCGCGGGCGCCATCGGCGGCACGCCAGGTTCCCCGACGCCTGCCGGAGCTTCGTTGCTCGCGATGACGTGAACGTGGGTGTGAAACGGCGCATCGTTCATGCGCGCGACCGGGTAGTTGTTGAAGTTCGATTGATTGATCTTCCCGCCGGTAGCGGTGATCTCGCCCATCATCGCAACCGACGTCCCGAAGACCGCAGCGCCTTCGAACTGCGCCTTGACGCGATCCGGATTGACGATCTTTCCGCAATCGGCCACGGTCCACACGTTGGGGATCGTGATTTTTCCGGCGTTATCGACCTGAACTTCAACCACGCTCGCGACGTAGCTGTTGAAGCTGCGATGCACGGCAATTCCAAGCGCGTTCCCCTTGGACGCTTTCTTCTTGGCCCATCCAGATTGCTCGGCAACCTGTTCGACGACACGGCGGGTTCGCGCGGTATCGATCGGAAATGGATTGGGGCGGTCGGCTTGCGCAGGCGGGCGCAGCTCGATCACGCGCGGCGTACCCAGTGCCGCCAGCAGGTACTCGACGCGATCACGATTCGCCGCGGCGGCCAGTTCATCGAGGAAAGAATGTACGGCGTAAGCGTGATAGATGTTCGCCACCGAGCGCAGCCAGCCAATGCGCACCTGCGCTTCAGCCGGTCCATTTTCGGCGCGGAAATTGGGGATGTCGAAGGGCACGTCGATCCAGCCCATGCGCATCGCGCCCGCTCCACCGTAGGCCTGCGGGTTGTTATAGGAAAGAATTGGCGGGAACGTACTGCGCTGCAGCCATGCGACAGGCAGCCCCTTGTCGTCGGTCGCAGCCTTCATGTACATAGCGGCGACGGAATGGTAGTAATCGAAACGAATGTCGTCTTCGCGGCTCCAGACAACTTTCACGGGCTTGTTGAGTTGCTTCGCGAGCAGCGCCGCCTCGACGCAGTAATCGGGTTTCGATTTGCGTCCGAATCCACCGCCCAGCAGCGTGACATTGCAGGTGACGTTCTTCAGTGGAATTTTGAGGGCGGCTGAAACAGCCTGTTGCACGGCTTGCGGATTCTGAGTCGCGGTCCAGATTTCACACTGATCGCCCTTTACTTCGGCGACCGCGGCGGGCGGCTCCATGGGCGCGTGGGAAAGATGCGGCGCGTAATATTCAGCTTCGATAGTTTTGGCGGCCTTGGCGAACGCGGCATCGACATCGCCGACATTGCGCTCAACCTTGCAAGGCTTCCGATTGATCTCCATCAACGATTTTTTGTAGGCGTCTGAATCGTAAGAAGCGTTCTTACCCAAGTCCCAATCCAGCTTGAGTTTCTTGCGACCTTGAAGCGCGGCCCAGGTGTTGTCGGCGATGACAGCGACGCCGCCGAGCTGCTGGAACATGTAGGGCGGCGTGAAGCCGGGGAGCGTCACGGTCTGCGAGACACCGGCGACCTTCTTGGCTTCGCTGTCATCGCTGGACTTGAGCGTGCCGCCGAGCACCGGCGGGCGTTCGATCGACGCATAGACCATGCCGGGGCGCTTGGCGTCCATTCCGAAGGTACCCTTGCCGCGGCAAATGTCGTCAAGGTCGGCGATTGGAAAGTCTTTCCCGACGTACTTGTAGTCGGCTGGTGATTTGTACTTGAGCGATTCGGGTTTGGGAATGGGCTGCTTGGACGCGTCGGCGACGAGTTCACCGAATCCAAGCTTTTTGCCGGTCTTTTCGTGAACCACCTCGTGATTCTTGGCGTGACATTCCTCGATCGGTACGTTCCATTTCGCCGCTGCGGCGCCTTCGAGCATGACGCGAGCGGTCGCACCGGCGACCCGCATCGGCTCGTAAAAGCTGGTGATGGAATTCGAGCCGTCGGTGTTTTGCGAGCCGTACTTGGTATCGCCAATCGCCTGTTGGATAGTGACCTTTTTCCAATCGGCTTCGAGTTCGTCGGCGACCACTGCGGGGAGACAGGTGCGGATGCCGGTACCCATTTCGGAGCGATGCGCGGCGATGATCACGCGGCCGTCGGGTTCGAGACCGAGATAAACGCTGGGATGCCACGCGGCGGTGTCGACGGTTTCAGCGGCGAACGCGTCAGAAGTGATGAGTCGTGACCCGAGCACGAGTGCGCCCGCGGAGAAAATGTTGCCGAGGAATCCGCGGCGGGATACGAGGTGGACGGCGTTGGCGGCTTCGGTCTTCATGCGTTCGGCTTTCATGCTTTGACTCCGGCGGCGACTTTGATCGCGGCGCGAATGCGTTGATAGGTGCCGCAGCGGCAGATGTTGCCGCTCATCGCCTGATCGATATCCCGGTCGGTCGGCTTAGGTTTGGACTTGAGCAGAGCAGCGGCCTGCATGATCTGGCCGGTCTGGCAATAGCCGCATTGCGGGACGTTGTTTTCCTTCCAGGCGAGCTGGAGCGGATGATCCCCCTTGGGGCTGAGGCCTTCGATGGTGGTCACCGTTTTCCCGGCGACGTCGCTCATCTTGGTGAGGCAGCTTCGCGCGACCGCGCCGTCGACGTGCACCGTGCATGCGCCGCACTGACCGATTCCGCAACCGTACTTGGTGCCGGTGAGGTCGGCGACGTCGCGGAGAAACCACAAGAGCGGCATCTCGGGATCGCCATCGAACTGGCGGCCTGTGCCGTTGACTTTGAGTTGGATCATCTGACGGGTCCTCTTGATTCAAGTGTGACGGTGGGGGGCGAGGAGTGTCAAGAAAAGGAGTGTCAAGACAAGGATCTCAATTTGGGCGACGAAGGCCGACCACATGCGAGCGTAGCCACGCGTCCAGTGAATCGAACCGCATCCGACCTGTTTCATAGAGTTCGATCAGGAAGCCGTAGGCCTGGAGGTCGTCGAACTGGAGACGGTAACCGTTCATCTGCAAAAACGCCCCGCAAACGGATACTGCGACGCGCTTGTTTCCGTCGATGAAGGGATGGTTTTGCGAAAGGCTCTCCCACAGTGCTGCAGCCTCCTGGATCACGTCCCAGGTAGTAACCCGATTGAGGTCGAGCGAGCGCCGATTCCAGCGCACCGCGGTCTCGGATGCCGAGAGAGCCGCCAAAAGTGAAGGTCAGAAGGGAATGTGCGGCGATGACCTCGCTTATCGTCGGATAGACGGTCACCGCGCGAGGCGGGACAACAGTTCAGGATGCTGTTGGATGAACTCTGCAACAGCTCCCAAGAAACCCGACGACGCGGGCAATTCCTTATTCCTGAGGAATTCGATGAACTGGCGGACCGATTCCTGTTGTGCAGGGGACAGCGTGCTGATGACTTCAGCGAGATTCTCGGCAGCCATAATATTACCTTCTGGTTGAAGTATAGCGACAATTCCCGCCCGCCAGGGCTGCGGACGCCCGGTAGCTATCGCCGTGATTACTCGGCAAGTTTCTTGAAGACATCCGCGTAGCGCCGATGCACTAGCTTGTTTAAAGCTTCCAATTTCTTGCGTCGGGCGGAGGGCGCCGCGGGGGCGATTACCAAACGCTTCCCGTCGGTGCTGATTTCGAGGGGAGTCTCGTCATCGATTTTGAGGATGTCGAGAATCGGCCGGTCGATGATCAGCGCCAGGCTGTTCCCGTGTTTGGTGAGTTTCTTGACGCTCGGGGCATCAAGCGCGCGCTGGCGCAGGGGACCGCTTCATTCGCTTGCTGATTGACACGCCGAGCCGGAACAGCATCAGCACAAGCCAGATTCCGAAGTACAGCAGCGGCTCGCGGACGTCGGATTTCACCAGCCAGTAGTAATGAATCACGCCGCCGAGCGCGGCGACATAAACCAATCGATGGAGGCGTTGCCAGTTCTTTCCGCCGAGCCGACGGATCCATCCGGCTGTGGACGTGATCGCGAGCGGGATCAGCAGCACGAATGCTGTAAATCCGGCGATGATGAATGGCCGTTTGGTTAGGTCCTTCACGAGCGCGGGCCAGTCGAAGGCGTTGTCATAGTACAGAAAAATCGTGAAGTGCGAGAGCGCATAGAAGAACGCGAAGAGCCCCAACATGCGGCGGAACAGGATCAGCTTGGGGAAGTTCGTGAGCTTACGCAGCGGCGTAATGCTGAGGGTGATCAGCAAAAACCAGATGGCCCAATCGCCGGTAGTGTGCTCGAGCATCTCGACCGGGTTGGGTCCGAGCTCAATCGGGTTGCGGAGTTTTAGCGCCAGCAGAACGGCCGGGGTCAGGCACGCCAGGAACAATACGACCTTGATCGCACGGATGACCCGCATCGTTCAGTTGTACTCCAGCGATCAGTAGTTCTTGCGCAAGTCGAGACCGGTGTAGAGCGACGCAACCTGGTCGCCGTAGCCATTGAACTTGATGGTGTCGCGATTGGCGAGCTCGCCCAGGCGGCGTTCCTTGGCCTGGCTCCAGCGCGGATGGTCGACTTCAGGATTTACGTTCGAGTAGAAACCGTACTCTGACGCCGCCTGCAGATTCCAGGATGTAGGCGGCTGCTTTTCTACTAGCTTGATCTTGACGATCGACTTGATGCTCTTGAATCCGTACTTCCATGGCACAACGATGCGCACGGGCGCGCCGTTCTGGTTGGGCAGCACTTCGCCGTAAAGGCCGACGCACAACAGCGTGAGCGGGTGCATGGCTTCGTCCATACGCAGGCCTTCGACGTAGGGGAAATCGAGTCCGCCGAAGCGGGCTTTCGGCATTTGCTTGGGATCGTGCAGCGTTTCGAAAGCGACGTACTTAGCTTTGGGGGAAACGTCGAGAGTTTTCAGCAACGCGCTGAGCGAATAGCCGATCCACGGCACGACCATGGACCAACGTTCGACGCAGCGGTGCCGATAGATGCGCTCCTCGAGCGGCGCGACCTTCATAATCGCGTCGATATCGATGGTCTTGGGCTTCGCGACCAGGCCTTCGATCGCGACGGTCCACGGCGAAGTTTTAAGCGTGCCCGCGTACTTGGCCGGATCTTCCTTGCCGGTGCCGAACTCGTAATAGTTGTTGTAATGGGTGGCCCAATCCTGCGGGGTCAGCTTTTCGTTGGTCGCGCTGAGCGGACTTTTCACCGTGGTCAGTTTGGCCGCGCCGAACGCGGGCTGGATTAACGACGGGATCGTCAGGGCGCCGGCCGCCGCGGGAACAAGCGAAAGAAACCGCCGCCGGGTCAGGTAAACCGACTTCGGAGTGACTTGCGAGTAGCGAAGATCAGCAGGTTTTCCTATGAGCATGGCCTTGTCCAATAGTATCCCGCACGGGAAATCCCGGCAGGGATCGATCCTATTCCCGGGTCAGGAACTCGTTGAGCAGCAAGTGGAAGTGATGCACTCCATTCTCGCGCTTCACCGAGAACCTCCCCGTATCATAAGTACGAGATTGCAGCCCCTTTTGGACGTTCTGGCAGATCCTGATATCCTCCTGCTGGATTTCGTCGCTGAAGGCGACGGTTTCGGATTGCACAGCCGAGCCCGGGTAGGAGAACCATTCGAATATCGTCAGCGTCTTCGACGGACCGAGCGGCAAGATGATATTGGCGCTCATGTTGTCCGGGTAGACGTTCAACATGAAGTTCGGAAAGATCCAGTAATAGAGGGCGCGGTTGCTTTCGGAATCGTATTCGTAGCGGCGATCTTTTTGATTCGGCCCGCGGGCGCGGATAGGCGCGTACTGCGAGGAGTAGTAGCGAAACGTGTCGACCCGATAAGCCGAATAGTCCAATTCGCGGAACAAACTCGGATGCGCTGCGGGCAAATGGTAGCCCTCGAGGTAATTATCGACGTAGACTTTCCAGTTGCAATCGATCACGTAGTCGCGTCGCTGGGAAAAGATCATCTGATCGATCGAGCAGCCGATCTTTGCGACTTCGCCGGGAATGTCACCGAGCACTTCTGCGAGCGCGGGCGCTGACGAATCTTGATTGACGAAGACGTAGGGTCCCCAGGTCTCGACGCGAAATTCGGGGAGGCGGACGTTGGACTGGTCGAATTCGGCGACACCTTCGAATTCGGGGCACGCGATGAGTTTGCCGTCGAGCGAATAGGTCCAGTTGTGATAGGGGCAGCGCAGTGTCTGCGCGCGTCCGTTTCCGTCGGCGATGATCGAGGCGCGGTGGCGGCAGACGTTCGAGAAGGCCCGCAGCACGCCATCTTTGCCTCGCGTGACGACGATGGGCTCGCCTGCGATTTCGGCGGTGAGGTAGGTGCCTGGATCGGCCACTACGCTGGCGAATCCGACCGGCTGCCAGGTGCGGCCGAAAACACGCGCGCTTTCGAGCGAGAGAATTTGCGGATCGAGATACCAGTTCGAGGGAATGGTGCGGGCGTGCGAAAGATCAGCAGTAGGCGAATAGTCGGACACGATTAAGCGTGAACCGGCTCGGGCTTGGGGCGGGCGGCGAGCAATGCGCCGATCGCGCGGGCGTCGCGAACCACTTCGGTAAATTGCTCCGGATAGAGCGTCTGGTAACCGTCGGATAGTGCCTTGTCCGGGTTCGGATGAACTTCGATCATTAATCCCGAAGCGCCGGCGGCGATCGACGCCAGCGACATCGAGTGAACCTTGTCGCGTTTTCCAGTGCCGTGACTGGGGTCGACGATGATCGGCAGGTGGCTGAGGCGCTGCGCTGCGGGAACCACGCTGAGGTCGAGCGTGTTGCGGGTGTGGTCGGCGAAAGTGCGCACGCCGCGCTCGCACAGGACCACCTGGTAGTTGCCCTCGGAGAGAATGTACTCGGCGGCCATCAGAAATTCTTCAAGCGTCGCCGACATCCCGCGTTTGAGCAGCACCGGAAGTCGCGAGCGTCCGGCACGGCGCAGCAGCGAATAATTCTGCATGTTGCGCGCGCCGATCTGGATGCAATCCGCGTATTTCTCGACCAGGTCGAGCGTTTCGATATCGATCGCTTCGGTGACGATCCCTAGTCCGGTTTCGTCGCGCGCCTCGGCCAGTAGCTTCAGACCGGTTTCGCCGAGTCCTTGAAACGCGTAGGGGGAAGTTCGCGGCTTATAAGCGCCGCCACGCAACAATTGCGCTCCCGCAGCTTTCACCGCGTGCGCCGATGCGAGAATCTGTTCGCGGCTTTCGACGGCGCAGGGGCCGCCGCAGAATGCGAGCTCGTCGCCACCCACGGGCACGCCGAAAATGCTCACTACGGTGTTTTCAGATTTCACTTCGCGGCTGACCAGCTTGTACGGCTTCGAAACGCGAATCGCTTCGGCGACGCCGTCCAGATCCGCGATTTCAGCGGGATCGATGGGTCCAGGATTTCCGGTGATGCCGATCGCGGTTTTCTGCGCGCCGGGCATCACGTGCGGGCGGAAGCCCAGCGATTCGATGCGCTGGCACACGCGACGCACGTCTTCCGCGGTCGCCTGCGCCTTCATTACGATCAGCACGGTGGAATAAGTTCCTCTACGGCACCAGTGTACCGCGGCACCCGCCGAACCCGATCCGGCGAAAGCCGTCGCGCTCGCAATATCCGCGCAGGTGGACCTCATCGCCGTCTTCAAGAAACGTGCGTTTTTCGCCGGTCGGAAGCTCCACCGGTTCGGTTCCGCGCTGGGTGATCTCAAGCAGGCAGCCACGCTCGTCGGCAAGTGCGTTTCGACCGGGGCCGGAGACGGTGCCGCTGCCGAGGAGATCGCCGGGACGCAAATTGCAGCCGTTCGACGCGTGATGGGCAATCATCTGCGCGGGATTCCAATACATCTGGTCGAACCAGGTTTGCGAGAGGCGGATGAGGCGTTCCATTTTTGCAGAACGCATCCAGACTTCGACGGTGATGTCGAACGCGTCGCCGCCGGTCAGATGCGGAAGCGGAGCCGGATCGCCCTCGGGACGCGCAGCGGTTGGTTTGCGGAACGGCTCAAGTGCATCGAGCGTGACCACCCATGGCGAGATCGTCGTCGCGAAACTTTTCGCAAGGAAGGGTCCGAGCGGCTGGTATTCCCAACGCTGGATATCGCGCGCCGACCAATCGTTGAGCAGGCAGAAGCCGAACAGGTGATCCTCGGCCTCGGCGATCGGAATCGGCTCTCCGAGGGCATTGCCCGAACCGATGAAGAATCCGACTTCGCATTCGTAATCGAGCTGCCGCGATGGGGCGAAAACGGGTGCATCGGAACCTTGCTGGATCTGGCCGCTGGGTCGATGAACGGGCGTGCCACTGACCACCACGGATGACGCGCGGCCGTGATAACCGATGGGCACCCACTTGTAATTCGGGAGCAGCGGATTATCGGGGCGCATCATCTTGCCGACGCTGGTGGCGTGATGGATGGACGCGTAGAAATCGGTGTAATCGCCGATGTCGAACGGCAGCAGCATTTCACATTCGGTCATCGGATGGAGCCGATCGATCGGCGGATTCGGATTTCCGCGACGTAGTTCGCGGCTTAGTTCGAGCCGCAGTTGGGTGGCGGCACGGCGGCCGCGCGCAGCGAGAGCGTTGAGCGAAGTTTCCTCGATCTCGAAAACCTGATCGCCAATCGCGACGCCTATTCGCGGAGGGCCGCCGGATCGGCGAAAGCGGCCGAAGGGAAGATTCTGGATGGGGAACTCGGCGTAGCGCTCGTTGGCGGATTCCACCCAGCTTTCGAGCGCGGGATCGTGAGTTTCGTCGAGCTTCATAGGTCGTTTATCAGATAAGACGGAGAGCTTTGAGGTCGGCGACGGGTTCTTCGAAAGAGCAGGAGCCGAAGGAGATCGCGAAGTCGCGTCGTACGGCGGCGACTTCCCCGGGGTCGTCGACGCGCGGAAGATCGTCAGGAGATTCTGCTAGAAGAATCTGCTCCAAGTTAGTCACGCCGCGGCGGGCGAAGATGGCGGCAGTAAAGACGTTGAGGAATCCGTACATCCAGCCGGAGGGTCCGTCGGCGGCATAGGTCAGCGGTCGGTAGCAACGTAGCGGATGATGCAGACCGGCTGTGGCTTTGAAGGCGACGTTCGCTCGTGCGCATGCGACTAGAAATTCGGCGATTTGAGAAGCGGGTGGAAACGCATCGGGCGTAATTCCACCGGTGCGGCTTTTCGCGCGGGCACCCACGGCTCGAATCACGGGAAGTAATGTCAGGTCAGTAATTTCGAAATACGTCGTGACGTTTTTTGAAATGCGCGCGGCGGCGGATTCGATTTGCGCGGGGGTCGATACTTTCATTTCGATGGAGTCGACGTGAGGCGGGATTTTGTCGAGGTCGCCGTCGCCGACGATTGCGGAGAAACGGACTTGCTTGGCAGGTGACAAGATCACCTGCGCGACGGGCAAAACAAATCGGCCGAGCATCCAGGCTTCGGGTGAAGTCTGATAACGCGCGTAATTCGTGAGTGCTTGATCGAGCGGGAGCGCGGCTGGCGGAAAAACGCCCGCGTAGTCGATCAATCCGGCCAGCAACTCGCGCACCACCCTATGATATCGGCCTTAGAATAGGCAGAATGCGCGAACAGATCGTCGTGGTGGGCGGCGGAATCATCGGCCTCGCGGCGGCGTATCGTATTGGCCAGCGATTTGCGGACGCGCACGTGACCGTGCTGGAGAAAGAAGACGCGGTCGGACAGCATCAGAGCGGCCACAACAGTGGCGTGCTGCACGCTGGATTGTATTACAAGCCGGGCTCGCGCAAGGCGCTACTTGCGGTGCGCGGGATCCGACAGATGGTCGAGTTCTGCAAGCAGAAGAGGATCGCGCACGAGGTGTGCGGGAAATGTGTAGTCGCGACTGAGCAGGAGGAGATTCCGCGGCTGCACACGCTGCTTGAGCGCGGAACCGCCAATGGGCTGACGGGACTGCGCCGGCTCACCGGCGAGCAACTGCGCGAGATCGAGCCACACGCAGCGGGTATCGCCGCGATTCACGTTCCCGAGGAAGGGATCGTCGACTATTCGCATGTGTGCCGGACCATGGAATCGGAGATCTCTATCCGCGGGGGGAAAGTAATCACGCGGGCGCGTGTCACGGCGATTCGTCGCGACGGGTCAGGCTGGCGCGTGGTCGCTACCCGCGGCGATTACCCGTGCACCAAACTGGTCACCTGCGCGGGGTTGCACGCGGATCGCGTCGCGGCGCTGACCGGGCAGCCGCGCACGGTGCGGATCGTTCCATTTCGTGGCGAGTATTACAAGATTCGCCCCGAGCGGCAATCGTTGGTGAAGCATCTAATTTATCCGGTGCCCGATCCGGCGTTTCCGTTTCTCGGCGTACACTTCACGCGCATGATTCACGGCGGCGTCGAGGCGGGTCCGAATGCCGTGCTGGCGCTGGCGCGCGAGGGCTACACAAAGAGCAAGGTGAATCCGGGCGACGTTGCGGATGCGCTGACCTTTCCGGGGCTCTGGAAATTCCTGGCGAAGTATCCGGCGATGTGCTGGCAGGAGACGCGACGATCCTTCAGTCGCGACCTGTTCTGCCGGTCGTTGCAACGCCTGGTGCCGGAAATCCAGTCTGACGATCTGATTGAAGGCGGAGCGGGCGTTCGTGCGCAGGCGATGTCAGAGGATGGATCGCTGGTCGAGGATTTTCATTTCGTGGAAGGAGCGGGCGAGTTGCACGTGGTGAATGCGCCCAGTCCGGGAGCGACGGCGTCGTTGGCGATCGGGGAAGAGATCGCGGAGAAATTAGCCGCGAATGAACGCAAATGAACGCGAATCAAAGCAGGGCGGCGTCGAGACCTTCGCCGGATGCGGCGCCGCGGGTGGCGGGCTGGCCCTGCAAGAAGCGCAGCAACGCGTCTTCCGAGCCTTCGAAGAAGGCGTCGACTAATTCCTTCACGGCGTACTTGCGAATCGTCTCGCGGCTAAGCTTAGGCGCATAAATGAACGACCGGCCGCGTTTCTTGCGCGTGACCCCGCCGCGTTTTTCCAGGCGATCCAGCACCGTCATCACAGTGGTGTAAGCGAGCTCGCGCTTCACCATCACCTTGCGAACGTCGCGTACGGAGCCTTCGCCGAGCCCCCACAGCGCACGCAGACAGTCGAGCTCGAGAGGCGGGGGAATTTCACGCGGCGGGGCGGGTCGGCGCATCAGGAATTTTGTGTCAGCGCGTCCTTAAGCTTGGAGGCGAAGGGCGACGAAGACGGCTCGGGGCGCCTGGGTGGCGGGGCTTTCACGTCCACAGGCGCAGCCTCTATGGGCGGCGGCGTGCCCGGCGTCTTGGGAGCTTCCGGTGCGAGGTACTTTTCTTTCTTCAGGATGCTACGATCCAGCGCCGAAATGTATCCGGTCCACTCGCCTTCCACTTGCCGATCCTTCTCGATTCCACCGCGCACGCACTCCATTTTCGAATCGAGATTGTCGAGATGATGCAGCAGCAGCGCTTCGGCGAACAACGGTACCTTGGGCGATCCAAATTCGAGCTCGCCATGGTGACTGAGGATCAGGTGCAGCAGCAGGTCGCGCAGCTTGGGTGGAAAATCGGGCAGCAGCCGTATTTTCTCTTGCACGATTCCCGCGCCGATGTGAATGTGGCCCAGCAACTGGCCTTCGGTGCTGTAGCCGAAGGCTCGCGCGTAGCTGAGCTCGCGGATTTTTCCGATGTCGTGCAGTAGCACCCCCGCCAGCAGCAGGTCGAAATCGATAAAGGGATAGTGCGCTGCGGTGAACTTCGCCAAGTGGCATAGCGAGAGCACGTGCTCGATCAGTCCGCCGAGCCAGGCGTGATGCACGGTCTTCGCGGCGGGAGCGGTGCGATAGGCGAGTGCAATTTCTGGGTCCGCGAAGATAATTTCGAGGAGCGCCTTGAGATGCGGGTTTGCGACCCCGGCGATCCAGCCGCGCACCTCCAAAAACATTTCATCGCGATCGCGTTTCGAGGCTGGAAAGAAATCCGCGGGGTCGATTTCGGAATCCGCGATCGGCAGAAGTTTGTGCAGCGTGAACTGCGGCCGGTTCTGGAAAATCTGGAGCAGCCCCTTGGCGCGCACGAATGCACCGCGATCGAAGGTATCCATCACCTCAGCGGCGTTGTCGAACATCTTGGCTTCGAGGTCGCCGGTACGATCGCCGAGGATTAGGGAAAGATAGGGCTCGCCCGATTTTTTCTGGCGAATGTCCTTGTGCTGGACCAGAAAAATGCCAGTCGCAACCTCATCGGGGTGCAGATCGCTAATGTAGGGTGACTTCATTCGCTCCTAACGTCAGCTTAGACGATTTTTTTGGAGCGAGCGCGCGAAGGTGACTGGCGGATGACAAGATCATCTGCCCCACAAAACTCACCGCACCGCAAAACAACGGGCGAACAGATCGCGTGTGTTACGGGTCTAGCGTGACGAGGAGGTGCCGGTCTTCTTGGTGCTGGTGCCGGGAATCGGGACCAACCAAAGCAGTCGCTTCATACGCGTCTGGTTGACCTCATCCTTCTTGATGGTTTCCGGCTTCAGCTCCGCCGGATCGGTCCAATGAGTGTTCTTGCCCGGCGCTGCACCAGCGTCTTCGTAGCCGGCTTTGATTTCGAGGAACGCGTTGGCGCGAAGCTCCGTGAGGTACTTGCGCAGCAGCGGCTGCATGCGTGGGCCGAACAGCTTGTCCTGCACTTCCATCTCGACTTCTTCGAAGGCCGCCTGGCCGGCTTTCTGGTGCTCGTCGACCTTCAGGATCAGGAAGCCGTTCGCGACCTTGATCGGTGGGGTGACGTAGCCGCGCGGCTTGTCCCAGATCTGGTCTTCGATGCTCTGCATAAGCTGTCCCTTTTCCCAGGAACCCATATCGCCGCCCTGCGGAGCGGTTTGCGAATCGGAGTTGGCTTGCGCAACTTCGGGGAAGCGTTCGCCTTTCGAAGTGCGCGCGGAAAGATCCTTGGCCTTGCGTTCCGCGGCGGCAATCCCAGCCGCATCCTTACCTTCGGTCGAGACCAGAATCTCGTGCAGGAACACGCGCTCCTTGCGCAAGAACTCGTCTTTATGTTCCTCGTAATACTTCTGGAGCTCTTCGCGCTTGAACTGAATCTTGCTGGAAACTTCCTGGCGGATCACGCGGTTCGTAATCAAATAGTTCTTGAGATCGTTGCGATAATCCTCGTAGGATTGGCCGGTTTGTTCGCGCACGGCTTGCTGAAATTTCTCGGGGTCGCCGATGCCCAGCTTCTTTTGCGTCTCGGCGAGCTGCTTGCTCACCTCGGCATCGACGTTGATGTTCAACTCCTTGCCCTTAGAGACTAGGAGCAGTTGATCGATCCGTTCGCGCAAGGTATTTTTGGCCGTTTCGCGGATCGCATCCTGGAGGCGCTGGCCGGTCATGCCCTGCTTTTTCAATTCGGCTTCAATCGTCCGGCGCTCGCGCTCGACTTCGCTGCGGGTGATGATATCGCCGTTCACTTTGGCGACGATTTCGTCGATTACCGACACATCGGCTTTGAGGGCAAGGCTCGAGAGTGCTAGCAAAACGGCACAATACTTCATAGTCATCATTATACTGGACGCACGTCGGGGGCCAAGGTTTCGAGCGCGTGTTTTAAGTACTCCAGCACCGCCGGGGCGTGATCGGGGGGCACAGTGAGCGGCAGCCGCAACACGCCGGCGGGTGTAAATTGCGCACCCTCATTCTCCGCGACGAGAGCCATCAGTTTCGCCGGATCGATCTTCGATCCGGGGTGAAATTTCACCTGCAATGCGCTGCCGCGCCGATCGACGGCTTCGATCCCGCACTGTTCGGCCTGACGCTTGAGGAGCGCGAACAAAACCAAGGTTTCGACGGCGGGCGGCGGCGGGCCGTAACGATCGGCGATTTCGGCGCGCACCGCGGCGGCCTGTTCTGGATCGCGCGCGTCGGCGATGCGCTTGTATGCGCGCAGCCGCTGATGCTCATCCGCGATGTACTCGGCGGGGATGCGAATATCGAGACCGAGATTCAGGGTCGAGTGAACCTCGAGCGGCCGCTCTTCACCCTTGAGCTCGCCCACAGTTTCTTCGAGCAATCGCAGGTACATGTCGAAGCCCACCGTCGAAATATGACCGTGTTGCTCACCGCCGAGGAGATTCCCGGCGCCGCGCAGTTCGAGGTCGAGAGCCGCGATTTTGAATCCCGCACCGAGATCGGAAAACTCGCGCAACGCAGCCAGACGTTTGCGCGCGACCTCACTCAACTCCGTATCCTGCGGCACGAGCAAATACGCGTACGCTCTGCGATTCGACCGGCCCACGCGGCCGCGCAACTGATAAAGCTCGGCGAGGCCATGGCGCTCGGCGTTCTCGATAATGATCGTGTTCGCGAGTGGAATATCGAGACCGTTTTCAACGATGGTGGTCGAGACGAACACGTCGTATTCGTGGCGCATGAATCCCAGCAGGACGCGCTCCAATTCGTCATCGCCCATCTGTCCATGACCGACTCCGATCCGGCAATTCGGGAGCAATTGTTGGATGGACGCCGCGCGCGAAAAAATACTTTCGACGCGATTGTGAACGAAGTATACCTGCCCGCCGCGACTCAGCTCCTGATCGATCGCGGCGCGAATCAGCTCGGGATCGAAATGGGCCACTACGGTGTGGATCGCCAGTCGATCCTTGGGCGGCGTTTCGATCACGCTCATGTCGCGAATCCCCAGCATGGACATGTGCAGCGTGCGCGGAATGGGTGTGGCGCTCATGGTCAGCACGTCGACGTTCTTGCGGATCTGTTTGAGCCGCTCCTTGTGGCGCACGCCGAAGCGCTGTTCTTCGTCGACCACCAGCAGACCGAGGTCGCGAAATTCCACGTCCTTCGAGAGCAGCCGGTGCGTGCCGATCGCAATATCGACTTTGCCCTCCGCGATTTCTTCCAGCGCCTTTTTCATTTCCTTGGCGGCGCGGAAGCGCGAGAGCATTTCGATGCGCACCGGAAACGCCGCGAAGCGCGCGCGAAAAGTCTCATAGTGCTGAAAGGCGAGCACAGTGGTCGGGGCCAGTACAGCCACTTGCTTCCCATCGCCCAACGCCTTGAACGCCGCGCGCATGGCGACTTCGGTCTTGCCGAAACCTACATCGCCGCACAACAGCCGATCCATGGGATGTTGCGCTTCCATGTCGCGTTTGATTTCTTTGGTCGCGCTGAGTTGATCTTTAGTTTCGGTGAATTCGAAAGCGTCCTCGAACTCGCGCTGCCAGTTGGAATCGGGCGAAAACGCGAAGCCGTCGGCCATGCGTCGCTCGGCGTAGAGCTTGAGCAACTCGTCCGCCATATCGCGCATTCTGGATTTGACCCGAGACTTGCGAGCGGTCCACGTCGCGCCACCGAGACGATCGAGCTGCGGCTGCGATTCACCGGTGCCGCGATACTTCTCGATCAGGTCCATGCGCGTGAGCGGCACGTAAAGTTTCGATTCGCCGGCGTACTCGAGCAACATGAAGTCGCCCTTCTGATCGCCCTGCACGATCTCGCGCAACCCCAGAAACTTGCCGACGCCATGCGTGACGTGCACCACGCAATCGCCCGGCTTGAGATCGGCGATATCGGCAGCGAAGGCGGAGAGCTGGCTCTTGGTAATGCCCGGCCGCGCGATCAGATCGGAGGGATCAAACAGGTCTTCCGAGCCGATGAAGGCGATTCGCATTTCTGCGAATACGGTGCCGCGTCGAATGTGACCCTTGACCAAGTAGGTGTTCGCGACGGCGCCCGCTAGATACGCGCGCTCGGCCAAATACTGGGTGGCGGCTTCGTTTGGCGCAAGTCCCAGTTGGAACGGCACCGAATATTCCTGCAGAATGTCGGCCAGCCGCTCCAACTCCCCGTTCGATGGAGCGAAGAAGGCGACGCGATAGCCCTGCTCGACCATGGTTTTCGCTTCGGCCACCGCCACCTGCATACTGCCGTGGAAAGCGAGCGAGGGGCGCGTAGCGATATGGCTCTCGTTGGTAGCGCTCAGTTCAAGTTCCCGAAAAGCAATCTGCGTGCGACCTTCGAGCGTCGCCGCGAATTGCTCCGCATGCAGGAAATTCGCCGCGGCGAGTTCCGGGGAGTCGGGAATCTGATCGATGCGCTTCCACAATCGTTCCGCGGCCTGCTTGAACTGCTCGGGCTCATCCGTAACGACGATCGCTTGGGGAGCCAGCGTCGCGACGTTGTACTCGCGTGGTTCTTCCAGCGCCATCGCAAATTCCCAGCCGGGATAAGCGGCGCCTGAGCGCGGCTGCTCGACCAGCGGTAGAACTGTCGCTTCGCTCAAGCGGGTAACCGAACGCTGCGTCTCGACCTCGAAACGACGAATCGATTCGATTTCATCGCCAAAGAATTCGATACGCAGCGGACGCGCAGATTCCGCTGGAAATACGTCGAGAATGCCGCCGCGAATCGAGTATTCGCCGACCATCTCGACCGGTTCGCGTCGCGCGTAGCCGATGGATTGGAGATGCGCTTCGATGGTTTCGAGCGGCAGTTCTTCGCCGGTTCGAAGATCGAGCGCCAGACGGCGATAGTATTCGGGAGCATGCGTGCGCTGCAGCGCCGAACCAGCCGGAACGATCGTAAGCGGTGCTGCGCCCGACGCCAAACGCCACAATCCAATGGCGCGCTGCTCGGCCAGTTCGTTATGCGGCGAAAGTTTCTGCCCTGGTAACACGTCGAGCGCGGGCAGGAGTTGCGGACGTCCAATTTCAGGCCTCGAAACAAGCAGGTCGAAAAAGGTTTGAACGGCTTCGGTGAGCGGCTCGGCCCGCTGGTTCGAATCGACCAGAACTAACAATGGTTTCTCGGTCGCCTGCCAGAGCAGCACCAGGTACAGCGCTTTCGCTGTGGGCGTCAGCCCTGCAAGCGAAAACGGACCGGATTCCTGCCGGACCAACGCACCGGCCAATTCCTGAAAAGCCGGGTGACGGCTGAGGGTTTGAAAAAGATCGCGAACGGCGGGATGCGTCACGGAAGCGGCCGGGCGGGCGGACGGGCGATTTGCCGCGCTAGCAATTCTTCCACGATGTTGGTGGTCGAGAAGCCGGGTTCCAGTGCCAGCGCCATCACCTTTCCACCCGCGGCCTCCACCTCTTCACGGCCGGCGATGAAGTGTGCCCAATCCGCGCCCTTGATCAGAATATCGGGCAGCACTTCGGCGATCAGCTCACGCGGCGTGTCCTCGTCGAAAAGCGTTACGGCGTCGACGGCTTCGAGCGCCAGCGCCATCTCGGCGCGCTCTTTTTCGCTGATGAGAGGACGGGTGGGGCCCTTGAGTCGCGCGACGCTCGCATCGGTATTGAGGGCCAGAATCAGGATGTCGCCCAGGGAACGCGCAGCTTCGAGCAAGCGAATGTGGCCGGGATGCAGCAGGTCGTAACAACCGTTGGTGAAAACCACGGTCTTCTGAGCGCTGCGCCAATTGGCGCGCGCACGAACAAGATCAGGCCGGGAATAAAAGACAGCCATGTTTTGGATAGATCCGGCGCGCGGACAATTCCATTGTAAGGGCTTGTCCTGCGGGAGTAGAATTGAGGCAGCGATGTTTCGGACGCACCACAATCTAAGTGACGAGATTAATCGGAACATCGTGCGCTCGGAGATCGAAGGCGGCGTTTTCCTCAAGGATCTGCCGGGCGAAAGCACGCTCGAAGTCGCAACGCAGAATCGGCGCTATACGGTGGTGTTACTGGGCGACGGGCAGGCGCTGATTTCCGGACACCCCGAGTTTTGCCCCGAACCGGTGCTGGTGCGGATCAGCGGATCGAATTGGGGCGGATCAATGCTGAAGACGCAGTATCTGGGTCGCGGGATGCATATGGAATATCGCCACCCGCGGTATCGAGGGCCCATCGTAACGTCGCGGATCGTGGATATTCAGTTGCGCCAAGCGGCGTAATCGTTAGTCCAGCGGATTTACCCAACGGAGACCTTTGAAGCGGCGGAAGTCGCGATCGGTGGAGGCCAGTGTCGCTCCGTTTTCGATGGCCAGAGCGGCCAGCGCGGCATCGGTCACTTTTGGTCCAACGATGCTGTGATCAACAATCAGCCCTTCGAGTAGGTCGATATGTCGCGGTCCTGGGTGAAGCAAGATGACGCCTGGTAGATTGAGCCAGTCGCGGACCGTTGCGGATGCCTCCCGCGGAGATTTGGGATTCGGCCAGACCCGTATGTTAGTGGATAGCCGAATAAAAGCCCACAACGTCAACCAGGGGAGACCGACGGTCTCCGGTCCTTCGAAAAGCTGTTTCAGCCACGCCTTGATCGGCTCGTGTTGCGGAGCCTTGACGCTGGAGGAGTATAGGAGGATGTTCGAATCAAGTAGGGTCACTTGTGCCATGGACCTTCCGCGTACTCGAGCAACGCGGAGATCTTGTCATAGTTCAGCTCGGGACGGTAGCCCATGTTGGTTGCTCGGACCTTGAAGACCCGCTTCTTGGTTGGAGTTGCAGTCAGCCCGGCCCGGATTACCTCATTGAGGGTCTGCCGGAACGACGCACCGCGAGCGCGACTTACCTGTTTGACGCGCTCGACCACGTCGTCGTCCAGGGTAACGGTCGTCCTGATGCTCATGATGCTTCTAGGGTAGCATCACAGGCATCATTTCTAAGTTAGCCGCGGGACGATCGCATGCAGCAGCTTGACCAGCGTATCGCGGACGCGAGCGCCGGTTTCGAGCACTTCTTCATGCACCAGTTTCTGCGGCAGAATCCCAGCCGCCATATTGGTTACGCACGAAATTCCGAGCACCTTCATTCCCATGTGATTCGCGGCGATCGCCTCGGGGATGGTCGACATGCCGACTAGGTCGGCGCCGATAGTTCGCATGAAGCGAATTTCCGCGGGCGTTTCATAGCTTGGACCGGGAACGGCGGCGTAGACACCTTCGCCCAGCTCGACACCAATTTTCGCGGCGCATTCGTGCGCGATGACACGATACGCTTGCGAGTACACCTCGCTCATGTCGGGAAAACGCGGACCAAGTGAATCGTCATTCGGACCGGTAAGTGGATTCGCGCCCAGCAGATTAATGTGATCGGTGATCAGCACCAATGCGCCCGCTTTGTAATTCAGATTGATTCCGCCCGCCGCGTTGGTGAGAATCAGGCTGCCTACGCCGCGGCGCTTCAGTTCGCGAATTCCGAAAGTGACCTGCTGCGCGGTGTAACCCTCGTACAAATGCGCGCGGCCCGCAAGCACGATCACCTCGGTCGATCCGATGCGTCCTTCGACCAGCTTTCCCGCATGACCGACGGCGGTGGAAGCGGGCCAGCCTGGAATCGACGTGTAGGGAGTCTCCTTGCGCTGATCGAGTGTATCGGCGAACGCGCCGAGACCGCTGCCGAGTACGACTCCGACCTTGTTCGCCATTTACAACAGCATACCCGCGATGCACGCGGACATGAAGTTGGCCATGGTCCCGCAGGCGACCGCACGCAGGCCGAGCCTCGCCAGGTCGCTCTTGCGCGTGGGTGCCAGCGCGCCGATACCACCCACCTGAATCGCAACGGAACTGAGGTTAGCGAACCCGCACAGCGCGAAGGTCGCGATGGTGAAGGAGCGCGGATCGAGCACCGAGCGAATTTTTCCCAGGTCGATGAACGCTACGAATTCGTTCAGGATCAGACGCGTGCCCAGCAGGTTGCCGATCGCCGCACAATCGGCCCATTTGACGCCCAGCAGCCAGGCGAGGGGAGCGAACAGGCGTGCCAGAATCTCCTGCAACGAACCGGGGAGCCACCCGAAAAATCGCGTGTAGTGCAGCGACGACAGGATTCCGTTCACCATCGCGATCAGGCCAATGAAGGCGATCAGCATAGCGGCGATGTTAAGCGCGAGTTGCAATCCATCCGCTGCGCCGCGCGACGCCGCGTCGATGATGTTCACACCGGGTTTCTCGACCTCGACGTGAATTCCACCAGCAGTCTCGGGCTGCCCCGTTTCGGGGATCATGATTTTCGCGAGCATGAGCGTGGCGGGCGCGGTCATGATCACCGCCGTGAGCAGATGCCGGATCTCGACCCCCGCGATCATCACGTAGGCGGCCATCACGGCACCCGAAACGTGGGCCATGCCGCTGGCCATAATGCAGAACAATTCGCTTTGCGTGAGATTCGCTAGGAACGGGCGAATGGTCAGCGGAGCTTCGGTTTGCCCCATGAAGATACTGGCGGCGACGTTGGTGGATTCGGCGCCGCTGGTGCCAAACACCCGCTGCATCAGGATCGCCATGCCCTTCACGAACACCTGCATGACGCCAAGATAGTAGAGAATCGCGAAGAAGGACGCGATGAAGATCACGATGGGCAGCACTTGGAACGCGAAGATCACGCCGAATTGATCGTTCCGCGCGCCCAGCTTGTCGCCGAATACGAAGCTGCTGCCGGCGACCGCGTATTCCAGCATGTGATTCACGCCCGCGCTGGCCGCCTTGAACACGTCGCCCGCGCCGGTTCGAAGCACTAAGAACGCGAACGCAAACTGGAGTCCCAAACCCCAGAAGAGCACGCGCGCTTTAATTGCCTTGCGGTCGGTTGAAAAAAGGTAGGCGACGCCGACGATCACCACGAGACCGATCAGCCCGGTGTATCTGTCCATGTGACGGCTGAGTGTATCAGCCGACTACTTCGAGAATCAACTCACGGCTCTCGGGCGCCGTGGCGGAGATGCGGAAGGCGTCTTCGACCAATTGCGAAGCTTCTTCCACTTGCTCCTCGCCGGTGTAGTACAGGCGGCACAGCACGCCGCCGGCGTCCACTTTCTGGCCGACCTTGACCTCGAGAATCACACCCACCGCGGGATCGATTCCGTCTTCTTTCGTATCGCGGCCCGCGCCGATCATGGCCGACGCTTGCCCGATATATTCGGCGTCGATGGCGCTGACGTAGCCCGCGCGCGGCGAACTGATCTCGCGAGCGCCGGTGGCGTTGGGGAGCAATTCGAAGCGATCCAGCACCTGCGGATTCCCGTCTTGTGCCGTGATCACATCCTTGAGTTTCTTGTAGCCGGATCCGTCCAGCAGCTTGCGCTGGGCCAACTCGCGAGCTTCATCCAGCGTCGCGGTGATTTTGCCCAGGTGAATCATGCGCGCGGCCAGCTCGAGCGAAAGCCGCGTCAGGTCCGTGGGGCCCACGTTTTGGAGCGTCTGCGAAACCTCCATCACCTCGAGCGCATTGCCCACCGCGTAACCCAGCGGCTGATTCATATCGGTGATCAGCGCTTGAACTTTCTTGTTCATGCGGCGCCCGATCCCCACCATCATCTGTGCCAGTCGGCGGGCATCCACTTGCCGCTTCATAAACGCGCCCGCGCCGACCTTCACGTCCAGAATCAAGGCGTCCAAATTGACCGCTAGTTTCTTGGACATGATCGACGACGCGATTAACGGGATGGATTCGACCGTCGCAGTTGCATCTCGCAGCGCATAGAATTTTCCGTCTGCGGGCGCCACTTGCGGCGTCTGCCCGATGAACGCCAGTTTGTGCTCGGCGAGCTGCGCACGAAACTCGTCGATGGTCAGGTTGGTGCGAAACCCGGGAATAGCTTCCAGTTTGTCGAGCGTGCCGCCGGTATGACCCAACGCCCGGCCGGAAATCATGGGGACCACGACCCCGGCCGCGGCAGCCAGCGGTGCCGCGATCAGGCTGGTCTTGTCACCCACGCCGCCGGTAGAATGCTTGTCTACTTTGGCGCCGGGAATGGAGGAGAGATCGACGATTTCGCCCGAGGACATCATCCGTTCGGTGAGCGAGCTCACTTCGCGGTCGGTCATTCCGGAATAAAAGACAGCCATCAGGAACGCGGACATTTGATAGTCCGGTATGGTTCCCGCCGTATAACCGTCAACAAGATAGGCGATTTCTTCCCCGGACAGCTCTTCGCCGTCCCTCTTGCGATGGATTAGGTCGACAGTTCGCATTAAGAACTGAGGGTAACATCTTATTTGATTGGAAGTAAAGGAACTCCCGCGAAATCCGGGTTAACTCCCGCCGGGGCGGAGCAATCGCTCAGGCCGCGCGGAGACGGATCGTCCCGCGGTAGCTCTTCACCTTCAGAGCCGGGCCCCCGCCGTTAACCGTACTCTGCCAATCGCGCTGCCGGGACGAAGTGCGTACCGTGCGCGGGAAATCGCAGTCCAGATTACCATGACGGCCAATGTCTCCGTCAAGACTAAAAGCGCTCGCGCGCGGGAGAATCAGATCCACGTGGCCGCGATACGTCTCGATTTGGGTGCGCTTCGAAAACGCCGCAAAGGTCGCACGTACTTCACCGCGATAGGTAGTGAGCTGCAATCCAGCGCGCAGACCATTGAGCCGCGCCGTGCCCCGATAGGTTTCGAATTCGACCTCGCCTTCGATACCGGTTATGTCGCTATCCGAACGGTGGTCCTTGACCGACAACGCGGCGTCGCGCGGCATGCGGATGGTGTAGTGCACGCTCGGGAGCGGCCCCTCGATCGAGAACCAGCCACGCGAGCGATGATAATCGCTTTTGATTCGGACGTCGGAGGAGCTTGCGTCCACGCGGATTTCCACGTCCTCGACACGCATCGACATCCAGCCGGGGTCTTCCTCAATGCGGGCTTTGATCTCGACCTCGCGCCGGTCCCAGGCGGTGATATTGATCGAGCCCTTGTGGGTATTGATCGACACGCGCCCGCCTGGAGCGAGCGCAACCGTCCGGTTGAATTCCTTGGTGGGGGCGGCGGATAGCAGGGCGGCCGTTACGGCTAATAGAAGCAGAGCTCGCATAGTGATAACTACTACGAAGCAGCGGGGCGAAAGTTTCAACTTGTTGTGCGGGTAACCCGGTCAATTCTCGGTGGGACTGCTATCGACGCCATCCACCAATAGAAACTCAATGGGAGCCCGCTTCTTCTCCAGTTTCAGGCCGAGATCGTCCTGGATCGCCCGAAAAAGCGTTGCGACATCGACATCGCCTCGATAATCGTCCCTAACGAACCGAAGAACAAAGTAATATGAACCCTGCATTCCCGTTTCGTCGATCACGAACGTCCCGACGAAAAGCTCGAGGGCGTCGCATAGCTGTCGAATGGAGGCCCTGCGGCCAGTGACAGTACGCACCCCGGCCTCCTCGATCGTCGAGATGACCCTGCCTTCGAGTTGGGCAGAAACAGCGCCTCGTTCCCGAAACCACTCCGGCAATGGGGCCGCGGGGTCATCGGATTTGGCCGGCTGTATCCGGGGGCCCTTCTTCACGACCGAGAGCGCATAACCGTTCGCCTCTTTTTTTGCTCGATGAGTCATCAGCTTGAAGCGATCTTCCAGCAGCGACTGAAACATCGCGCGCACCTGGTCTTCGTTGGCAGCCGGATCGAAGGTCGCGTCAATGACGAAGATCTTCTTGCTCGATATTTCCCCCGAGATGCGCCAAGACGGCATTCTGAAGGCGTATTCCACTAACGATCGAATTGTTGTGGTCCATCGGATTCGTCCGCCGGTGCGCCGGGGGGCCGCCCATAACAATGAATCTGAACTGGTCTTGATCGACGCGATTTCGAAAGAAAGCCGCGGCGCAGTCTGTGGCTGAGGCTGGGCGGATACTCCCGCCAGACACAGCAGGGCCAGGAGGATTGGCCACCCAATCATTTCATGATTCTACTGCTAGAGATCGTGCGGGCTTCAAGTTCCAACGCGTGAGATTTGGCCCGCGATCCATTCTTCGAAGTGGCGATGGCTCTTGCGAGCCCGCTCCAGAGCTTCGGCGGTTCGAACCGGCGCGGGACCGCCTTCGATGGTCCGAATTCGCACAAAATGCACCGGATCGAGCGCTTGTTCAATCTCGTCGCGCGACAAGCGCAGCGATGGCTGGAGACGGAGCAGCGCGGTGGCGATGGACGCAGGATCGTCGCTGATGCCGCAGGCCTCTACCGTTCGCGCCACTAGCGAGTGGGCTTCGCGGAAGCTACTCCCTTCGCGACGCACGAGCGTGTCGGCCAATTCCGTCACCGTCAGGAAATGTCGACCAGCCTGGCGCGCCAGTTGCGCACCATCGACGGATGCAGTGCGCAGCGCACCTGCCAGTAGTCGCAGCGATCGCACCGCGTCGGCGAACATCGTGAACACCAGCGGCTGCAGATCGTCTTCGCTGTCGTTGATATCGCCAAACGGAGTATTGTGCGCGCAGGTCAGTACCGCCTGCGCCTCGCCCAGCGCGCGACTGGCCAGAATTCGCGCATGTTCGAGAGCCACCGGGTTGCGCTTCTGAGGCATGATGCTCGAAGACTGCACGAACGCGTCGGACAATCGCAGAAATCCGAATTCACGCGTCGACCACAGCAGTAGATCCTGGATCAGTTTGCCGGCACTGACCATGGCGACGGCGACCACCGACGCGGATTCGGTCACGTAATCGATGGCAGCGATGGCTCCGTAGGAATTCTCGGCTAGGCCGTCGAAGCCCAACAGTTGCGCGACTTCATGGCGATTGATCGGGAACCCGGAGGTAGTGATCGCCGCAGCGCCCATCGGGCTTAGATTGACGCGGCTGAAGGCGCCTTCCAGCCGCTGGGTGTCGCGATCGAGAAATTCGCAGGCCGCCAGCAGGTAATGCGCCAGCGTGGTCGGCTGCGCCGGTTGCGTATGCGTGTGCGCCGGCATCACCGTTTCGAGATTCTGGGCGGCGAGATCGAGCAACACCCCGCGGGTTTTGGCAAGCGCCGTCGCGAACTTCAGTAGCTCGCGGCGCACCGACATGCGATACAAGGTGATGGCGATATCGTTACGGCTGCGCGCGGTGTGCATTTTTCCTGCAGTCTCGCCGCAGGCTTTTTCGAGGAGCGTTTCCACGAAGAAAAACAAATCCTCCACCGATCCGTCGTAACGTGCCCTTGCGATTTCCGCGCGGTCGAGTTGAGCCAACGCGGTGAGCAAAGTGGCTTCTTCAGCGCGGCTGATAATCCCGCAGGATGCGAGCATGCGCGTGTGTGCATCGTGGATGCGCAGCAGATCGTCGAGGAAGTACTTCTTCGCGTCTTCGAAGTTTTGCGCCAGTACGGTCTCGGCGTAGACCGGCGCGGGGAAGGAATCGGATTGCACTGCCTCTATTATGGCGGGCTGCTCAGCAACACCCTACGAGAACAGCTTTTCCAGGGGAAGTGAAAACCCGGGAAGCAACGGCGACGTAATCGCCGCGTCGGCGGCCAGTTCCTGCTCCGCGCCTTGCGGCCCGGTCCAAATCTCAACTCTGCGGGATTCGGGATTGATCACCCAGACTTCTTTGACGCCGGCTTCAAAGTACTGCTTCAATTTGCGCTGAATCATGCGAGGAGTCTCGCTGGGCGAAAGCACTTCGGCCGCGATTTCGGGAATGATTGGGATAACCTTCGCATCCTTCAATTCTTCGTATCGATCACCCAGGATCACAGCCACGTCAGGCGATCTGCGAGTCAAAGGAGCAAGGGCGTACAGGTTTTCGGAAATCTGCGCTTCGCCGATCGGATTCGCTTCGAGGTACAGATCCAACGCAAATAACAGCTTCCTTAGCACGCGATTGTGCTTGTACGCCGGCCTGGTCATCTCGATCAGCTCTCCCTCGTCGAGTTCGTAGCGCTTATCTTCCTCGAACGGGAAGTTGTCGAACTCCTCGGCTGTCAGGAGGACTTTCGAGACACTCATACGTACAAGTTTACGCCGCTTTCGCCTTCTTCATTACACGATTCAGCACCGTCATCGCCCGATCCACATCCTGCTCGCTGAGAATATACGGCGGCAGCATGCGCAGCACGACGTCGTGCGTACAGTTAAGCAGCAACCCCTCTTCCATGCAATCCAGCACGATCTGCTTGCCCGGCATATCCAGCTCCACGCCGATCATCAACCCGTAGCCGCGTACTTCCTTAATAAACGTGTAATGCCGCGCCAACTCGGTCAATCGCATCCGGAAATAGCCGCCGACGTGCACGATGTTTTCGAGCAACGTATCCAGAATGTCGAAGAACTCGAGCGCCACGCGGCAAGCCAGCGGACCGCCGCCGAAGGTTGAGCCATGCATGCCCGCGCCGATCGCGACCGCGGCACGCTCGTTCGCCGCGATCACGCCCAGCGGGATGCCGCAGGCCAAGGGCTTCGCCGCGACCATGATATCGGGCATCACCCATGGTTCCGACAACTGATACGCGAAGTAAACGCCCGGCCGGCCCACTCCGCACTGAATCTCGTCGAACACCAATAATGCGTTGTAGCGATCCGCCAATTCGCGCGCCTTGCGCAGATAATCGTTCGACAACGGATGGATTCCGCCTTCGCCCTGCACCACCTCGAACACGATCCCTGCAGTGCGATCGCCCACCATCTGCTCGAGCGCGGTGATATCGTTGCGCGGCACGAAGCGCGCCCCCGGCACTAGCGGCTCGAAATCGCGACGATATTTCTCCTGGCCGGTAATCGAGAGCGCGCCGAAAGTCCGTCCGTGGAACGAATTCTCAAGCGCGACTACCTCGTGCTTTTCCGGACTGATCTTGCGGCCGTGCGATCGCACCATCTTGAGCGCGCCTTCCATCGACTCCGCGCCGGAGTTGGAGAAAAAGACCCGCTGCAATCCACTCGCTTCGGCGACGCGCTTCGCGAGCGGTCCCTGATATTCGTTGTAATACAGGTTGGAGCAGTGCAGCAGCAGGCCCGCCTGCTCGCGAATAACTTTGGTCAGGCGCGGATGCGAGTAGCCCAGCGCGTTGACGCCGATCCCAGCGATCAGATCCAGGTAGCGTTTGCCCGAAGTGTCGTATACATAACATCCCTTGCCGCGATGCAGCACCAGCGGATAGCGCGCGTAGTTCTGCAACAGATATTGCTTCTCGAGCTCGACAACCGTGGGAGCGGCGGGAGATGCGGCAGACGTTTCCATTTTTTGATCATAACCGCTGCAGTATCCTGAGATGACATGCGAGCCGTCGTCACCGCGCAGGACATCCCCGACTCGGGAGAATTGCGCATCCTCCACGGCTCGATCGTGACTCCTTCCGCCCGTGACCTGGCTCGCGAACGCGGCGTCAAGATCATCGAAATGAAGGAAGGCGAAACGCCCGGTCCCGCGCCGGTCGACCGCACCATCGCGATCGGATGCGATCACGGCGGTTTTGAAATGAAGCAGCGCCTCCTGGCGGTGCTCGAAGAATGCGGCTTGGAAGTGCGCGACGTGGGTATCGATCACGCCCATCCAGTGGATTATCCGGACATCGCGAAGCAGGTCGCCGAACTGGTGGTTTCGAAGGCGGCCACCCGCGGAATCATCATCGACGGCGCCGGAATTGGCAGCGCGATGGTCGCCAACAAGTTTTCAGGAATCCGCGCAGCCCTATGTTATGATAGGGCTTCCGCGCGAAACAGCCGCGAACATAATGACGCGAATGTGTTGACGCTGGGCGGAAAATTATTGACCCAAACGCAGGCGGAAGACGTACTGCGGACTTGGCTTTCGACTCCCTTCGGCGGCGGCCGGCACAAAGCGCGCGTCGACAAAATCAAGGAAATCGAGAAAGCGAACCTCAAGTGAACGCCGAAGAATTGGACAAACTGGTCGCGCAAATCGGCGAGGAAATCCTGGCGCGCGCGGCCGGCGTCCGCGTTCCCGCGCCCCAAGGCGAAGGACTCAATATCCCCGATCTGGTGTGTCCCGGTTGCACCGGACGTTGTCCCCAAACCTGCGCGAAAAAGTCGAAAGAAATAATCGCGGCGGGCGCGGACCGGCTTTCGGCTAGCGAGAAGCTTACCGGCATCGATCCCAACATCGCCCTGTATATCGACCACACACTGTTGCGTCCCGACGCGACCGCATCCGATATCCGCAAGCTGTGCAAGGAAGCTCGGAAATACAATTTCGCGAGCGTGTGCGTAAATCCGTATTGGGTCCCGCTTGTGACTGCGGAACTGACCGGGTCGCCCGTGAAGGTGTGCTCGGTGGTCGGATTTCCGCTGGGTGCGAATGCGACCGCGATCAAAGTCGCGGAAACCGAGGGTGCGACTCGCGCCGGGGCGCAGGAAATCGACATGGTGATCAACATCGGTGAGCTGCGCGGCGGAAATTTCGAAGCGGTTCGTCAGGATATTAAAGCCGTTGTCGACGCGGCGCACCAGGGCGGCGCGATCGTTAAAGTGATTCTCGAAACAGCATTGCTCGACGACAATCAGAAAGCCATCGCGTGCACGCTCTCTAAGCTCGCCGGCGCCGAGTTCGTAAAAACGTCTACCGGATTCGGGCCGCATGGCGCCACCGTTCACGATGTCGCACTGATGCGGCAAGCTGTCGGAGCGGATATGGGCGTGAAAGCGTCGGGCGGCATTAAGACATTGGAAGACTTGAAAAACATGGCCGCAGCCGGCGCCACGCGGGTCGGCGCAAGCGCCAGTGTCAAGATTATCGAAGCTACGGCGGCCTAACCGTTCCCGCCATGGCCACCCCCCGAAAGTCCGAAGTCAGATTTCGCGAACGCGCCGAGCTGCTCGATTTTTTGCTGGAAGTGACCCGCGTCACCTCCGATACGCTGGACCTCGACAAGCTGCTCGAGCAGGTATCCGGCATCGTCAAGAACGTGGTTCAATACGATCTGTTCGCGATCTTGCTGTACAGCGACCGCACCCGCACGTTGAAAATCCGATACTCCATGGGCCATCGCGCGGAGGTGATTCGCAGCCTCGAAATCCCGCTCAACGAAGGCATCACGGGAATCGCCGGTGGCACCCGGCAGCCGGTGTTGGTGAACGATGTCCGTAGTGATCCGCGCTACCTCAATGCATTAGACGCCGTGCGCAGCGAACTGGCCGTGCCCATGCTGGCGCCGCGCGGCAAACTGGTCGGCGTGATCGATTTGCAATCGACGCGTGTCAATGCCTACACCGATCAGGATCGCGCCATTGTGCGCCTCATCGCGAATCGCGTGGCGTCGTCCATCGACAACGCGCGATTGTATTTGCGCTCCGAGCGCCAGTACCGCACGCTGCGGACGCTGGCCAAGCTCTCCCAGGAGTTCAGCTCGATCCTGGATCTGGACACGCTGCTCGGCAAGATTGCTGAATCGGTGCGAACCCTGATGAACTACGACGCATTCAGTATTTTCCTGATCGATGCCGAGACAAAGTTGCTGCGGCACCGCTTCAGTGTCCGTTACGACCAGCGCGTGAACGTCGACAATATCCCACTGGGGAAGGGCATCACCGGGGCCGCTGCCGATTCCCGCGAGCCGGTACGCGTGACGGACACATTGGCTGACCCGCGCTATATCGCGTCCCATCCGGATATTCGCTCGGAATTGGCAGTGCCCTTGATCGTGCAGGACCGTGTGGTGGGAGTGCTGGACGTGGAGCATGAGCGGCTGGGTTTCTTCACCGAGGATCATCAGCGTACGCTGTCACTCCTCGCTCCCCAAGTCGCGAGCTCGGTCGAGAATGCGCGTCTCTATGAGGAACTGGCGCAACGCGAGCAGCGCATGGAGCAGGACTTGAAGGCAGCCCGCAAGCTGCAACACGTTTTGCAACCGCGCGAAGCCCCGCCGCTGGCCGGGCTCGAAATCGCGATTCGATCGCGTCCCGCGCGCGAGATCTCAGGTGACGTGTACGATTTCTTCGAGCACGGCGACGAATCGGTCATCGTCTTTGGCGATGTGAGCGGCAAGGGTGCCGCCGCCGCGCTCTACGGCGCGCTGGTCAGCGGACTTCTGCGCACGCTGGTTCCGCGCCGCCGCAGCCCGGCGCTTCTGATGCAGTCGCTCAACGAAACATTGCTGGAGCGCAAAGTGGACGCGCAATACGCCACCATGCTCGTCGCTTTGTGGGAACCGCGAGAGGACCGTTTCACCTTCTGCAACGCAGGCGCCGAGCCGCCGCTGATCTGCCGCCACGGCGAAATTCTCAATCTGCCAATCGAGGGTGTTCCCATCGGCCTGCTGGACGACCGCCGCTATGAGGAGGTGGTGTATCAGACCGAACACGGCGACACAATCCTGTTTTTCTCGGACGGCGTCGCGGACCAGCTCAACACCAAGGACGAAGAATTCTCGCGGCAGCGCGTCGTGCGTCTGCTCAAAAAGCACGCGAAAGAATCCCCCGCCGCGATCGCCAGCACTGTGTTCAAGGAACTGGACGCATTCCGTGGAACCAACAGCATTACCGACGACCAAAGTGTGGTCGTGATGAAGGTGGTATGAACGCCTTCACCTATCGCGGCCGCGCGTTGCACTGCGAGGACGTCGCGTTGGCTGGAATCGCGAGTCGCGCGGGCACGCCCTGCTATGTATATTCGGCGAACTTGGTACGCGCGAATTATCGTGCCTACGATCGCGCTTTCGGCGACCAGCCGCACACCGTGTGTTACGCGCTGAAGGCCAACAGCAACCTGGCATTGCTCAAGTTGATGGCTGACGAAGGGGCCGGCTTCGATATCGTTTCGGGCGGGGAACTGCATCGCGTGATCAAGGCTGGCGGCGATCCTGCCAAGGTGGTTTTCTCGGGTGTGGGAAAGACGCGGGCGGAAATCGACCAGGCGCTCGACGCGGGCATCTTCGCTTTCAACTGCGAGTCCGAACCCGAGCTCGCGCTGATCGACGCGCTGGCTTCCCGGCGCGGAGTCAAGGCTCGCATAGCGCTGCGCGTGAATCCGGATGTCGACGCGGCAACGCACGCCTATATTTCGACAGGAAGCCTGGCGCACAAATTCGGCGTCGATATCGCGGCGGCGGAAGCGGTGTATCAGCGTGCTCGCTCGCTCACCAGTCTCGACCTCGAAGGCGTGAGCTGCCACATCGGATCGCAGCTCATGAATCCCGCGCCAGTGATGCAGGCGGTGGATCGCGTGCTCGATCTGGCGGAGCGCCTGCGCGCCCAAGGTTTTCCCATCAAGCACGTGGATCTCGGCGGGGGATTGGCCGTCGCATACAAACCGGAGGAGGTCGCCCCCGCGATCGCGGAGTTCATCGCCGCGATGTGCGCACGGGTCGCCGGCCACGGATTTCACGTGACCATCGAACCCGGACGATCCATCGTCGCCGCGGCCGGCGTTCTGGTTACGCGTGTGTTGTATCGCAAGCAGACCGGCGACAAGGAATTTGTGATTGTCGACGCCGCGATGAACGACCTGATTCGTCCTGCGCTGTACAGCGCGCATCATGAAATTCTGCCGCTGCGCGAGACGGACGGCGAATCGATTCGTGCCGACGTCGTGGGCCCAGTGTGCGAGAGCGGCGATTTCCTGGCGCGCGATCGCGTGCTGCCAAATCTACTGCCGGGCGATGCGCTCGCGATTTGCACAGCCGGCGCGTATGGATTCGTTCAATCGTCGAACTACAACTCACGGCCGCGCGCGGCTGAGGTGCTGGTCGACGGCGGAGCTTGGCGCGTGGTTCGCGAACGAGAGTCGTATGACGACCTGGTGCGCGGCGAGTCGGTATAGTTAGCGGATCAGAGCCGCGCCCAAAGGAAGCAGTTATTCCGAAAGATTGAACGTGCCGACGAACGCGCTACGCTGCAGTGGCGCGCTCCACAAGGTGCCGAGTCCCTTGCCCTGGTAGGAATGCGCCAACGTGTACGCGGGCATCGCATGTTCCAGCGGCGTCAGCGGCTGGTACCACACTTCCTCGTGGCGGCAGATCTGATCGGTGCCTTCAAGCGCGCGCGTCTCGATCTTCGCCAGCTCGCCGGCAACCATCAAGGCATTGCGGCTATGAATATTCTTGGTCGTCAGCTCGATCGGCCGCGATTCAACGCGCACCACATCCGAGAGCATCTTGCCACCCATGCGGCGTGCGAACTGGGTCAGCGCAGCGCGTTGCTCGTCGTTCGCCTTCTGGTCCACGATTAGAACTGCCTTCGCCGGATTCGATGCATGCATGGTATCGCCCAGCGTGCTTTCGGCCTTGACCACCGCCATCACGCCGAGCCCGTCCAGCTTAACGCCCTGCCAGGAACCGGTCTCGATCTTCCAGCCCATCACGGCGAGGTTACCGGTCAACTCTACTTCGGCGTTCGCAAAGCACGCGCCGGTGTAGACGTCCGCGGATCGAGCTTCCATGTATTCTCCGCTCACGTGGCTGGCGGCAGCCCGATTGACGGAAGGAAGTTCGGCGCTCACGGCCAAGCCGGCCAGGAGCGAACATAGGGCAAGAAGGGTGAAACTACGCATACCCTAAACTTATCACAACTGGTTTTCGCGGTGGTTTTCTGACGTATCTGCGTTTATTTGCGTCCATCAGCGGCTAACGCCAGAATCCCATCCAGATCCTTCCGCGAAAGATGCTTGCCCTTCGAAAACACCGCCGCGATGCGACGCGTGTTGCGAATGTCCTCGATCGGATTCGCCTCGAGCAGCACCAGGTCCGCGACCTTACCCTTCTCGATCGTCCCCATCGCTTCGTCCCACCCGAGCATGCGGGCGGGCGCGATCGTCGCCGCTTCCAGCGCCTCGCGAGCCGTCAGGCCCGCGCGAACCAGTTGCTCCAGTTCGTCGTGCAGGCTGGCGCCGGGAATCGTATACGGATCACCGGTGTCCGTCCCCGCCAGCAATTCGACCTTGGTGCGTTTCGCCAGCGCCGTGATGCGATAAATGCGATCCACCTGCGCCTTCCACTGAGCGCGCGTCGCATCCGTCCACTTCTTGGTGTCGTCGGCGGGATCGGGCCAGGTTTTGCGAACCGACTCCGGAACATACTTCAACCGCTCATCGTTCTTAAGCGCCGCATCATCCACGTGACCCATGCGACGCCACAACAGCAGCGTCGGCGAATGGCGCGTTCCCACCGCAGCCGACTTCTCCAGAAACTCGACCGTCTTTTTCTCGTCCAGATCGCCGGTCTCGCCTAAAAGGATCCCCTGCACACCGAAGAAATGTTCCAGGCTATTCTGCCGCGCGTCGACAGCTTCCATCGCCGTCAGCGAGCGCGGCACGTGTCCGCGCAAGGGCAATCGCCAATGCCGCGACTGCTCGGCCAGTGCGAAATAAGCATCTTTCGACAGGCCCGAAAGCACCTTCATGAAATCGACATTCATGTTCCACAGCTCATCGAACGCCTTGCGAGCTTCTTCCGGGTTGCGCGCGATCAGGCCCGGCAGTTTGTCGTCGCCGGTTGGTTTCTCGACCACTGGCGGTCCGCAAGTGATAATGTGCGGGCCCACCGCCTTGCCCGCGACAATTTGCGCGCGCCATGCCGACGTGCGCTTGAAATCGCTACCCATGTCCTGCACGCCCGTCACGCCGAACGCGACGTACACCGGAAGCTGGTTCTCCGGATACCAGAGGTGGACATGCGCGTCCCACAAGCCGGGAATCAGGAACTTTCCCTTGCCGTCGACCGTCGCGATACCTTTAGGAATCGTCGTCGATGCGGCGGGCCCCATGGTGCGGATGCGTTCCCCGTCGATGATTAAAGTGATATGCGGACGCGCCGTTCCGGTGGCGACGTCAACGACGGTGACATCCTGAATCGCGACGGCAGCCGCTGCATTACTCAGGAAGCCCGCATGCAGACACGCGGTGGCCAGGACGGTGAGCAATTTCGGGTGCGGCGGCCGAACTTTTACGCCGCCAGCACTAGGCGGTTGTGTGGGAGACCTTCGCCCGATCAGCGAAGGCAGCCAGAGGCTGCTCATGCCGCCATTGTAACGGCGTGCACACCCCCGGCGATAACTTCTGCGAACTGATCCTCCACCGCGAAGCGATCCAACTCGCCGCAGTCGAACGATCCGGCCCAGCGATGTTTTCCATCGGCGGTTGAAACCAGTTGCGTATCGCAGCGGAAGCGTCCCGCATCCGACCGCAGGCTGCCTTCCAGGATCAGCTCGACATCCAAATCGCGCCCGATCTGGCGCGCGTCCGCCGCAAGATTCTTGTACTGAAAAACTGAAGTGCTGGAGACCACCCTCAAGTCCTCACACGCGGCCAGGCGCGAGATTAGACGCAAAGTGATTCCGTCGACCAGCGATTCGTACTCGTGTGTGGCGCTGCGATCGGAGAAGGGCAGTACGGCGATCGAAGGTTTCTCCCCATCGCCAGCGGAAGTCTGCGATTCGAACACCGGGCGATACGCGCCCTTCGGAACTTCGATCCGTACCGGATCGTGACGACCCCCGTTGGCATAATACGCCGCCAGTTTCCGTCGCAGCCGCCGCGCCTCCACCCGTACGATCGGGTCAGTAGACGGATCGTAATCCGGGCGGCGTCCGAAGATGTACATCCCGATCAGGCATTCCTTGGACGAGCCCTCCTCGCCCGCGAGCGCCTGATCCACCGTGAAGCGCAGAAAATTAGAAAGCTTGATGGAGCGCCTGAACTCGCTGCTGGTCAGGATCCGCTCGAGCTGGTCTTTGATCGCTTCGCCGTTCACACCCATGGTTCCGCACATCCTAAACCGTTTCGATCTCAAACTGTTCTACCCCGTTTCGACCCGAACGTTACAGCTCCCGCGGGGATTACTCAAACTAGAGACGCTCGAAGCATGCGAATGTTTGCAGAGTTTGTCTAACATTTGGGTTACGCATCGTCACTTACCGCCTTACACTTGTCGTGCCACTGGGTCAGGCGCATGCTGAACGCATCATGCAAAGCCTAACGTCGAACGGGCGCATATTGTTCCTGTTAATCGCAGTGTTCGCGATCGGACAAAATACCAAGGCTCAGTCCGATATTGAGACAAAGCCTATTCAAATACAGGCCCCCGAAAGTTCCAAAGACTGGCTTAGGATTACGCAGGAGGGCATCACTCTCACTCAAGCCGGCCGTTATGGCGCGGCCGAATCACGTTTTCGGCGCGCCCTGCTGGATGCCGAAGCCTTCGGTCCCAGCGACTATCGTCTGTGGGCCAGCCTTTCGAACGTGGCCTACGTGATCGGTGAGCAAGGCGATCTTGCGGGTGCGGAGAAGCTGTATGGGCGCGTGCTGCAATTGCGCGAGCAGTATCTGGGGCCCCGTCATCTGGAGGTTGCATCCACGCTCAACAATCTGGCCGGCATTCTACGCCAGCAGGCCCGCTATTCGGATGCGGACGCCCTGTTGCGTCGCGCGCTGGAGATTGCCGAGCCCTCGCCCGATCTGCGCCTCACTGGAACGGTTCTCAACACCCTGGGCCTCAATTTGATGGACCTTCACGAAACCGCGCGCGCCGAGCCGGTGCTGCGCCGCAGCCGGGCGATGTTCGAACAGGTCGCCGGAGCAGATTCGCTCGATGTCGCCAAGTCCACCACTAATCTCGCGAACCTGTACCGCCAACACAACCAGGTCTCCAAAGCGGAAGCGGAGCAGCGGCGGGCGATCGAGATCATGGAAAAGCAACTGGGAACGGAGCATCCCCTGTTGGTGTCGGCGTGGAACAATCTGTTCACGATTCTGTCGCTACAGAACCGCGAGGAGGAAGGCGAGGCGTATCTGCGCCGGGCTCTCGAAGTGGGCCAGCGCGCGTTTCCTTCCGGTGCGCCGATGCTCCAAATCCGTGCCAACCTGGCGACGCTCGAGGCTCGGCGAGGCCACTATCCGGAAGCGGCGCGCATTCTCGAAGAGGTGATCGCTGCGCAGGAACGCCTGCTGGGCGCGGATCATCCCAGTCTCGGCTCGTCGCTAGCCCGCTACTCCGAGGTGCTCAAGAAACTCCACCAGAACGGTCCCGCGAAACGCGCGCAGGCGCGGGCCAACGCGATCTTGAAGTCGTACCGGTAACGCAGGCGATCTTGTCGCCTGCTTCTTAACGGTCCGCTGTCCGCATGGCTCCTTTTTCCCTGGCCACTGACCACTTCTTTACTGTCCGCTGGCCCCTGTCCGCTGTTCACGCCACGTTGAACAGGTGCTTGCGCCGCTCCACCCACTCCTCGCTGGTACACAGCCGCGGCCCGACTTCAATCAACCTCGGCAACAAATAAAACAACGCCGTCGAAGTCCACTTGTCCCCGTGACGAGTCTTATACCCGCGATCGTTAATCACCTGCGCCGCCCGCGAAAGCGGCCCGTCCTGGACGATCACCTCCAGCATCATCGTGAGAATCTGCATCTCATCCGGATGCTCTTCCAGGCGCCGGCAATCGGACGCCACCCGCAGCCCAAACGGAAGATCCTCGACCGGGGCGCTGGCTGCGTCCGCCCCGCGCTCCCATTCGACCGCCACTAGCTTCCATCCCTCCGCGGCTTTTTCCCGAAAGTACTCGGCCGACGGCGCCGTGGTCATAAAATCGCGCACACGTTCGTGCTTAGGCATGCCCGAAAGCAGGCAATCGACGTGCCACTTTAAGTGTTTATGAAAACAATGTGGCCCCGATCCCGACTGTCCATTGGTGGGAAATCGGAGCCGCAGATTATTCAGAAGCGGTCGCTAGCTACTGGATGGAGAAGTCAGCCCCGTGCACCGTGGTCGATTTCTTCGCCAGATCCTTAAGCGTCGCCTCCACCGTGTAGTTTCCTTGCGATAAACCCGCGAGGTCGAATTGAGTCAGCAGGAAGATCCGATTCTTCGACTGTGGCCATGGGTACAGTGCATCCGCCGGGAGCGCCTTGATCACTTTCTCACCCGATTTCAGCGCCAACGCCAGATTGATACGCGGGCTGCCGCTAGCCGCATCGATCGCCACACCGTCCATCCCGAAATACACGGTGAGTTTATCGGCAGCCGTAAATTGCATCCGCACCGGGACCGCGAGCTGGTAGTTAGCGATGTGCAGCGCCTCCGGATCCCCCTCGCGCAATTCCTTGACGACGTCGACGCGCGGAGTGAGGAACAAACTGGTCAGGCGCGCCGATTCTTCCGTACCGGGAATCGCGACCGTGGCCGTCGCCACCGCCGACGCCCCGTTTGAGAATTGAAAAACCGCCTGGATCTCCGCCGGCATCAACTTCGGAAGCGTCAGATTGGCGATCACCTGCAGGCCCTTCTTCTCGATCTCCTTAAACTCGTCCTTGGTCCAGCGCGCGTCGACGAACTTCTGGAAAACGTCCAGCACGTGCCCTTGCGAATCGCGCGCCGAAACCACCATGGTGATGCCGGTCGCAAACCCCTTGTCGTTCTTCGTCACCCAGCTTTGGTCGCCAGGCAGCCACACACTTACCGGGATCGAAACCTCGGTCGGCGAACTAAAAATCATCGCCGCGTTAATTCGTGGCTTAAATGCCGATTTGAGAGTTCCGTTCGCCGCCGACGTCAGCAATTGCGCCGTGGCCGGTGTGACCTTGAGCTCCTCCCCTGGAGCCAACGCCCA
>DASYPO010000206.1:0-18148 GCA_036006545.1 Bryobacteraceae bacterium
CAGCAGCGCGCGCAGCAGAAAGATCACGAAGAAAAATGCGGGGCCGCTAGTAAAAGCGCTGAGCAACACCGCCAGCATTTTCCACGCCACCCACCGCCCGCCGAGTAGATTCGAAAATGAAAAGTCATCCGCCGCCGGAGAACCACCCGAGTAGAGCCCCCACGCTTCATAGGCGGCGATCAAGAGGCAGTAACCCATTCCGAACAGCACTCCGAACAGAAGGTCGCGTCCAACCATTGGATCGTTCAGCCGGCGCTCCAGCACCCGCGACCAAGTGATCAGTGTTTGCGGCCAGTAGCGCCGTATCCATGGCTCCAGCGCGAGATACATGCCCCACATCACCACGCTATACAGCAGCGAATCCGCCAGCGCCTGGTTGAATAGCGACTGTTCCGCCGCCGTTGCGACATGGTGCGCACCGCACACCCAAACCAGCATCTGAACCACCAGTACGAACACGCCCAGGTGTGTCGCGCCGCGTAGATCGCCGCGCCCGGTCCGCCAGTTGTGCAACGCCATCAAGCTGGCAGCGATCACGACTCCGAGGAAAATCAGATTATTGAGCAGGCTCCGCAAGCGCGCCGGCGTGCTTTCGGTTTCCTTGGCCATACGCGACGGTTTGCGCCACGGCCAGATGATGTCGAAGTACACCGGCTTGCCCCGCCAGCCCGCCGCCTCTACTCGAATCGGTAAATCGCCGCTCGCTGGCAGCACGCCCGTCCACGCCACTTGCTGGTCGATTGGGTACAGCGGCGTCCATTGCGGAGCGGCTGGCTGGAACTTGGACATATCCAGGTCGGCAGCAGCGAACAAGGGCGCAAAATCGGCGACCGCGCCCGGAGGCGTTTCATCCACTTGCGGAGGCAAAGCGTTGAACTTATGCAAGCGACCGTCGAGATCAAGCACCACATCCGCCATGCCGGACACCGATGGAAACGGATCGCTGGGATCTACGCGGGCGCTGGTGTGGATGCTCCACGGCTCTAGCGGCCGCGGGCTCTGCCGATACCAATACGTCATTGGTGAAGGTCGCCCCGCGAGCACGCGATCCCACTCAGCCGCACTCTTCACGCCCTTCGACTGACGATAGTCGGTGTAGCCCGCGAGTTCGGTGTACCCGCTGGCCCAATCCGCAGGACGATCCTTGTAACCCACCTTCTGGATCACGTCGCGCGCCTTGGCGGTGAGCACCTCCGGCGGATTCTCCATCGAAACGCGACTGGAGAGATGCAGGCGCGGAAGCACCATGAACAACGTGGCAAAACTGATGACGATCGCGGCCAGCGCGCCGATCGCAATCGCAGGCTTCAGTCCTTGCGTGGTTCCCGCCGCCGCGACCAGTTGTGGCGAAGGCGTTTCGCCGGCAGCCAGCGCGGCCGATAATGCATCGCCTCCAGGTAAGGCCGCAGCGAGCGCCATCGCGGACGCCGGACGCTTCCGCGGATCGGCTTCGAGGCATCGCAGAATGGCGCGCTCGACCTCCGGTTCCATGTCGTGCACCAGCGTCGATGGCGTGGTGACCTGCGATTCCTGGCGCAGCTTCAAGATCTCCGCTGCGGTCTCGGCTTCGAAGGGCGCCTTGCCGGTGTACATCTCGTACATGACCAGCCCCAGCGCGTAGAGGTCGCTCTGCACCGATACTTCTTTTCCGGTGAGTTGCTCGGGTGCCATGTAGGCAGGCGTGCCGTTGCGCACCTCTGCGCCCTGCAGATGCTCGGCCAGGCCCGCCAAGCCGAAGTCCATGATGCGCACCTGCCCGCGCGCGTCGATCATGATGTTGGCGGGTTTCAGATCGCGGTGCAGCACGCCTTCTGCGTGCGCCGCGGCCAGACCGGCGCACAGCTTCCGCGAAATCTCAGTGGCTTTGTCGGCGGGCAGCCGGCCGATGCGGCGAAGCAGGCTCCCCAAATCTTCGCCATCCAGGTACTCCATCGACAGATACGGCTGGCCCTGCAATTCGCCGATGTCGTAAACGCGGCACACGTTGGCGTGGGTGACCTGCCGCGCGATTCGCACTTCGTCGTAAAAGCGCGTGAGGAGGCCGACATTTCCAGTAGCGGCCTCCGGCAAAAACTTCAGCGCGACCGATTGGCCCAAGATCAAATCGTCGGCGCGAAACACCTCGCCCATGCCGCCTTTGCCGACGCGAGAAATAACGCGGTAACGGCTGGCGATCAGCGTCCCCGGTGGAAATCGCTGCTGCTCCATGGCCGCGGCGGTGGAGCCGCGCACGCCGGAAATGCCGGAGGACCGTGCTCCGGAAATGGGCGTCACCGGAACGTCGGACATCGCGACGGTGGGCGCGTCGCCGGCGTCTGAGAAATGGATGCTCGCGCCGCAGGAGTTGCAGAAGCGGCTGTTGGCCGGAAGTTCGGTGGAACAAGAGGCACAACGAGGCATCTTTAATACAGTACAGCAAGCTCCGCGCAGCAGCATCGGGCTTTGCTAAACTGAGGTTTCTTCACCCATGCGATTCGGCGTCGTCGTCTTTCCAGGCAGCAATTGCGACCACGATGCGTGGTTCGCGGTTTCGCAAAACCTCGGTCAGCAGGCCGAGTTTATCTGGCACGATTCGCATTCCGTCGGTCATGTGGATGCCGTGATTCTACCCGGCGGATTCTCCTACGGTGATTACTTGCGCTGCGGGGCGATCGCAAAATTCTCTCCGGTAATGACGGCCGTGAAGAAATTCGCCGCGGACGGCGGACTGGTCGCCGGGTTCTGCAACGGGTTCCAGATTCTGACGGAATGCGGCTTGCTTCCGGGCGCGCTGTTGCGAAATCGCGGATTGAAATTCGTGTGTCGGCCGGTCACGCTGCGCGTCGAGACGATCAACACTCCATTCACGGCGGCGGCGTCGGTGGGTCAAACGTTGACGATGCCCGTGGCGCACGGGGAAGGTTGCTACTTCGCGGATGAACGCACGCTGGACATGCTGGAAGCCGAGGATCGTGTAGTCGTGCGCTACGTCGATAATCCCAACGGCGCGCTGCGCGACATCGCGGGAATCTGCAACGAGCGTCGCAACGTGCTCGGCATGATGCCGCACCCCGAGCGCGCGTCGGATCCTTTGATGGGATCGACCGACGGCCGCGTGATTCTGGAATCGATGGTCCGTTCGCTTGTGACAGCATGAGTCAGCTCACCGCCGGCGAGCTGGATAAAGTTCGATCCATCCTCGGCCGCGAGCCGAACGAAACCGAAGTCGGAATCTTCACCGTCATGTGGAGCGAGCACTGCTCCTACAAAAGCTCGCGCATCCACTTAAAGAAGCTGCCGACCAAGGGCGATCGTGTTCTAGTCGGCCCCGGCGAGAACGCGGGCATCATTGATATCGGCGGTGGCTGGGCCATCGCGTTCAAGATCGAGTCGCACAATCACCCCAGTTTTATCGAGCCGTTTCAGGGCGCGGCCACTGGAGTCGGCGGAATTCTGCGCGACATTTTTACGATGGGCGCGCGTCCCATCGCCGTGATGGACGCGTTGCGCTTTGGCCCCTTGGACGACCCCGCAGCGGGCGATCGTAACCGCCGTATCCTCGAAGGCGTGGTCAGCGGAATCGCGCATTACGGAAACTGTTTCGGCGTGCCGACCGTCGGTGGCGAGTGCGTTTTCGAGCCGTGCTACAACGGCAATCCGTTAGTGAACGTGTTTGCGCTGGGCGTATTTCGCCACGACGAGATTTTCTACGGCCGAGCCACTGGTATCGGCAATCCGGTGATTTACGTCGGCGCGAAAACCGGGCGTGACGGGATTCATGGCGCGTCCATGGCGTCCGCCGAATTCACCGAAGAATCGAAACAGAAGCGGCCCAACGTGCAGGTGGGCGATCCGTTCATGGAGAAGCTGCTGCTCGAAGCATGTCTTGAGGCCATGCGCACCGGCGCGATCGTCGGCATTCAGGACATGGGCGCGGCGGGACTGACCTGCTCGACCTGCGAGATGGGAAGCCGCGCGGGAACCGGAGTCGAGATCGAGCTGGCGCTGGTGCCGCAGCGCGAGACCGGCATGACGGCGCACGACATGATGCTCTCGGAATCGCAGGAGCGCATGCTGCTGGTTGCTGAGAAGGGCCGCGAGGACGAAGTTTTCGCAGTCTTCAAGAAGTGGGGACTCGACGCTGTGACCATCGGTCGCGTGACTGGCGATGGAATGTTGCGCGTGAGACACAACGGCGCGATCGCCGCGGAGATTCCCAATCGCGAGCTGGCCGACGAGGCGCCGCTGTACGATCGCCCGCACAACGCTGCGCCGCATCGGACGGCACCCATGCAAGCGCCGCCGTTTTCGAGTCGCGATCTGAATGCCGATCTGCTCGCGCTACTGGGCTCGCCGGATCTCTGCTCGAAACGCTGGATCTGGCAACAGTACGACTATTCGGTGCGCACCAACACCCTCGCGGGCCCGGGTGCCGACGCGGCCATTGTGCGCATCAAGGAAACCAATACCAGCGTCGCCATGTCGCTCGACGGCAACGCGCGCTATTGCTCCCTCTCACCGCGCGAAGGCGCGCGCTTGATCGTGGCCGAGTGCTGCCGCAATTTATCGACGGTGGGCGCGCTTCCAGTGGCCGCCACCAACAATCTCAACTTCGGAAACCCAGAACGGCCGGAGATCATGGCGCAACTGGTCGAAGCGATCGAAGGCTTGTCCGAGGCTTGCCGGCACTTCGAGACTCCGATTACGGGCGGGAACGTGAGCCTCTATAACGAAACGTTGGGCGAAGCGATCTGGCCGACTCCCGTGATGGGCATCGTGGGGCTTCTGCCGACGGCGGCGCCGGTCACGATTCCTTTCAAGGAGGAAGGTCGCACGGTAATTCTGCTCGGTGGCGAGGGCACCTGCGACGAAACGCGCTTCGGCGGAACGCAATACGCCAAGGTTGTCCTGCAAACCATGTGGGGGCTGCCACCCGCGCTCGATCTGGATTACGAGAAACGTGTTCAGGCTGCGATTCGCGAAGTCGTGCAAGCTGGAATCGCAGAATCCTCGCACGATGTGGGCGAAGGCGGCCTTGCGGTCGCGCTTGCCGAATGTTCGCTGGACGGGATCGGTGCCGCCGTACAAATCTCGGGCGCGTTGCGGCCGGAGTTGGCGCTGTTTCACGAAGGACCTTCGCGCGTGATCGTGTCGACTGCGCAGCCTGAAGCTGTGGAACAAATCGCGCGCAAGCACGGGGTCACCGCGCCGCGCATCGGCGTTACGATAAAAGAGCGGATGCGGATCGGAATCCACGGCGGAGCCGACAATCAAGCTTGGATCGATATGACCGCCGGCGAAATGCGCCGTCCCCACGAAAGTTCCCTCGAAGAAAAGCTGGAGGCCGTCCATGTCTGACCTCGACCGCTTCGACCGATTCCACGACGAATGCGGCGTGTTCGCCATCTACGGGCACCCGGAAGCCGCCAACGTCACCTACCTAGGTCTGTATGCGCTGCAGCATCGCGGACAGGAAAGCGCTGGAATCGCTTCGAGCGATGGGCGAAGTTTGTATTGCCACAAGAGCATGGGTCACGTGGCGGATATTTTTACGCCGGAAGTTCTCGGCCAGTTGCCGGGCGAACGCGCAATCGGCCACACGCGCTATTCCACCGCCGGCGACACGGTGCTGCTCAACGCGCAGCCGTTTTCGGTGGCGTGCAATAAAGGCAAGGTTGCGGTGGCGCACAACGGGAACATCACCAACGCCGCCGAGCTGCGCCGTGAACTGGAACGCGAAGGCTCGATTTTTCAGGCCAACAGTGATACCGAAGTGATCCTGCACCTGGTGGCCCGATCGCGCGAGCGCACGCTGGCCGGAGCGTTGCGCGAGGCGATGCTGCAACTGGAAGGCGCGTTCTCGCTGGTCTTTCTGGCCGAGGATCGGATTTTGGTGGCGCGCGATCCCCACGGATTTCGCCCGCTCGCGTTCGGGCAAATGGAGATTTCGGGCGGTGCGACCTGCACTGTCTTCGCGTCCGAGACTTGCGCGTTCGATCTGATCGGCGCCGCGTACCTCGGCGACGTCGAGCCGGGCGAGATGGTAATCGTCGGCCCGGAAGGTGTCACCCGCGAACGTTATGCTCCAGTTCGCGACCGCGCGCAGTGCGTCTTCGAGCACGTTTATTTTTCGCGCCCCGATTCGATCGTGTACGGCCGCCCGGTGCAGCAATCGCGCGAAATGCTGGGGCGGCTATTGGCTCGCGAGGCGCCAGTCGATGCCGATGTTGTGGTTCCGGTGCCCGACTCGGGCGTGGCGGCGGCGATCGGATATGCGTCCGAGGCGGGAATTCCGTTCCGCCAGGCGCTCATTCGCAATCATTACGTGGGCCGCACTTTCATCGAACCCTCGCAAGCCATTCGCGATTTTGGTGTGAAGTTGAAACTCAACCCCGTGCGGCATCTGCTCGACGGCCGCCGCGTGATCCTGGTTGACGATTCCATCGTGCGCGGAACCACGTCGCGAAAAATCGTGCGCATGGTGCGCGGCGCAGGCGCCCGCGAAGTGCACTTGCGTGTTTCAGGTCCGCCCACCGTCTCGCCGTGTTTCTACGGCGTCGATACACCCAGCCTTGGGGAACTGATCGCCGCGAATCAATCCGTGGAGCAGATTCGTCGATTCGTCGAGGCGGATTCGCTTAGCTATCTTTCGCTGGGTGCCTTGCGCCAGGCCGTCGCCGACGAGCGACACGATTATTGCTACGCCTGCTACACCGGCGAGTATCCAACTCAATTGGTGAATATTGGCGAGCTAATCGCTGCGAAGGATCGGCGGCGCTAAGAAAACCTTACCCGGTGGCCACGCGAACCTGCATGACCACCGGGAACCTTATCGATCACGTCGTTTAGTCGGAGGAGTTTCTAACGACGGGGTCAATAGTAGTACGGATGCCAGTAGCCCCAACGATCATAGAAGCCCCTGTTGTAATACGGGCCCCATCGATTGTAGTAGTAGCTCGGATATCCGTAGGTCGGACCAACGCCGAAGTAGAATCGTACCCGCGGTTCTCGCCGCACTTCGTAGTTCCGTCGAACCTGACGATATTCCACGCGTGCGCGGTCACGGTCGCGATCCCGGTCTTTGGCAAGAGCACTCGGGGCCAACATCGCCATACCGAGGACAATCGGCAATCCAAGTTTCTTCAACATAATTGCCTCCTTTCGCTCTCACTTTTCCAGATGCGGCTTGCCGGGACCACGTTTCAGCAAGTAAATTTCATGTTTGCTATCAGTCACTTATGTCCACTGATTTGGCCCTACTTGCGGCCAGCCTGCTGCGCGTTGTCTAATTCGTTTTGACCACAGCGACGACCGCCGGTTACCCCGCCTTTCGCGACAACCGCTTCCTGCAAGGCATCTGCATCGCTGGATTGCTGGCGTTGCTGATCGCCGCATATCACCCAGATCAGATGTTCGACTTCGTGCTCGAGAACGGCACCATGTCTGTTTTTGTCGTGCTGCTGATCTGCACGTATCGCGTCCTGCCGTTTTCAGACTTGTCTTATCTGCTCCTCTTCCTCTTCTTCTGCATGCATGAATGGGGCGCGCACTATAAGTACACCGACGTTCCGCTGGGCGAATGGATGAAGACCTGGCTGCACACCAGTCGCAATCATTACGATCGCGTCGCGCACTTCGCGTTCGGTCTGTTGATCGTATATCCGGTGCAGGAAATGTTCATGCGCAAGGCGCGCGTAGCCGGAGGCTGGCGATATTTTTTTCCAGTCGAATTCGTGCTGGCCCTGAGCGCGATCTACGAAATGTTGGAAGCGATGATGGCGCACATCTTGACTCCACAACGAACGGAAGAATTTGTCGGCATGCAGGGCGACTTGTGGGATTCGCAAAAGGACATGTTCGACGCGGGGCTGGGCGCGCTGATCGGGGTGATTCTCATTTGGGTGGGTCGTAGATACCGCACGCGATAAACTGAAAGATTCGCATGCCTGCTTCCGTTGCTTCCTCCGCACTCGCCGTTCCCTATTCGCGAATTCGTGAGCTCGCCGAATTCGCCATGGGCATGGACGGCATCATCAAACTGTATTTCGGCGAGTCCAATATCCCGACTCCTGAATTCATCAAACGCGCGGCCCAGAAGGCTATGGCCGACGGCTTCACATTCTACACGGAGAACTCCGGGCTGCCGACGTTGCGACAGGCGCTGGCGCGCTACTACTCCGAGTTACACGGCGTGACGCTCGATCCTTCTTCAGAAATCACCGTCACCGCTTCCGGCGTACAGGCGCTCAGCACCGGCCTGCGCTGCATGATCGATCCCGGCGACGAAGCGTTGGTGCTCACGCCTGCTTGGCCCAACGGCGCGGCGATTATTCAAATGGCGCACGGAATCGTGCGTGAGATTCCGCAGCCGCTGGTGAACGGCCGTTTCGTTATTGATTACGACGCGCTTGAGCGAGCCGTCACGCCGCGCACCAAGCTGCTGCTGTACACGTCGCCCTCGAATCCGCTGGGATGGGTCGCGACCGAAGCGGATCAGGATCGATTGCTCGAATTCACGCGCCGTCACGGTCTCTGGCTGATGGCCGACGAAGTTTACGAGCGCCTGTATTATCCGGAAATCCCCGCCGGCGGGAAGCCTCCCGCCGCGAACCCCGCAAAGCCCATCGTGGTTCCGTCGATTTTGCGCAAGTGCTCGCGTGAAGACGCAGTGGTCGTCATTCAGTCGTTCTCGAAAAGCTACTGCATGACGGGATGGCGACTCGGCTGGCTAGTTGGTCGCAAGGACATCGTGAAGCGAGCTGCCGAGTTGACCGAGTTCTATGTATCGTGCGCGTCCGGATTCGGGCAGCGCGCCGGGGAAACCGCGCTGCTATGGGGCGAGAAACTAGTCGCCGAGCTGCTGGTGCGACTGCGCGAGAATCGCGACTTCTGCCTGGCTGCGATGCGTAAGATGCCCGGCATCACGGTCCCGTCACCGGATGGGGCATTCTACTTATTCCCCCGTGTCGACGGGGTCACCGACTCCTTCGCGTTCTGCAAGGAGTTGCTCATGGAAGCGCGCGTGGGCCTAGCCCCAGGTGTGGCCTTCGGCGAAGGCGGCGAGGGAAGTGTCCGCATTTGTTACGCCTCGGAGCGATCCATCCTGGAAGAAGCCATGGCGCGGCTCAAGTTGTTCCTGGAATCGCGGCCTAAGTAGCCATTCGCACCGCATTAAATTCCTTTCAATAACGTGCCCCCAGGGAAACGTGGGCGCAGTGGCCCGGCTCTCAATATTGGAGGTCACAAAAGATGACTTACAAATTGAAATCCGCAGTCGTGATGTTTTCCGCCGCAGCCCTTCTGGCGCCGCTATCGGCTTTGGCGCAGCCGCCGCGCCGGGACGAGCCTCGCACCGATCAAGGCCGGCCGGACCGCCCGCGTTATCTTAAGGCTCGCTCCGATATGCGCGAAGCCCAGGTGATCTTGCGCAACTTTGGCGATCGCCGCGTTGCCCGCAACCTTCAAATGGCCGTCAGCCAGCTCGATATGGCCATTCGTGAAGTCGAACGCGCCGCTCTAGCCAACGGACGCAACCTGGATCGTAATCCGCCGGCAGACATCAACGCCGATCAGCGCGGACGTTTCCGTCGTGCGCTTGAATTGACGAAGAGCGCGCGCGAAAACATCACTGCGGAAGAGGACAATCCGTCCGCCCGTGTGTGGCGTAATCGCGCGTTTCGTAATCTGGATGCAGCCGAGCGATTCATCCGCCAGGCACAGGTCCAGATGAGAATGGATCGCGAAGGCACCGGGCTCTAAACAGGCTCGACTTTTAGCAGTTCCGATACGGGGCAGGCGGAGACGTCTGCCCTTTCTTATTTTGGAAACTGTGCCGCGTTCAGCCCGGGAATCACCTTCAGCGCGTTCTTGTAGTACAGCTTCTTGAGTACCTCGTCGGGCAGTTCCAGCCCATACATCTTCCAAAAAGCGTGCCGCGGACGGTAGTAATCGAAATACTCGTCCGGCGATTCGAGCACGCGGAAGTAGCACCAATACTCGTTCGGATCGCGCGGATCCCACGCGTCCTTTCCAAACATCACCCGATCCTGATACTTGATCAGAAACTCGCGCGCGGTGCGCGGCTGGCGGCCCAGTTCATATAAGACTGCGCCGATCTCCGTGTACATGTTCGGCAGCCGGTCCATCAAGCGTCCCAGTTCGGCCAAGTCGTTACCCAGCCAACCCAGGTGCGCGTTGATGAAAGTGGTGCGCGGGTGCCGCTCGAACATGCGATGCTGCTCGTCCATCAGCGTCTTCCAACTCGGATATTTGTCCGCGGGCCGCGCGCGTCCCGGAAACTCCTGCAATTCGCGCCAGCGCTCGTTCTTCTTGTCGATCGGATCGAAGAACGGTTGCGGCTCGGCGGTGTGAATCAAGACCGGGATCTTGAGCTTCCCGCAGGTTTCGAAAATCTCGTCGTAGCGCGCGTCGTCAACGTGAATGCGCTGACCCTTACTGTCCTTCGCATCCATGCCGAACTGTTTGAAGATCTTCAAGCCGCGTGCGCCGTTCTGGAAATCCTGCTCGAGCTGCTGCGCGATACGGTGCCCGTAGCCGGGATCGTCCACGTTGTTGTAGTCCCAGTTGGCGAACACCGCGAAGCGATCCGGATAGCGTTCTTTCAGCAGAATCACGTTGCTCTTCAAACGATCGCCTGTCCCGCCCGACAGATTCACCAACGTGCGCAGGTTGATCCCGTCCATGTCCTTGATCAACTGGTCCACGTCGGCGGGGGTCCGAACGCGCGGATGGTGATGCACGTCGATGAATGGATACTTGGCGCGAGTCACTTGGTGTTGCGGCACCACTAGCGAGGTCTTAGGATCGTACTCCCGAATGTCCATCTGGGCTAGCAGGAGCGGGGGAGCGAGCAGCAACAGGTAGGGTCGCATGAGGTTTCTATATGTCTTGTAGCATACGCGCGACCTGTTCCCGCACACTTACCGTTAAGGCTCCGCGATCGCGCAGCGTCAGGCCGGCGGTGGGGATGGGATCGCCAATGCGCAGACGAATGCGGCCCGGATGGAACGTCCCGGAGTTGAACGGCAGGATCGCACGTGTTCCGATCAGCGCCACAGGCACGATCGGCACTGCGGCCTTGATGGCGATGTACGCGGCGCCTTCCTTGAATTCATGCATCTCGCCATCGTGAGTTCGACCGCCTTCCGGGAAAATCAGGATGGACGTGTGATGCTCGTGAATCACTTCCGCGGCGCGCGTCAGCGTTCGCACAGCGGCGCGGGGGTCGTCGCGCGGTACCGGAATATGGCCGGCGCGCGCCAGATGCGTCCCCAGAAATGGAATCTGAAACAGTCCGCGCTTCGCAAGAAAACGAAACTGCACCGGAATGTTGCTCAGTACCGTCGGCGTATCCATGTAACTCGCGTGATTGGATGCGAACACATAGCTGCCATTGGGATCGATTTTGTCGAGTCCCTCCACCGTTACTCGAGCACCCGCGAAGAAGAGCAGCGAGCGCGCCCACACGCGCGCCATCGCCATCGGAATCCGGCCTTTCGCATCGATGAATGTGAACACCACACTGACTGTGCTGCACACGATGGTGGAGAGAATGATAAGCGGATCTACGATCAGAAGGCTCCATACCAGCGCGAAGGGTGCGAAGCGAGGAGGCTCTGCAGTTGGACTCGCGTCGCGCCCGGATTCGCGCGACTTGGTCATGAGCCCCATCGGTTCATTGTACGAGCCGGAAGTATACTTGGTCCATGAAACTTGCGAAATTCTGGGCTCGAGGATCGGAAGAGTTCGCCGGACAGCGCGCAACGGCCCGTGGCTGGTCTAACACTAGCGTCGAGGACGCGCGCGAAGTGGCGCGAAAAACGGCCGCACGCGTAGCTCAGAAGCTCGCTGCGGGAGGCGAGAAGGGCCAGTATCTGTACGGCGATCGGCCGCTGCCCGAGCCAATCATTCGTGAGTTTGTAGATGCTTCTGGTGCGACGCGCGCTGCGGTTACTCGTAATGCTTATGGCGCGCTGGTGTTGAACACGCGCGACATGATGTTCATCGATATCGATCGGGAGGACGCTGCGCCGCCGGCGCCGGCTGCGGAGACAGTGCAGGCTGTCGCGGATCTGCTGAGCTCGGGACTTCGCTCCTTATTTGGAAAGTCCGCGCCGTCCCCAACCCCGTCCCCGCTGCCCCCGCCGCCTCCTGCTCCTGTGTCGGCTATTCCGCCTGAGATCAGCGCAGTGATCGAGCGGCATCAGCTCTCGACCCGTGTGTACAAAACCGCAGCGGGCTATCGCGTAATGGTGACCGACGCGCGCTACTCCTCGGACGACACGCGGACTCAGGCACTGCTGCAGCAGTTCGGATCGGATCCGTTGTACGTGCGGCTGTGCAGCATGCAGCAATCGTTTCGGGCGCGACTCACCCCCAAACCATGGCGTTGCGATATGGGCATGCCGCCGGTGACCTTTCCTTTCGAAACGCCGCAGGCCGAGGCGCAGTACGCGGAATGGGTGCGAAAGTATACAGCGGCGACCCGCATGTTCGCCACCTGTCGCTTCCTGGATTCGACGGGAGACAGAGTGGAGCCGGATTTCGAGGAGCTGATCGCGTTTCACGATCAGGAGACGAAAGCCAAATCGTCGATGCCGCTCGCGTAGCTCATCGGCGCCACTCGCTCTCGACATACGCCAGCCGTAGCCCGCCGCGCTGTTGATTGCGGAAGCTTGCGGAATTGAAGCTGGCGCTTCCCAAGACGAAATTGCATCCGATCTCGTGAGCGAAGTACAAGCGGTGGTGCACCAGAGCGAGGTGGCGGCCCTTGCGGCGAAACTCGGGGACCACAGCGCCCGCGCTCAAACTGGCGACTCCTGTCTCATTCACGTGGAGCGATCCGACGCCTGCCGCATGCCCCTCGAAGCGTACGAGAAACCGATAATTCTTCGCGCTGAAAGTGTTGCGCACGTCGTCCATCGCTGCGTCGCGCCATGCTGCGGGCCACTCGAAGCCGTCGGCTGTGGCCGTCACAAAGGCTTCCAGATTCTTTGGAGTCACCCGTTCGACTGTCACACTAGCGGGCGACTCGATCGACACTGGTGCAGGCAACCCGTACAGAATCGCCTGTTCGAAGTTATGTTGGAGGAATCCAGCGGCCGTGAGCGCTGCAGCGACCTCTTTTGTGAAACCCATCGGCGTCAGATAGAACCCGGGTTCGAGATGGTCCGTTGCGTAAAAGGCCAGAATCGCGGGGAGGTGATGAAGATCTTCGTGACCGAAGCAGAATACTTTGTTGCGCGGCCGGCCCCCTCTAGCCTTCACCGCAACGGTGTTTCCGAATCGTGAGACCTTCGAATCGTCTTCACTTTGCTCCGACTGGCTAAGCGCCGCATGACCGATCAATCGTTCAATGCGCAGCGCCAGTTCCGTCGTGAGTGGAGGAGCCGACATCAGTTCAGCAGTGCGCCGCCTTCGAGGCCATGTTCTTCCGCAGCAGGCGCTCCAACACAGCGAAGTCGATCTTATCCGGACTTGAGAAGCGAATGCAGCTCTTTCCCATACTGACGCCGCTGCGAGGTAGGACAAGTGCTTCGCGAAATTCGTCGACCACGCCCTTCTGGTTCACGTATACATTGATGCTCTGCTTCTGACTAACGAACCCGACCTCGATTACGCCGTCGCGCTTATAACAGAACCCGCCCTCCACGCACTCCGTGTAGCCGGTGAGTGTCTTGCGGCATAAAGCGCGCAGCTTCTTAATCGCGCCACGCCGGTCGGCGGGCACTTCGGCGAAGTACGTTTTCGCATCCCGAGCTTTACTGGTCATGCATACCTCTGTCTGGTGTGTTGAAAATGTTCACGCGCTTCGCCCACTAGGAATAGCGACCCGGTAATGATCACCAGATCGTCGGGCGTCACGCCCACGCGCATTATATCGAGTGCTTCGCCGACTCTTGCGGCGACGGTTCCGCGGCCCGCGATTTCGCGCAGCGCTTCGGGCCGCAGCGAACGCGAATAGCCCGCTGCGGTGAAGATCAATTCATCGGCGAGCGGAAACAGGATGTCGCCGATCTCTTCGATGGCCTTGTCGCGCATGGCGCCAAAAATCATCCAGCGCCGGCGATGAGTCCCTTGATTTGGATAAAAGCGCTCCAGGTACCGCGCAAGCGCGCGCGCCCCCGCCGGATTGTGGGCGCCATCGAGCAGGATGTCGGGATTCGGCGCGACTACCTCCAGTCGTCCGGGCCAGCGCGCTTCGGCGATTCCCTCCGGCCGGACACCCAGCACTTGGCACGCGAGCACCGCCGTGATTGCGTTGGCCAATTGATGCTCGCCGGCGAGCGGGCAGGTGATTCCGTTGAACTGGCTCCCGCGTGCAGTTATCTGTATGTCGCGAGCCTCGTATTCCTCCGCACGCTTCACAGACACGTGCAATTCGGCGGCGTGCGCTTCGAGCACGCGCGCTGCTTCGGGCCGCTGCGCAGCGAACACGGCCGGAACCCCCGGCTTCAAAATCCCCGCCTTCTCCGCTGCGATCTGTTCGATGGTTCCACCGAGAAACGACTCGTGATCGAAATCGATCGGCGTGATCACGGTGAGTGCGGGCTGGACTAGGTTGGTCGCGTCGAGCCGTCCGCCGAGGCCCACCTCGACAACTGCAGTCTCGACTCCCATTTCGCGAAACAGCCAGAATCCCATCGCCGTGACGGTTTCAAAGTAGGTCGGATGACAATCCAGATCAAGCTGCTCGGCGACCGCGTGCACCGCCTCGAACGCGCGCTGAAACTGAGCGGTGGTCACGTCGCGACCGTCTATGCGGATGCGCTCAGTCGGTTCCAGTAGATGCGGCGACGTGTACAGCCCAGTGCGAACACCCGCAGCACGCAGCGCGGCTTCGATCATCGCGCACGTTGATCCTTTTCCGTTGGTGCCTGCGACGTGTACCACGCGGAATGCGCGCTCGGGATTACCCAACGCGGCCAGCACACGCTGGATCCGCTCCAGGCCGAGCTTGGCGGTCTTGATCTCGTTGCCGAGCGCGTACAGGAACCGGACAGAATCCGGGTAGGTCATGCGGCGGGTGTTGGGACGGGCCGATTGAGCCGGTAAACGAACCAAGCCAGCGCGATCACCGCGAACGTGCCCCCGAAGATCTTCAGTTCGAACAGCCACACGTTGGTCACGTCCTGGCCGGGGACGATCGAACACGCCAACGTGATCAGCGTAGCGAGCTGACCGCTCACCGCCGCGACTTTGCGGCCGGCCTTCCAGGCGCTGGCGAAGATGTACAGGTACGGAATGAACCCCGCAATCACCATGAGGGAAACCATCGCCTGGACCGCGGCCTTGAACGTATCGCCCGCTTGCACGCCGATCAAAAGTACGGTGGCCACCGCGCCCAGCGTGAGTAGCGAAACGTGCGGCGTGCGCCAACGCGGGTGCACGCGGCCGAAGGCCGCCGGAAGCAGGCGATCGACTCCGGCCGCGTAGGGCATCCGCGACACCGACGAACCCAGCCCGCCGAACGCACCCACCGCGTTCAGCAACACCAACACAGCGATCGCGGCGGGGAGCCACGCGGTTCCGAGCACGCTCGCGGCGGCCGCGCCAGCGTCACCGAGTCCATGCAGTTCGCTGATTGCGGACGGCTTTAAGAGCACCAGCAGGGCTAGCGTGCACACGATGTAAAACAGTGCCGCGAACAAAGAAGAGATCCAGGCTGCTGGCACTACAGTCCGCTCCGGTTTGCGAATTTCGCCTCCCATCAACCCGGCCACTTCCAGTCCACTCAGTGCGAACGAAATGACCGACCAGGTCTGCAGCGTGTGCCAGTTCCAATCCGGCAACGGATTCAGCGAGGACGCCGGGCCGCGGCGCGCCCACACTAGCGCCGCGATGACGATCAGCAGTCCGCCCAGCACGGCGGTGGCTAGGCCACCCAGGTTTTCGGTCCACTTGCCGATCTTGAGGCCCACGATGTTGGTTCCCAGCGCGATCCAGATAGCGGCCAGCGACGCGCACAGCAGAAAAGTCCGTGAGTCCGCCAGGTACGCGTACGACGGACCCAGTGTGAACACACCGACGCTCATGGCAATAACCGCCGCACTGGGTAGAGTGAATGCAATCGAAATCCAGTATGTGAAGAAGGCCAGAAACCCGTGCCAAGGACCAAAATCCTCGCGTGCCCAAACGTAGAGTCCGCCGGCTCCGGGATACTTTGTCATCAGTGCGGCGACGGCGATGCCTAGCGGCGCGACGAAGATCAGTGCCGTCCCCAGCCACAGCGTGACCGTGCCGGACCCGGCACTGGCCGCATAGGCGAGCCAGCGTGGCCCGCAGACGCAGGGGATCAGGAAGAGCACCAGGTCGCGCAGACCCAGCTCGCGCTCCAGTTGCGGTTCGGCCGCGACTGGATCAGGCATGCGTGCCGTGAGAACAACCGAAGGTCTTGGGCACGCGCCCGCCCTTGTTCAGCTCCTGAAAACCGATCTGCGTGTTGTAGTAGATGCGCGCAGTGAGCGCCTTCATCGAGCGGAAGAACTCGCGGCCCGGCCCATCCTGGCTCATCACCGTCAGCATCGCCGTTTGCTGCGCAGGAGCCAGACCGACAAACGGATGCCCGTGTTGACGCAGCGCGTTTCCGTCCAGCCAATTCAGCCCGGCGATGAAGCGCTCACGCTGGCCCGCTTCGCCGTCGCGCAGGAAAAGGTCGATGTAGCGATTCACACGCGCGGCTTTCGCACCGGGCGTGTCGGTCGCGGGGATGATCAGCTCGGTCAGCACGATCACGGTTTCGTTCTGATGATCGTCGAGCACCGAAGGCCGCCAATCCGGCTTGGCCGCTTGCTGCGCCCAGGCAGCGGGAATCGTCGCGGGCAATGCGGTTAGAGAGATGCCTAGTTTGAGGAGATCGCGACGGTGCATATCGAGTCCACCATGTTACCTGGGGGGATCGCCCGGCGCAATCGCGCGGGAGGCCGAATTATTGCATTCCAAAAACACGACGGGCCCCGACGCCGTTAAGAGCGTCGAGACCCGTGTGGTCCTCTACCAATCAAGAATTACCAGCGGCGATAGCGACCGCCATAGTACCCTCGGCCCGTGCTGAAGTAGATGCTCGGGCCATAGTAACCAGGGCCGTAATAGTAGGGATACGGATACGGATAGCCATAGCCGTAATACGGCCGCGGCGTACCTACCGGTACCGCAGGCGGACCCGGGCGACGCTGCTGCATGCGCGGCTCGTAGTCGGACTGCTGCACCGCTTGGAAAGCACCTGGCGAACGATCAGTCGCGATCGTAATGGGTTCCTGCAAGCGGAACGTCAGCGTATCTTCGGGATAAATGACCGTCGGACGACCGGGTGTGAAGAGCACGCCCAACACACCGACCACCAGACCGGCAGCCGCACCGACACCGGCACCCACACCACCATTTACTCCCGCACCGATCGCAGCGCCAACTCCGGTGGTTGTCGCGACAGCGACTGCGTCACGGCCCTCGGAAGTTCCGGCGCTGTGCTGGACAAGAGCGGTCCTCATGGTGACCTGTTGCCCATCCACGAGGCTCAGGTCGGTCAACTCGAGTCCGAGTTTCGAGACGCCCTGAACACGTCCCGCCTTCTGGACCTCCGCGACACGCCCACCGATCATTTGTCCACGACGCGCCACGACGAATCCATTGGCGATCAGCGGCCTCGCGAGCGTCGCGGTAAACGCGTCACCTTGGTGATTGCGATCGCTCGCCAGAAGAGTATTTACATGTACGGTGATCCACGTTCCAGCCGGCAGGGTTACCTGCGGCGGGGCGGGCGGGCCCTCCACTGGAGGAGGCGGCATCTCGCGCTGGTCACGTGGGTCGCGCTGTGGATCGAACTGCCGCTGATCCTGACTCGGCCAATTCTGTACAGGGCGCGGTTGCTGCGGCCCATTTTGGCCGAGGAGCGCGGTAGCGAAAATCAGAAAAGGAACCAATCCGGATTGCATATGTTGACTATCCCTCTGGGTAGCCAAAATGCAGGTGAGGTACCAAAATGTAAAACTAAGCAAGTAAGCAACTTAACACGATTTTACAATGCGGAATAATGGCCCAAATCGGCCATGCCGGTGGTTTTCAACCATCCAGACTTTTGATACAGGCTAAAGCCGACGCTGCGGCGTGAAGGTCGCCTAGCGGTTGGGGGTGAGGGTTTTGACGCCGTCCG
>DASYPO010000207.1:0-8477 GCA_036006545.1 Bryobacteraceae bacterium
GATGCGCGTTGCGGTAGTTCATCGACGGGTGATACATGCGCGGCAGCCCATTCAGTCCGAACATTGCGATCACGCAAGTGATCGACGAGAACAGCACCGTCAGCTCAAAGGTCACCGGAATCGAAAATGAGAAATCGAACAGCGGTTTGCCGCCGATTACCAGCGGGTAGTTGATTACGCCGACGTAGTACTGCAGAACCTGCGCGGTGAGCAGCCCGATGATCGCCGCCGTCACCACGATCCAACCCAGCTTCGAGCGAGGAATGCCGATCGCATCGTCGATTCCATGGACTGGAAACGGCGTCATTGCATCCAGCTTGGTGTAACCCATCGCGCGAACCTTCGCGCCGGCCTTCACCAGGTCGTCCGGTTCCTCGAACGCGCCCATCACCGCGTAGACCTTATCCGCTCCAATCCCCAGCTTGTCTTTTATCTGCTCGATGTCCATCTTGGGGAGCATTAGTGATGACCTCCCTCGCCCGCCGCGGCGAACGTATGTTTTTCGTGCGACCGAACCGCCTTCACTTCGGAAAGGGCGATCATCGGCAGGAATCGCGCGAATAGCAGGAACAGGGTCAGGAACAATCCGATGGTGCCGATAAAGGTCGAGATGTCGACGATGGTCGGCCGGAAATAACCCCAGGAGCTGGGTACGAAATCGCGGTGCAGGCTGGTGGCGATAATGACGAAGCGCTCGAACCACATGCCCACATTGACCACCAGCGACAGCACAAACATCACCGGAATCGAACGGCGCATTGCCTTGATCCAGTAAAACTGCGGCGAGATCACGTTGCAGCTCACCATGATCCAGTAGGCCCACCAGTACGGCCCGGTAGCGCGATTCAAAAATGCAAAGCGCTCATAGACATTGCCGCTGTACCAGGCCATGAACAGCTCAGTTGCATACGCATAGCCCACGATCGATCCCGTCACCAGGATGATCTTATTCATGTTCTCCAGGTGCTTGATCGTGATCAGCTCGTGCAGATTCAGCGTCCAGCGCGCGATGATCAGCAGCGTCATCACGCACGCGAATCCTGAAAACACCGCGCCCGCGACGAAGTACGGCGGGAAAATCGTGGTGTGCCAGCCGGGAATAACCGACGTCGCAAAGTCGAAGCTCACCACCGAGTGGACGCTTAACACCAGCGGCGTCGAAAGACCCGCCAGGATCAGGTACGCCAGTTCGTAGTGTCTCCAGTGCCGCGCCGATCCGCGCCAGCCCAGGCTTAGGATCGCGAACACGACCTGCTTCACTTTCTTGGTTGCGCGATCGCGCATGGTCGCGACGTCCGGAACCAGTCCCGTGTACCAGAAAAGAATCGAAACCGTCAGGTAGGTAGATACGGCGAACACGTCCCAGATCAGCGGGCTGCGGAAGTTCTGCCACATCGTGATATCGGTGTTGGGTATCGGAAACAGCCAATAGAACGCGCGCCAGGGACGACCAGTGTGGAACAGCGGAAAGATAGCCGCGCACATTACCGCGAACAGCGTCATGGCTTCGGCGGAGCGATTAATCGACGTGCGCCATTTTTGGCGGAACAGAAAGAGAATCGCCGAGATCAGCGTGCCGGCGTGGCCGATACCGATCCAGAACACGAAGTTGGTGATGTCCCACGCCCAGCCGACTGGCCGGTTGTTGCCCCACACGCCGATGCCAGTGGCCACCAGATAAACCAGCATCAATAAAAGTACGCCGGTGATCGACGCAGTGATACTCAGCGTGATCCAATACTTGAGCGGCGTCTTGATGACGTCGCCCTCCACGATCCCGCAGATTTTTTCGGTGAGATCGTGCAGGTCGGGCTGGCCCTGCACCAGCGGCGGGTTGAGTTCGAGTAACTGCGGGTCTTGCCGTACGGCGATATCAGCCATGATTCGTTTCCGTATTATCTGCGTTCATCTGCGTCCATCTGCGGCTCACTTACCCTAACTCCGGATTGACATTCCGCACTTTCGCCAAATATGTTGTCCGCGGCTTGATGTCCAGCTCGGCCAGCATGGCGTAGTTACGTTCCTGCTTCTTCAGTTTCGAAACCCGGCTGTTCGGGTCATTGATGTTTCCGAAAACGATCGCCTCCGCCGGACAAGTCTGCTGGCAGGCAGTTTGGATCTCGCCATCCTTGATCTGTCCGCGCCGGCCTTCCACCTTGGATTTGATCTTGGCTTCCTGAATGCGCTGCACGCAGTACGTGCACTTCTCCATGATTCCGCGCATGCGAACCGTGACGTTTGGATTCGCCGCCATGCTCATCAACTCGTGATCGTGCTTGTGGAAGTTCAGGAAGTTGAAGTGCCGCACCTTGAACGGACAATTGTTGGCGCAGTACCGCGTGCCCACGCAGCGGTTGTACGCCATATCGTTCAACCCCTCGGGGCTGTGCGTCGTCGCCGCCACCGGGCAGACGTTTTCGCACGGGGCGTTCTCACACTGCATACACGGAATCGGCTGCTCCACCGCTCGCGGATCGTCTTCCGGACCCACGTAGTAGCGATCCATGCGGATCCAGTGCATCTCGCGGCCGCGCATCACCTGGTCCTTGCCTACCACCGGCGTGTTGTTCTCCGCGACGCACGCGACCACGCAGGCATTGCATCCGGTGCACGCGCCCAGGTCGATCGCCATGCCCCACTGATAGCCGGTGTCGTACTTGACTTCCGGATAAATCGAGGTCAGCTCCGGAATCTCGGACATTTCCTCGACGGCTTTGGGATGCTTCTTGATTTCCTCGACCGTCACCTCGCGATACACCGGACGATTGTTGAGATGCTCGGCGTTGACGCCTTTGTCGTCCAAGGTTCCGTGTTCTTGAGTCGTTGCGTGCCGGTGATCTTTTCCGGTCTTCGCGAGCGTCACACCGGAGGCGTACCAGAATGCGTCCGAAGTGCGAATCGAGCCAGCATTGAATCCAACGTTCAATCCCACGCGGCCGCAGTGCGTCCGACCATATCCCAGCGCGATGCTGGCCGCGTCGTCCGCATGCCCCGGCTGCACCATTACCGCCGCTTCCATTTTCAAACCAGCGCGCGACAATTCGACCACGTCGCCATCGCGAACTGCCAGCTTGCGGGCCATGGCCGGGCTGATCATCAGCGCGTTGCCCCAAGTGAGCTTGGTCATTGGGTCGGGCGCTTCCTGCATCCAGCCGTTATTGGCGTACGTGCCGTCCCAGCTCGACGCACTCGGCACGAAGGCAACTTCGATTCCACCGTCCGAAGCCTTCGGTTCCGCCGCAACCGCGGCGCCGATCTTCTTCGCATCCGCCGTCGCCTTCGCCGCTTCCGCCGGTCTTGCCGATGCGACGATTCCGTCGTTCAATGCCTGCTTCCAGGCTTTCTCGCCGCCCGCTGCCGAATACTGCGCCTTCACAATGTCGTAAGCGCGCTGCTCTTTCGTCCCCAGCAGCAACGCCATGATCTCGATCGCCGACTTGCCCCCGAACAACGGTTCGATCAGCGGCTGCTGGATCGCGACCGTTCCGTTCTTCGAACGAGCGTCGCCCCAGGTCTCGAGGAAATGCGCTTCCGGTACGTGCCATTTGGCGACGACCGCGGTTTCATTCGGTTCGGGACCGAGATAAATCGACCCCGCGACCTTTCCCATCCCCGCCGCAAACTGCGCATCCGCTGGCGCCGTGTACGCCGGGTTGCCGCCGAGAATAACTAGAGTCGAAACCGCGCCCGAGTTCATTTCCCCGGCGAGCCCGTTAATAGCTGCGACACCCGTTTCGACTTTGTCCGCCGCGGGGGGCTTGGCGTACGAAACCGCATCGCTTCCCAGCGACGCGTTCATCGCGTGCGCCAGCGCATGCACCATCGCCGGTTGCCGCGGACCCGCTACCACCAGCGCTTCCTTGCCGGCTTCCTTCAGATCTTTGACGAGAGCGGCGATAAACTTCGCGCGCTTGTCGCCTGCGCCGCCCATCACGTTCAGCCCCGCGACCGAACCCAGCGCTGCCGCCACGTCCGCCGCGAACTGCATCACTTCAGTGCCGCGCATGCGCAACCGATGATCCGCATTTGCGCCCGTCAGCGAAAACTGACTCTCAACGATATAGAGCCGGCTGAGATGCTCCATTTCCTCTTCGGTGTCGAAGCGGCGGCGCTTCGAAAACAACCGCGTCGGCAGCGGCGTCGTCGAATCGAGCCCCAGGAAATCGGCGTCGAGCGACAAAATCACTTTGGCTTTGTCGTACTGCGGAAGTACGTCTACGGCCTGGCCGAACGCCAGCGTCGAGCCCGCGCGTTCGTTCTCGCGGGAAATCGATTCGTACTCAATCCACTTAGCCTTCGGATATTTCGCCAGCGCCTGCGCGCGCTGTGCCGCGAGCGTCGGCGAAACCACCGTTTCGCTCAGGAATCGCAGACCCGTCCCATCGCCCAGCGACAGCGCCTTGACGGCCTCTTCGAAATTCTTCCAGCTCGACTCTTTCCCGTTAGCGAGAACCTGCTTCGACCGATCGGGATCGTACAGATTCAGCAGCGCGCCTTGCGCCAGCGCCGTCGCCGCTCCTTGGCTCGCCGGATGATCAGGGTTGCCTTCGATTTTGGTCGGCCGGCCGTCGTGCGCCTCAACCAAAATCCCCGCCGCGTCGCCGTTCAACGCCATTACCGACGTGTAGAAACGCTGCTGCCCCGGAATGTAATCCTCAACGCCCTTTGACAACGGCAGAATGTGTTCCACCGGACGACGGCACGCCGCTAGACCAGCCAATCCGAACGACGCCGCCATGAGCTTCAGCACATTGCGGCGCGATTCGCCCTCCAGCATCTCCGTCGCGTTGTCTTTGAACTCGCGGTGCAGCCACTCGCGAAATTCCGGCGTGTCGGCGAGCTGGTCCAGACTGCGCCAATACTGGCGGCCGCTTCCCTTGGCTCCCGTTATCGAAATCAGACTCATCGGTGGCACCCCGAGCAATTAGTTGGGGGATGAATATTCTTCTTCGCGATGATCTCGTTCCCGATCTCCCGCGGGTCGCGATCCGGAACCCAATCCAGTTTTGTCACCAGCTCCGGCGGCCGCACATTCGGCGCTGGGTCGCGGTGGCAATCCAGGCACATGCCCATGTTGAGCGGCTTCTCCTGTTTCACCTCGATCATCTGATCGATGCGACCATGGCAGCTCACGCAACTTACGCCCGCCGTAACGTGTGCCTGGTGATTAAAATAAACGTAGTCAGGCATCCTGTGAATTTTCACCCACGGAACCGGCTTGCCGGTGGCAAAGCTGTCGCGGATCAGTTGCAGTCGCGGACTCTTGTCCTTCACCCGCGCGTGGCAGTTCATGCAGGTTTCGCTCGCCGGGATCGCCGCGTAGGCTGCTTTGTAAACCGTCGAATGACAGTAGAAGCAATCCAGACCCAACTGGCCCACGTGCAGCTTGTGGCTGTAGGGAACCGGCTGCATCGGCTGGTAGCCGGTGTCGATCACCTTGGGATGCGAAAAGTAGACGTACGCGCCGACGCCCCCGAGCAAACCCAGCCCGAGCACCAGCCCGCCCACCTTCATTACCAGATCAGAAGCTTTCGGAAAAATGGCAGCCATCGAGTGTCCTGCGCCAGCCCGCACAGGGCCGGCGTAATCCTCCGAACTTCCCGTCAACCCGCTCCTGCTCGGAGCGCCAAGCTCCGTCGTGCGGGCGAATATCAAACAAGCCGTGTAATCACCGTAGCCTGGCCAGGGTCCGCTTCCCAGCCACCACCACGTGTTTTGCGCTCCCTAAGTTTCTACCACAACCGTACTGCGTGCGCAAGCGGAGTAATAATTCTTGTCTGACAAGAAGAAATCCAGTATAGCAAGAACTTTCGGCGACCTGAAGGTCCGGCCCAAGCTTATGGTGCTGCACAACCTGTTTTTCCTAGTGCTCACAGGTGCCGCATACTTCTCACTAATTCCGCTGTTTGAAAAGCTGGTTTCCGACGCCCACAGCCGTGAAGTAAGCATCTTAGAACAAACAGGCAATAGTAGCACAGCAGAGGCTCGCCGTGGAACTGAAATGAGCGAAAGCGCCGCACGAGCAGTAGTGGTCCAGGCAAAGATCACACTATTCCTGGTACTGGGGGTGATTTACGTTCTCGCGATCCTTCTGCTGGAGCTGGTCATCATGCCATCCTATGTATACGGGCCGCTGCGGCGCATGCTCGAAGCCGACCAAGCGACGCAAGCCGGCGATCGCGAACGCGAAATGATCCCCGCCGAAGACATCCTTGGGGACGAGATCGGCCAGATCATGCGCTCGCGCAATGTCACTGTCGGAGAACTGCGGCGTCACGAGGACGAGCTCGAAGCCGCTCTGCGTCGCCTCGAAGAACAGGATCGGCTGGTGAGTCTCGGAATGCTTTCGGCATCCGTGGCCCACGAATTGAACACACCTCTAGCGGTCCTCAACGGTTCCATCGAAAAACTGATCGAAAGCTTTTCTCGCGACGGACGCGATCCCCAAACTCTCGAACGCCTGGCTCGCATGCAGCGCGTTGCTCAAAGACTCCAACGCATCAGCGAAAGCCTGGTCGGTTTCTCCAAGGTCCGCAAGCAGCAAATGGAGCCGCTGGCGCTCCGGCCGCTGGTCGAGGAAGCCTGGGGGCTGGTTGCGATCGACGAAAAATCCTCGGGTGTCGAATTCGTGAACCAGATTCGCGCCGAAGATCGCGTGATCGGTAACTCCGATCGCCTCGTGCAGGTGTTCGTGAATCTGCTGCGCAACGCACTGAACGCGATCGAGGGAACCTCGGGTCGCATCGAAGCCCGCTCGCGAACTGCGGAGAGGGCGGGGCAGCGCTGGATTCTGACCGCGGTGGAAGACAACGGCCGCGGCATTCCGCCCGACGTTCTGCCCGATATCTTCGACGCGTTCGTGACCACTCGCCTCGACGCCCGTGGCACCGGCCTCGGGCTGACCGTGGCGGAGGGAATCGTTATCCAGCACGGCGGAACGATCGCAGCGGCGAATCGTGCGGAGGGCGGCGCGCGCCTTGAAGTGATGCTCCCCTCCGCCTAGCGTTTGGTGGGCTGGTTGGATTTGGGGGGGCGGGCGCCCTCGCCCGCGCCGGACCCCCTGGTCCGGCTGTGCTTTCCCTACTCTTCCTCCAACCCGACCTTCTTAAGCAGTCGACGCAACGCGCGCTCCCCGCCCGCGCCCTCTTGGGTTCCCGCGATCTTGCCTTCCCGATCGATGAGTACATACAGCGGATACCCTGGCGCCGGGAAAATCGCCGCCAGGTTCGTGTCCTCGGTCAGCACGATCTTACCCTCGCGCGGCGAATGCTGCAAATACTCCTGCACCTTTTTCTTGGATTGGTTGACATCCACTGCCAGAACCACCAGGTCTTTCGGCCCGAATTCGCGTACCATTTTGTCGACCGCAGGCTGATCCGATCGGCAATATCCGCACCACGTCGCCCAGAATTGCAGCAGCACTGGCCTGCCCTTGAGCGATTCGTTGGTGAACATCTCGCCGTCCATCGATTTGGCGCGGAACTTCGGCGCCGGCTGGCGCGAATCGATCGCCAGGACGGTTCCGCCGCACGCTGCAGCCGTAAATACAGCCAGAGCGCGTCTCCGAGTCGTCATGCGCACGATGTTATCACTGTATCTATGCCGATCTCGCGCCGCGAACTCCTGCGCGTATCATCACTCGCCCTCGGTGCCGGACTCACCGGATGCGCGACCCGACGCGCTGGCATCATTACTCCGCCTTCGCCGCGCCGGTTCGGGCTCGCGCGCGTGCTCATCTCACCCGATCGCGTAATCCGGACCATCGTCGGATTGCGACCCTTCCGTCCCTCCGGTTTCGTCGTCCGCGCCGAGAAGCTCGACGCGAAAACGGTGATCCATAACTACGGTCACGGCGGCGCTGGGATCACGCTCTGCTGGGGCACGGCGCACCTCGCCGTTCAAGCGGCTGCCGATCTGCCTACTCGCGAAGCGGCGGTACTGGGCGCGGGAATCGTTGGACTCGCGTCCGCTCGATTACTCCAGCAACGCGGCTACACCGTGACGATCTACACCAAGGCGATGCCGCCCGACACCACCTCCAATATCGGCGGCGGCTATTGGGATCCAGTTTCGGTTTACGATAGCGCGCGCGTCACGCCTGAATTTCGGCAACAGTTCGGCGAGGCCGCCCGCTTTGCGTTCCGCTATTACCAATCGCTTACGAGCGACGTCTACGGCGTACGCTGGCTGCCGGTCTACAAACTGTCGAACGATGCGCCCCATCGTACTCCGCCGCCCGAGAGTCCCTTCAGCGCCGTGGATCCGCTCTTCCCCGAAGCTCTCCAACTCCCACGCGAGGAGAATCCGTTCGACGTGGCGTACGCCTATCGCCATTACTCGATGCTGATCGAGCCCGCTATCTTTCTCCCGGCGCTCCTGCGCGATTTTCACATCGCCGGCGGAAGGATCGTCGTGCGCGAATTCGCCGAAGCTCGCGATCTCCAATCGCTGCGCGAAACACTGCTCTTCAACTGCAC
>DASYPO010000208.1:0-12297 GCA_036006545.1 Bryobacteraceae bacterium
GGATACGCATCGGGTCTCGCGGTGCTGATCACCCAGAGCGAAACGTGGAAGGAACGTCTGCGACCTTTCGCTGCCGTGGGGCGCATGGCGCTGACCAACTACCTGCTGCAATCGATTTTGTGCACGCTGTTCTTCTATCACTACACGACCGGACTGTATGGAAAAGTGGGACCCGCGCTGGGCTTGATTCCGACGGTGGTGCTGTACGGTTTGCAGGTGCCGTTCAGCAATTGGTGGCTGCGACGCTATCGATTCGGACCGATGGAATGGATCTGGCGCGGCTTGACTTACGGAAAGCTTCCGACGCTGCGGCGCGAGCCGGCTGTCACGGCGCTGCCGGCAGTGGGCTTACCTGACGGCGGTTGACAGCTCCCTCCCATAGTCAGACTATAGTAGTGAGACTATGGGACGCACCGAAATCCCTCCGGGGACTCTCTACATGCTGATCCTGCGATCGCTGGCGCGCAGCGGACCGCAACACGGCTACGGCATAGCCCAGCACATCCAGCAGGTCACTAACGACGTTCTGCAAGTGGAGGAAGGCTCGCTCTACCCGGCGCTGCAGCGCATGCTGGTGAAGGGCTGGGTGACGGCGGAATGGAGCCAAAGCGAAAATAATCGCCGCGCGCGCTACTACAAGCTCACGCCGGCGGGACGGAAGCAACTGAGTGTTGAAGTTTCAGAATTCGAGAAGGTGACGGCGGCGATTCGCAAGGCGATCGCGCCGGCTTAGAGCAACGCGATGCGATGGCTGGCTGAGACCTGGCGCAAGCTGCTGATGATCGCGAGGCGCGATCAGTTGGAGCGCGATCTTGAGGAAGAAATGCAGGATCACGTGGCGCGCAAAGCGGCCGAGCTTGGCGATCCTCATGCGGCGCGACGGGCTCTGGGAAATTCGACACGACTGCGCGAAGAAAGCCGCGAGGCGTGGGCCTGGATGTGGATCGAGCGGCTGATTCAGGATCTGCGCTATGCGTTCCGCGTGCTTACAAACAGTCCCGGTTTCACGGCCGTCGCGCTGTTAACGGTGGCACTCGCGACCGCGGGCTGCGTCACGGTCTACAGCTTCATCGATGCGTTGTTTCTCCGCTCGCTGAACGTCGAGCATGCAGATCGCCTGGTGCGGATGTATGGGACGGGAAAAAACAGCGTGAACTCGGAGGTCAGCTACGCGGAATACACGCATATTCGCGATCACATTACCGCGCTCGATTCTGTGACCGCGCATTACTCCACCGCGCCGCTCTACGTGAACATCAACGGAGAAGCCGGGGAGCTCTCCGGCGCAGTCGTTTCGAGTAGGTACTTTCCCACTCTCGGCCTCAAGCCCGCGCTGGGACGGTTTTTTTCACCCGAGGAAGACTCGGTTCCGGATCGCGACGCGGTGGCGGTGATTGGATACGGGCTGTGGCGGTCGCGGTTCGGCGGAGATCCGGCCGTGACGGGTCGCTCACTGCGAATAAATGGAAAAACTTTCCAGGTGATCGGCGTCGCGCCGGAGGATTTCGGCGGCGTGCTGCTGGGTCAGACTCCCAACCAGGTTTGGATCCCGCTGATGATGGTTCGCACCGGATATCGCTGGTGCGATGCTCTCTCCGAAGATTGCCACTTGCTGTCGATCCACGGAAGGCTGGCGTCCGGCAAGACCGTGAGCGAGGCGCGCTCCGAAATGGAAGGCTTGCTCCGACAAGTCTGGAACCCATCGGCTTCGGATTCCTGGCACATCCCGCTGGTGCTGGAGCCAGCCACGGGAATTCGTCCCCGGGACCAACGCAGCGCCCAGACGTTGGCGCGTCTGCTGGCGATCACCGCAGGAATGTTGTTGGTCATCGCGTGCGCGAACCTGGGCGGCTTGCTGCTGGCCCGCGGCACGGCGCGCGCGAAAGAAATCGCGATGCGAATTTCGCTGGGTGCGTCGCGACTTCGGATCCTCCGTCAACTCTTGACCGAGAGCATTCTGCTGGCGGCGCTCGGCGGCGCTCTCGGTCTTGTGCTGTCCCGATGGACCAGCCAGTTGCTCATGGGTTTCTACCGGCGGGATGCGGAAGGGTACGGCCGGTTCTACGATCTTCGACTCGACCCGCAAGTGGTGATCTTTGCAGCCGCGGTTTCGCTTGGGGCGGGAGTGCTGTTCGGGTTGCTACCGGCGCTGCTGGCGTCTCGCGGCAACACGGGCGACACGCTGCGGTCCTCGGGCGCAGGGTCGGGTGTTCGGTCGCGACTCCGCGCCGTACTTGTCGCAGCACAAGTGGCGTTGTCGCTCACGCTGCTGGTCGGCGCGGGTCTGCTGGCGCGTAGCGGGTCGAATCTCGAAAACCAGTCCAGCTTTGATGTTCATCACGTGGTGGCCGCGCGCTTGCGTCCGCGCTTGATGAGCTATTCGCCGGCCAAAGCACAAGTATTCCTGCGCGAAGTTGTGAATCGGCTGAACGGAATCGGCGAAGTCGAGTCGGTGACGTTTACCAGCGGCTTGGGATTGGTTTGGGGACCCGGTGGTCAGAACACGCTGTCGCTTCCCGCGGACCTGCCCGCCGATCCGCAACGTCCTTCGCGGGTGAGCTATCAGGAAGTTGCTCCGCGGTTCTTTGAGACCTTGAGAATCGGAATTCTTCAGGGGCGTGAATTCGACGGCCACGACGTCGCCGGCGCACAGCAGGTTGCGGTCGTGAATGAAAGTCTCGCGCGCCGACTGTGGCCGTATTCATCGGCTCTCGAAAAGGTCATTGTGTTCGCGAAACGGCCGTATCGGGTGGTAGGAGTCGCGCGCGACTCGATGTTGTACAGCGCCGATTCGAGCGCCACGCCGATGGTATTTGTTCCGTTCTGGCAGGACAGCACACAAGTGGATGCGCGGATGGCGATCCGCGTCCGCGGCGATGCCGAATCCGCGATTCCCGAGATCAAGCGCACGATCTCCTCCATTGATCCCGATGTTCCTATCACCGAGTTGATGCCGATGATCGGGCAGGTACGCGGGCATTTCGCCGACGTTCGGCTGGCGGGCGCGGTGCTGCTTTCGACCAGCCTGCTGGCGGTCCTGCTGAGCGCCCTGGGACTCTACGGAGTCATCGCCTTCGTCGCTGCGCGGCGTACCCGCGAGGTGGGGATTCGGATGGCGCTGGGCGCGCGCCCGGGCGAAGTGGTCGCGATGTTTCTGAAACAGGGGCTGGCGTTGCTGGTGGTAGGCGGAATCGCGGGACTGGTGCTGGCGCTGGCGACGACGCGCATGCTGAAAGCGTGGCTGTATGGGATCTCGGCGTCGGATCCGGTGGCATTTTCCGCAGGGATCGCGGTGCTGGGATTCACGGCGGTGCTCGCTAGCTGGATTCCGGCGCGACGAGCGGCGCGGATCGATCCGATGGCTGCGCTGCGCAGCGATTAGTTTCGATCACTCGCCCGGATGATACGTCCGCTCGGCGTTAGCCTTGATCTCGGCCAGCGTAAACCACGCCGGCTTGAACTGCTGCTGCGCGTAGAGTTTCGCCTGGTCGAAATAATGCGGGCTCTTTGAATCCGCGCTCTCGCCGAACTGCAGAATCGATTTCGCCTTGATCACCGGCCCGAATTCGACGATCTCGACGAAAGAATGTCCGGCCACACCGTAGCGCATCTTCTGGCCCGGCGCGGGGCGCGTGTAGAAGTTGAATACGATCCCGACGTCGCCCGGCCCGCCGGCCACCGGCAGGCTGGTGCGCTGATCGCTGAACGGCTCGTCCCCGCTGGTGTGGTTGCGCTGCAAGCGATTCACGTCGCCCCATTTCACTTCCCACGTGCCGTAGGTCTTATTCAACTCCGCCACCACTTCTTCCAACATCTCGATCGGATCGCGCTTGGAGGGTTGCATCCCGTTGCCCGACGACGGCGTCTGCAACTGCGCCCACCTCGTGAACAACGTCATGGCCACGGACGACAAACGGGCGCGATGATCCCACTCCTGAAGCGTCCGCACCATCGGACGAAGTTTGAACGCTTTCACGCCGTCCGCCAGCTTCAGTCTGTTAAACGAATCGACGATGCGCGCGATTCCGCTCTCGGCCTCGATAACGTAGGTGTCGAACGCCGCCGCAGCCCATTCGTCGAAGGTGAAGGATTCCTTGTTGAACAGGATGCGACGCGAGATGCGCGCTCGCGCCATTTCCGGATCGTGCACCATGTAGTTCGGAAATTTCGATTCGTCGGGATTATCTTCGTTCAAACTCGAGGTGGTGAACGGCGACGAATTGCAATTCTGCACGAAGCCCGACTTGGGATTGAATACCTGTGGCAGCTCGTCAAGCGAGTGGTAGCCTTTCCACTCGGCTTCGGGATCGGATCCGTCGACCGGTTTGCTCCAGTCGTACTTGGTCGAGCGGCGCGGCACGGCGCCTGAGTAGACGTAGAGAATATTGCCGTCGCGGTCGGCGTACACGGTGTTGAACAGGGGCACCGCGAGGCGGCTCAACGCGGCACGGAACTCGGCCAGATTGCGCGCGTGCGTCATTTCAAAGCGCTGCTGCACCTGCCCGCCTTCCTCCAGCTTCCCGAAATTCACCGAAACCCACTTGCCATCGCGATTCGCCACCACGGATCCGTGATGCGTGCGCCGCATTTTGAAGGTGCGCGTGGTCATACCCGTTGAAGTCTTCACGCGAATCGATTCGGACCATTCGATCGCATGGCGATATTCGTTGCCATAGCGGTAGGCCAGCGGATCAGACGGCTTGTCGAACTTTTCCTCCCAGATCGAGTACACACCGGGATGGTTCACTGTGTGGCTCCAGCCGAGGGTTTCGGTGTGGCCTGTGCTGGGGAACGCCGAACCGAAGAACGTCGCGCCGGACATGTTCCAGCCTGTGTCGCTATGCACGTGGCCCTCGTACCACTGGCCCATCCCGAAAAACGGCTGATGTGGATTGATGAACAACATCGCGTGCCCGCTGGCTGATTTCGAGGGCATCACGGCCCACATGTTCGACCCCTGCTGCGTCGCCGACGAGATCTCTTCACGCTTCAGGCCGGTTTGGCCGTACAGGAACGAAAAATACATCGAATAGCGAGTAAAAGCGAACAGGTGCCACGGCTCGAATGTCGTCAGGAGGCGCGCTTTGTCGCCGCGTCCGCGCGTCAGGTAATAGTTGATCCCCGCGGCATACGCGTCGGCGACCTCCTTGATCTGCGGCGGGGCCTTCGCGTACTCAATCTTGGAGAGTTCAGGAATCCGCAGGGCGCGAACCAGTTGATCGTCACCCACGGTTTTCTCGCCGTAGATTTCGGAAGCGCGGCCCAGTGAGCGGATATAGCTGTCCTCGATCTGCCAGAAGTTGTCCTCGGCCTGCGCATATGCGAAACCGAAGACGCACGCGGCATCGGTGGGCGCGTAGACGTGCGGAACGCCATAGGTGTCGCGATAAATCGTCACGGAGCGCGCGAGGGTTTCAACTGGGGGCGCAGCGAGCGCAAGCGAGGACGCGAAGACCAGCAATCGGATCAGCACACCGGAAGCATATCACCGCGCGGGGCGGGTCCCCAGACCCCAGGCGCTCCCTGGTCGCCTCTAACGGATGCCCGGTCAGGGGAACGGGCGCGGACCCGGGGGGCCGCCCTCCAGGTTTTCTCGACCCATATGCTTGTCTGTCAACAAGCGTGTTAATCCCAACCCCTAGCGTCGGACAACGGATTGTAATACGATGTCCTGAAATGGCCCGGCTGGGGAAAGCGGCCTTAGTCTCCGTGCGACTGAACATTTTCTGATTCGTTAGGGAGGGCCCACATGAGGTCTCTGCGCAATTTTCTTCTGCTGATCGCCTGCGCGGCGTTAGCGTTATCTCAAGTCACCAGCCGACTGGACGGAACGGTTACCGATCCGCAAGGCGCGGCAGTCGTCGGCGCCCAGGTGCGCGTCTCGAACGCGGCTACCGGGCAGAATTTCGAGATCAAGAGCGATGAGCGCGGCTACTGGATCGTCGCCAGCCTGCCCACCGGAATCTACAAGGTAACGGTAAGCCTGCAAGGCTTCAAGACGGACGTGCTGGATAACATCAAGCTGGACGCGGGCGTTCCCGCGACCGTGAACTCCACGCTGCAGATCGGCTCGCTGACCGAGACGGTGGAAGTGCAGGGCGGCGCCGAAGTATTGCAAACCGGAACGGCGACGCTGACGTCGACGCTGGTCGGTCGGCAGTTGCACGAACTGCCGTTTACCAGCCGCAACATCACCGAGCTGATCGTCACGCAGCCGGGCAGCGCGACGCCGGGCGTGCCGCGCAGTACGTCGGTGTACGGCCTGCCGCAGAGCGCGCTGAACACGACACTCGATGGAATCAATATTCAGGACAACAGCAATCGCTCGAGCGATGGATTCTTCCTGGGCATCTTTCCGCGCGCGGAAGCCATCGAAGAAATGACCATCGTCGGTGCGGCGGCGGGCGCTGACAGCAACGGCGAGGGCGCGCTGCAGATGAAGCTAGTGACTCGCAACGGCACCAACGAGTTTCACGGTGGACTGTTCGAGCAGCATCGCAACCAGTTCTTCAACGCCAACTACTACTACAACAACCTTCAAGGATTTCCACGCGATCACGTGGTGTTCAACCAGTTCGGCGGATTGATCGGCGGCCCGATCAAGAAGAACAAGCTGTTCTTCTTCGGTCACGTTGAGATTCTGCGCTTGCCGCAGACCTACACCGAGCCGACAGGCACGGTCCTTACGCCGGAAGCCATCGCCGGGAACTTCCGCTATCGCGACACCGCCGGCACAGTACGAACGGTGAACGTCCTGCAACTTGCCGGCGCCGCCAATTTCGTTTCAACGCCCGACCCGATTGTGGCGAAGGCGCTGTCGCAGATCGCAGGGCTGACCAACGGATTTCCGGGTCTCAAGAGCCGCATCGCGAGCAACACCGACTACAACCGCAACAACATCGACTTTCTCAGCAAGGGCGGCAACTACCGGAAATTCCCGACGTTTCGCCTGGATTACAACGTCACCTCCAAGCATCACCTGGAGTTCATTTACAACTACCAGACCAATCTGCGATCGCCCGATGGCGTGAATGTCGGCACCGCCAGCCCGATTTTTCCGGGCACCGGCAACGTGCTCAACGGCACCGTCGACGGTAACCAGGGCGGCATCGCCTTCTCCGGCGTCGGAGCGGTGCGGTCCACCATCACTCCGCGGCTGACCAGTGAAATTCGCTTTGGCCTGACGGGCGGAACGGTGATTTTTAACAACGGAATTGGCGCGCCGGACTTCTTGCAGTTCAACGGCTTTGCTCCGAATTTCAATTTCGTCACCAGTCCGTTCCGTACTACGGGTCAGACGCGTCGCAACACGCCGCTCAAGCAGTTGAACGGCAACCTTTCCTATTCACGCGGCGTTCACCTGTACAACTTCGGTGGCAGTTTTACCCAGGTCAACACCTGGTCGTCGTCGGCGAACAACAGCCAATTCACGCCGGGCGTAACGTTTTCGTTGGCCGCGGGCGACCCGGTCACGACAGCTCTTTTCAACGCCACCAACTTCCCAGGCAGCAACGCCACCAATCAAGGCGATGCGGGCGCCTTGTATGCACTGCTCACCGGGCGGGTTTCTTCCATCACCCGGAATGTCATCCTGGATGCCGATACGAAGAAGTACGGTGCATTTCAGCCGGTGGTGAAGAATCGCCAGCGAGAGTCGGGGATTTTCGTACAGGACTCCTGGCGCGTGCGGCCGAACCTTACCTTCAATTACGGGATTCGGCTGGACCTGCAGGCTCCGCCGATAAATCTGAACGGGGTGTACACACGTGTTGGTTATGCGGGCGCATGGGGCATCTCCGGCGTGGGGAATTTGTTTATGCCGGGAACGCTCACCGGCAAAACCCCGGAGTACCGGCAGATCACGGATGGCGAGACCGGTTTCGATCTCCATCCGCTCTACGCGCCGTCGGTCGGCTTGGCGTGGGTATTGCCGAAGAGCAGCTTCAAGCCGCTAGGGTGGCTGATCGGCCGCGATGGCGAAAGCGTGCTGCGCGCCGGTTATTCCATCAACAGCGTGCGCGAAGACGGGTCCACGTTCTCGGTGTGGAACACCAATCAGGGCCGCACGGTCAGCTTGAGTGTGGATCCGGCAGGTTTCCCGACCATCTTCGGAGCGCCAGGCTCGGTGCTCTTCCGCAACCCGCTGCCGTCGCGCGCGATTCCGGAGCCATCCTTCCCGTTGCAACTCCAGCCGAATAACAGCGTCGCCGAGTTCGATCCGAATCTGCGGACCGGATACGTGCAGAGCTGGAATTTCGGTTTCCAGCGGCAGTTGACCAAGGACACCGTGATGGAGGTTCGTTACGTGGGTAACCACGGCACGGGACTGTGGCGCAACATCAATATCAACGAGATCAACATCATTGAGAACGGATTCCTAAACGAGTTCAAGATCGCTCAAGCCAACCTGGTGTTGGCGCGTCAGACCACGCCCAACAGCAATGTGTACGCCGGCCTCGCCGGTCAGCAGCCGCTGCCGATCATCTCGCTGTCGGTGGGAGCGAACAATGACACAACGGTAGCGACGCAGATCGCACAAGGCCAGGCGGGATCGCTGGCCAACGCTATCGCGACCAACACGACTCGCATGAATCGCCTGATCGCCGCCGGCCGGCCAGTCAATTTCTTCGAAGTGAATCCACTGGCAGGCGGCACCGGTTCGGCCACAATCCTTCAGAACGCGGGGCACACGCACTACAACGGTCTGCAAACGGAAGTTCGCCGCCGTATGTCCAAAGGACTGCTGTTCCAGGGCAGCTATACCTGGAGCCATTCGACGGGCAACGAGTTCACCAACGGAATCGCGGGGAGCTTCACGACGGCGCGCAATCAGTCGCTGGACAACGGGCCGTCACCGTACGATATCCGCCATGCGCTCAAGATGAACTGGATCTACGAGCTGCCGTTCGGCGCGAAACGCCACTTCCTCAATGGACACTACAACGTATTCGCGCGCAAGGCGCTGGAAGGCTGGCAGATCGCTTCGGTGACGCGTATTCAATCCGGTACGCCGATCCGCCTCACCAGCAATCGCGGAACGTTCAATCAGAACGAGCCAGGCGTGGTACTGCACAACATCACTGCCAGCGAGTTGCAGGATATGATGCAGATCCGCAAGACCACCAATGCGCAAGGTCAGGGCGTGGTGTACTATTTGCCGCAGTCGATCATCGACAACACGCTGGCCGGCTATGATCTGCTGCCGGGCCGGACGCTCGACAAGAACGCGCCGTACATCAGTGCGCCGGAAGCCGGCCAAATGGGCAATCGCGCGTTCCTGTACGGTCCCCGACAGCAGAAGTGGGACGTCAGCGTCGGCAAGAAGACCATGATCGGCGAGCGAGCCAACGTCGAGTTCCGCGCGCAGGCCATCAACGTTTTCAACCTGCAGAACTTCCTGCTGTTTGTACCGGGCAATGGGATCACGACTAACCTGAACACCAACGCGTCGGGGTTCGGTCAGCTGGCGAACAACTCGTCTTATCGCGATCTTTCGAACACGAATGACACAGGCGGTCGCATCATCGAGTTCGTGTTGAAGTTCAACTTCTGAGGCGAGGAGCCAGGAGCCAGAAGAACTAACCGGCGGGGCGGGTTAAAACCTGCCCCGTTTTTTTGTTTCTGGAGGGCGGACGCCGCGTCCGCGCCTAACCTTCCGGTCTCCGGCCACAGGCCGACGAGGGCGTCGGCCGCGGGTCAGGGGACCCGCCCTCCAAGCGCTGGTTAGGATGTGAACTTGTAGCCCAAAGCGGTCATCTCCGCGATGATGCGCGTGCGGATCGCGCCTACTTCTTCGGACGTCAGCGTACGGTCGGGCGCGCCCAGCGTCAGTCGATAAGTCAGGCTGCGCTCGCTCGTGGGTAGAGTGAACTCGCGCAGAAATTCGATAGCGAGAATCTCGGGAGCGACGGGAATCGCCGCCTGCACTTCGCCGATCAGCGCGCGCGGACCCGCGATCACCGAAAGATCGAAAGTGCTGGTGGGGAATCGCCGCAGCGGCTGATAGCGAACCGACGCGGGTTGGAGTGAAGCGAGCGAGTCCAGATTCAGGTCCAGCACGGCTGCGCGGCCCGTTTCGACCATACGCGGATGGAATTCGAACAGACGCCCGATCACGGTTTCACCGGCGACGATCTCGGCCGAGCGTCGTGGATGTTCGTAGACGCGCGCTGTAGCAGGCCGCGCGGTGATCCCGGCCAGAAGACACTCGGCCAGACGCTTCAGTTCGAGCAATCCCGCCGAGCCATCGTCCTTCGCGTACACGACCGCGACTAGGTGCGGCTCCTCGTGATCCGGATGAATCTCGCGCCCGATTTCGAACAGCCGGAATGCATCGAAATTCCTGATGTTGGTTTCGATGTTCCTGCGGATGCCGGGCAGCAGGCTGGTACGTAGCAGGTCCTGTTCGGCCACGATGGGATTCGCCACGGCAACGTGCCGTGCGGGGTCGAGCCCGAAATCGCGGGCCTGCTGTTCGCTGATAAACGAGTAATTGAAGACCTCGGTAAAACCCTGCGCGGCGGTTAGCTCGCGCACGTGATGGTGAAAAGCGCGCTCGGGAAGCTGCGGTGGAACCACCGCGGGCGAAAGCGGGGGAACGGGCGTGATGTTGTCGTAGCCAATGGTGCGGCCGACTTCTTCGACGAGGTCGTCTTTAATCGAAACGTCTTTCGTCGCGCGCCAACTCGGGACGGTTACGGAGAACACACGCGGGCTGCTTTCCAATACGCCGAATTCGAGAGCGGTTAGAATGCGCTTCACTTCGGCGGGCGGGACGGTACAGCCCAGCTTGCGATCCAGCCAGTCCAGGGGCAGCTCGATTGGCGCTGGTGCGGAGGGTGGAAAGAACAGATCGCAGAGACCGCCGACGAGTTTGATTCCGGGCGAGACTTGCTCCAAAAGATCGAGGGCCAGGAGCAGCCCGCGCACGGTGTTGACCGGATCCTGCGCCTTTTCGAAGCGTTGTGAGGCGTCGGTACGCAGGCGGATCTTGGTCGAGGTACGTCGGATGCTGGACGCGTTGAAATTCGCGCTTTCGAGCACGATGCGGGTGGTCGAATCCGAAATCGCGCTGCCCGCGCCGCCGATGACTCCCGCGAGCGCGACTGCACCTTTCGCGTCGGCGATCACAAGGTTGGAAGAATCGAGCGTGTAAGTCTCGCCGTTCAGCGCCGGAAGCGCTTCACCATCGCTGGCGCTGCGCACGATGATCTCGCCGCCGTGCAGTTTTTCGGCGTCGAAAGCGTGCATGGGTTGCGCGATCGCGGCCATGACGTAATTGGTGACGTCGACGATGTTGGAAATTGAGTTCATGCCCAGCGCTTCGAGGCGATAGCGCAGCCACAGCGGCGACGGCTTGACGGTGACGTTCTCAAACACCAGCGCGGAATAGCGCGGGCACAGCGCCGGCTCCTTGATCGTGATTTTGATGGCGGGCGGCGCACTCAGGTCGCGCTTTTTGACGGGATCGAGCAACCGGCCGTGGGTGATCGCAGCGACTTCGCGAGCCATGCCGTGATGACCCCACAGGTCGGGTCGATGCGTGAGCGATTTATTGTCGACTTCGATGATGTGGTCGGGTTGGAGGTCGAGGGGCCCTGCGAGTTCGACGATCCCGGAGTGATCGCGACTGATGCCGAGCTCGGATTCAGCAGCGAGCATGCCGTCGCTTTCGAATCCGTCGAAATTTTTCTTGCCGACGGGGAGGTAAACCGTGCGCAGGCCGGGGCGGCAATTCGGCGCGCCGCAGACCACGTCTTTCTTTCCATAGCGAACTGTTTCGACTGTGAATCGTTTGTTGGCGCCGGAGAGCACTGTGGCTTCCGATGCGGTCGATAACGGCGCGCCCACTTCTTCGACACGATCGCACTCGGCAGTGTGAATCGTGATCAGACGCTCCAGTTCCTGGGGCGGCGTTTGGAGGCCGTCGACGAGCTCGCGGAGCCAGTTGTAAGAAAACTTCATAGTTAATTAGCCGCAGATAAACGCAGATAAACGCAGATAAAATGCAACGGGTTCTTATCGGCGGCCATCTGCGTCCATCTGCGGCCCATTAGAATTGCTTCAAGAACCTCAGATCTCCGCCCATCATCAATCGGATATCGTCGATGCCGTAGCGCATCATGGCCAACCGCGTCAGTCCCAGACCGAACGCGAAGCCATTCCACTTCTCGGGATCGGCGCCGCCCGAACGCAGCACCGCGGGATGCACCAGGCCGCAGGGCATCAACTCCACCCAGCCGGATTGCTTACACACGGAGCAGCCGTCGCCACCGCAAATCAGGCAGCGAATATCCA
>DASYPO010000209.1:0-2461 GCA_036006545.1 Bryobacteraceae bacterium
CAGACTCAGCCGGTCTTTTCCTTCAACCAGACCTTAATAAGGGATTGGTAAGGAACGTCACGCCGATTGGCTTCGATTTTGATGCGTTCGAGGAGATCGAGCGGCAAGCGGAGCGAGATCGACTTGGTCGAGGGCTTCAGATTGGGAAAGCGCGCGGGCTGCGCCGAACTCCAATCCACGTAGGCCGTGGAGTCGTGAGTTTCCCAATATCTGCGTTCCTGTGACTCCGTGCGGAGCTTAGGAATCGTCTTCGAGCGCTTGGGCATAAATCACTCTCTCTTTTCGGTGCATCGGCCGCGCGGAGATTACACGGATTTTCGTCCCGGAATCACGAACGGTGAACGTCGCATGTAGCAAGCGTCGGTCCTTTGTCCTTCCGAGCGCATGGAACCTGGGCTCATCATCGGTGTGCCGAGGATCGGGCACCACCAGCATCGGTTCGTTGAAGAATATTTCTTCGGCCTCCCGCCAACTGACCCCGTGCTTTTCGTTCTTGCGGACATTCCCCTCGTCCCACTCAAATCCTTCAGCGGTTGTCAGGAACTTGTATATGTCCATAGTATACAAGCCCGACGCGTGACGAATCCACCTCGAAGGCTCACCGCATGAATGCGTCCTGCAACCCGCCGTCGACCGGAAGCACTTGCCCCGTCATTTTCGACGACCGGTCCGACGCCAGATAAAACACCGCCTCCGCCTGATCCTCAGGCGTGATGGCCGATTTGGTCAACGTGCGCTCGGCATAAAAGCCCGCCAGTTTGTTGCGCAGGGCGTCCGTCTCCTCCGATTCCTCGAACGGGATCGAATATTTGGTCAGCGACGCGATCACACGATCCCGCGGGAACATGGTCGACCCCGCCACCACCGTCGCCGGCGCCAATGCGTTTACGCGAACCAGCGGCGAAAGCTCCACTGCAAGTCCGCGCACCAAGTGATTTGCCGCCGCCTTCGACGCGTCATACGCGAGCGAACCTTTTTTCGAAACCACCGCGTTGACACTCGTCGTCAGCACCAGCGATCCCTTCAGGCCCTGCCGGGCCCACACCGCACGCGCTTCGTCGGCGACCAGGTAGCTGCCGGTGACGTTCACGTCGAAAGTCGTTTTCCACTGTTCGTCGGTGACGCGACCCGTACGATCCGGCGGCACAAACACACCCGCCGTCACCACGATCGTATCGATGCCGCCATATGCCAGTACCGCCTGCTTCAACATTTCGCGAACACTCGCGCGATCGGTGATGTTCACCGCCAGCCCAATCGCCGGTCCGCAATTCGAAATACCGGTGCCCGCCACGCCGATCCCGAGTCCATATTTGTCGGTCAGCTCTTTCGCCGTCGCGCGCGCCGCATCGGCACTCAGATCCGCGCACACCACATGCGCGCCTTCGGACGCCAACCGATGCGCCACCGCACGCCCGATCCCCGCGCCCGCTCCCACCACGATCACGATCCGCCGGGCCATCTCTTTTTCCGGCGGCATACGTTTCAGCTTGGCTTCTTCGAGCAGCCAGTACTCAATGTCGAAAGCTTCCTGCTGCGGCAGCGCGATATATTCGTCGATCGCCTCTGCGCCGCGCATCACCTCTACCGCGCAGTTGTAAAACTCCGCGGTCACGCGCGACTCGCTCTTGTCCTTGCCCCACGCGATCATGCCGACGCCGGGAATCAGAATCACTGTCGGATTGGGATCGCGCATCGCAGGCGAATCGGGACGCTTGCAGCGCTCGTAATACGCCGCGTAATCCTTGCGATACTGGACCAGCCCCTCGGCGATCTTTTCTTTTAACGCCGCGACATCCTTCGTCGACGGGTCCCACGCAACATACAGCGGCTTGATTTTCGTCCGCAGGAAATGATCGGGGCACGACGTTCCCAACTCGGCGAGCCTGGGCGCGTCCCAGCTATTCACGAATCGCAAAATGGTCGCGTCGCATTGCAGCGTCGCGAAAAATCGCTTCTGCTGCGAAACTTGCCCTCTTAACCACGGAAGCAACTCGAAAAGAATCTCGTCGCGTTCACCGTCAGCGAGCGCCGCATGTTTCGATCCACCAAACGTTTTCTCGCCCTTGTCGCGCGCTTCGATGTACTCAGCCGCCTGCTCGATCAGCCGTAGGGTCAGGTCGTAGCATTCACGATCGTCGTCTGCCCAGTTGATCAGCCCATGTTGGCCCAGAATGATTCCCTTGAGCGACGGCTGCGCCTTGCACATGCGCTCCAGTTCCAGCCCCAACTCGAATCCCGGCCGCAGCCAAGGTGTCCACGCCACCTCTTCGCCGTAAACTTCCGACGTGAGCTGTTGCGATTTGCGCGATGCCGCAATCGAGATCACCGCGTTCGGATGCATGTGATCGACATGCTTCGCAGGTACGAACGAGTGCAGCGGAGTATCGATCGACGAGGCGCGCGGATTCAAATTGAACGTGCAGTGCGGGTACAGACCCACCATGCGATCTTCCGCGTC
>DASYPO010000210.1:0-20372 GCA_036006545.1 Bryobacteraceae bacterium
CGGGGCCGATGCAGAGCCACCCGTGGGATTCGCGAGATTTGCGTTTTCATACGACACCGACCCGGAGTACGGCGGCAGCAACGATTGCGAGAAGATCAGGTTGCCCTGCACACGGTCGTGATACACGCCAAAGCCTCCGCGGATTGCCGTCTTCCTATCCTTGAATGGCGAGTAGGAAAATCCAAAGCGCGGCATATGCAGGTTGTAGCTGGGATACAGGCCGCGAGGCGCGCCCGCGGGGACCGCGAGAGTCGCGGCACTCGTCGCGCCTGGGACGCGTCCGACCTCCTCCGCTGGAACGCCGTCGCCAGCCCGAACAATTCCGTTGAACGGGTTGCCGGAACCCGGAACAATCAGACCTGCCGTGGTGAGTTTCACCGCCTTCGCCGGATCGTATAGCGCCGGGTCGAAATTCGCAATGTTGTTCGCCTGTGCATAGGTCGGAGTAAAGAACTCGTGGCGGTAACCGATCTCCAGGCTCAAGTTGCTCGAAATCTTCCAACTGTCCTGGATATACAAACCGGTCTGCCAGAAGCGATAGAAGCCCAGCGGATCGCTCTGCGCTTCTTGATAGGTTCGGAACAGTCCCAGCGCTGCATCCGCCAGCGCAAAGTTGGTAGTGCCCGAATTGCCGCTGGCGTTGAAGTTTACGCTGCCGTCGTAGATCGAGCGCCCGTTCTGATCCTTGCGGTTGCGCACGATCATCACGCCCGTCTGGAAATGGTGCTTGCCCCACAGGAATGTCAAGTTATCGGAAAAGCTGATGTCGGTAGTCGGCGACGCCAGATACACTCGCGCCGGCCCGTTGAAGCTGGCGAAGCTATTGATCGATACGTCCGGAATTCCGGTGCTGTATAGACCGTTGCCGCCAAAAATTCGCGGGAATTGGAATCCGTAGGTCGCGCGATCCCATTTGTCGCCCTGCAGCGGCGTGCGCTGCCCATTCCAGGAGGAGACCAGCTTCATTTCGTTGATGATGGTTGGCGTAATCGTTAACGTGTGCCCAATCTGCGGACCGTAGCCCGGCCGATTCCGCAGCGTCGGCGTGGTCGGCAGGTCGGAGCCGTTAAACGTGCCGAACGGATCGATGGTGTTGTAGTTATCGTGAATCCAGCGTGCGTACAGATTCTGCCGGTCGCTGATGCGGTAATCGACGCGGATGATGTCTTCGCGGAAATCGAACGGATTCAGTACCTGGAAGGTTGCATTGTTACTGGTGGGCGTGTCGACATAGGAGACCGCGAACTTCTCCATCGCGTCGTAGACCTTCATGATGGCGCGGCCATCCGGCGTCATCAGCGCGGACAGATTCTTGCTCGCGACCGGCGTTTGCGTACCCGGATTGCGAATGGTTGTCGTGGTACGATCCGTGAAATCGCCTAGTCGCTCGGCGCGTGTCGGCAACGTCCGACGCGTCGGATTCGTCAGCCGCCGAATGCGCTTGTAATCCTGCCCCGCGAAGAAGTACAGCTTGCCCTTTTTCAAGCCGCCGAAAGCAATCGGCCCGCCCAACGTCCAACCGAAATTGTTGAAGCGCAGCTTGGGGCGAACCGGCGCGAAGTAGTCCTTGGCATCCAGGTAATCGTTACGAAAGAACTCGTGCGCCGAGCCGTGGAACTGATCCGTTCCGCTCTTGGTAACTACGTTGATCGCCGCGCCGGAATTGCGCCCATACTGTGCGGAGAACGCCGAAGTCGCAACCGAGACTTCGCGGATAAAATCGACCCCGACGTTGTTCACCTGGCTGGTGTTGCTGCCGGAGTCGAGGTTCATGCCTCCATCTGCCGACAGGTGCGACGTTCCCGAACGCTGCCCGTTCACCGAAAAGTAGCTGACCGAGAGGCTGGTGGTGGTGGCCATCTGATCCGGATCGAGCAGCGCGACGCCCGGTAGCACCGTGATCAGTTCCAGATAGTTTCGTCCGTTGAGCGCCATGTTGCGCACCTGCTCGGAATCGATGGTGCGGGAGATCTCGCCCGATACCGTGTTCACAGTCTCGCCCCGCGCGGCAGTCACCACCACGCTTTCGGTGACGGTTCCCACCTCCAGCTTGAAGTCGGCGGTGATGCGCCCGCGGTCTGTCAGATCGTAACCCGTGCGCTCGGCCTTGCGGAATCCCGACGCCTCCACTTCGACGTTGTAGGTGCCCACAGGCAGGTTGGGAACCACATAGAATCCGTCGGCATCGGTGGTGGCTTTGTAAGTGAACTGGGTGGCGGCATCCTTCACGACAATCTTGGCGCCGGGTACAATGGCGCCCGAGTTGTCGGTCACCGTTCCAGAAATGCGGCCTGAGTTATCCTGCGCGAGCCCGATTGTAGCTAGCAGGAAAAAGCCGCCAGCGAAGGTGGACAGAGACTTGCGAAACATGGCAAAACCTCCCCAGAAACGAAAATCTTTCGGGAGTATATCAGTTACGGGGGCCTTGTGCAGGATACTGCAGGATGCGTGGTTTAGCGTTGGTTTAACGCTAAAGTAAGGGCAGGGCCGAAACGTGTGCGCCGACCATTTGATGATCTCAGCGCGCAAGAATACAACGCGTTGGCGCCACCAGCTATCCTGGAAACTTACCGCGCATGCCTGAGACGCTTCTGGTTATCTCCGATCCCACCGCGTACTACCTCAAGCATCTCGACCGCCTCCCGGATGAAACTCACGTCATCGTCAGCAACGATCTGCATCGTTTGCGCGAAGTCGCCGTCGAGGCCGATGTGCTGCTTAACGCCGAGTTTCGCGATCCGGCGTTGCTGCTTGCGACGTTCCCGCTCGCGACCCGGGTTCGATGGGTGCATTCGGTATCGGCGGGGGTCGAACACATTCTGTCGCCCGAAATTGTCGCGAGCCCGGTGCCGCTGACCAATGGAAGAGGTGTTTTCAAGCGCCCGCTAGGCGAATGGGCCATCGCGGCGATGCTGCATTTCTCCTACGATCTGCGCCGCATGCAGCGCAGCCAGGAACGCGGCGAGTGGGACGTTTTCGATACCGACGAACTGCATGGCAAGACGTTGGGCATCGTCGGGTACGGCGAAATCGGCCGGGCCACGGCGGAGCGTGCGCGCGCTTTCGGAATGAAAATCCTGGCGCTGCGCCGACGGCCCGAGCTGTCTTCTTCCGATCCACTAGTCGACCGCACGTACCCCCCGACCGAGCTGCGCGCGATGATCGCCGAGTGCGATTACGTGGTCGCCGCCGCGCCGATTACCGCCGAAACTCGCGGCCTGATCGGGGCGAATGAAATTGCCGCGATGAAGCCGACGGCTGTGATTATCAACATAGGCCGCGGTCCCGTGATTGACGAGAAGCCGCTGATCGACGCGCTGGTCGCGAAGCGCATCCGCGGCGCTGGGCTGGATGTATTCGAGGTCGAACCGTTGCCCGCCGGTCACCCTTTTTACAAGCTCGAGAACGTTCTGATGTCCGCGCATACCGCCGATCACACGGCCGGCTGGCGCGACAACGCGATTCAATGTTTCCTCGATAATTTCGAGCGCTTCCGTAGAGGCGAGCCGCTCCAGAATCTGGTGGACAAAAATGCCGGCTACTAAAGAAGAAGAAGCCAGAAGTCAGGGGTCAGAAGACAGAAGCCCCAAGACGGAAGTTACTTTCGCTGATATTCAGCGCGCTGCCGATCGCATCAAACCGATCGCCAAGCGCACCCCCGTAATGACGTCGCGCAGCTTCGACGCTGCCTCGGGCGTCGCCTCGTTCTTCAAGTGCGAGAACCTGCAGACCGGTGGCGCGTTCAAAATCCGCGGCGCGTCGAACTTCGTTTTCTCTATTCCACAAGACAAACTCCCCAACGGCGTGGTCGCGTTTTCGTCGGGGAATCACGCGCAGGCCGTCGCGATCGCCGCCCAGTACGTCGGAATTCCCGCGACCATCGTGATGCCGAACGACGCGCCGAAAGCCAAGCTCGAAGCGACCCGCGCTCGCGGCGCGCAGATCGTGACCATCGACCGCATCAAAGACGATCGCGACGCTATCGGCAGACGCATCGCCGACGAAACCGGCGCCAGTCTGATCCCGCCCTACGATCATCCCTGGACCATGGCGGGCGCAGGCACCACGGCGCTGGAGTTGCTGGCCGACGTTTCCGACCTCGACGCGCTGGTGGTTCCCGTGGGCGGCGGCGGGCTGATCTCGGGCTGCGCGATCGCTGCGAAACACCTCAAGCCGTCGATCCGCGTTTTCGGCGCCGAGCCGGAAATGGCCAACGACACGTTTCTTTCCATGGCCGCTGGGAAGCGCGTGCGGATCGGTCCGCCACAAACCATCGCCGACGGGCTGATGTCGATGACCCCGGGCGAACTCACCTTCCCCATCGTCCAAAAACACGTCGAGCAGATCCTCACCGTCAGCGAAGATGAGATTCGCGAGGCGGTCAAATTCATCCTGCTGCGCCTGAAAATTCTGGTCGAGCCGAGCGGCGCCGTTTCCGCCGCAGCCGTGTTATTCAAGAAGCTGCCGCCGGGCATCGGCAAGGTCGGTATTGTGCTTTCCGGCGGCAACGTCGATTTCGACCGGCTCGCGGGGTTCTGATATGCCGTTGCTGTTCCTCCTGCTCTTGGCATTCGCGGATTCCTATTGGGACGCGAAAGCGCCCGCCGACTGGACCACGGCCGAGCTGATGAACCTGCTTAGCGATTCGCCCTGGGCGCAAATGGTCGCGGGAACGGCGCGCGTGCCCGGGCCGACCGTGCAGATCTATATCGCCAGCGCGGAACCGCTTATTCAAGCGGAGCACGAGCGAAATCTTCGTTCGCGGTCGAAGGGCCAGGACAAGCCGGGCGACAACGCAATGGCGGACGAGTACCGGCTGTGGCTGGAGGAGAATCGCACGACGCAGATCGTGGTGGCGGTGCGCACCACGGGTCGCAAGGGTTTCGATGACGCGACCGAATTGCGGCGCATGGAAGAATACTGCGTGCTCAAGGCGGGGAAAAATAAGTACAAGCTTACCGGTCACTTTCCACCCTGGTCCGGCGATCCTTACCTGAGGCTGGCGTTTCCGCGCAAGGTCGAGCTGAGCGATAAGACGATGACGCTCGAGCTCTACGTGCCGGGCCTGCCGGGTCCATACCGCGAGCTGCAGTTTTCGCTGAAGGACATGCTGTACAAGGGCAAGCTCGCGTTGTGAGTGGCGAAAAGCCCCGTGAGATTTTCCTCGCGGCGTGCGCCGAGATCGCGCAAGGACTCGTTCCTCTAGGTTTTCGCTACCTGCGAAGTAAGCCACGCCTCGTTCGCCAAGAGGGAGATCTCCGCTTTGAGATTCTGTTCGGTTCCCACCCTCGTAATTGGCTCGTCCAACCAGATCAACGTGACGCAACGGCGGCGGCGATGTTGGAATACGGAGCGCGCCACAACCTTAAGTTCACCGAGCACCATATACAGGACCTATTGCAGGGTTCGGTTGACCTCACTCTGATGGTGGCTGTTTACTCCAGGCGAGTAAAGCAATGGCGTGAAAGCCAGCCTACACCGCTTCGTCTGGATGATTATGTTGCGGGCGATGAGATTGGTCGGCTGCGGACGCCACCCGCGCTAGCGACCTTTAACCTCGCTCCGAAGGCCACCCGCCAACAATGCATCGTCGAAGCGGCGGTCCTGTGCCATGAAGTTGCGTTGCCATTCTTTGATGTTTTCCGACGGCCGGATGAACTCATGGAGCGGCTGATGGACCGAGATTTGCCGGGATTCTGGGAAGCGACTACTTTCGACTACGTACTTTGCTTTGGCGGCCGCGAACTCGGTCTCGATCTCTTACGACGACGCTTGGACGCGGAAGTCGGCCACCGCTCTCGCTTCCATGAGTTGCTTCCGAGATTCCGAACCAAGGAATGGCGCGAAATGGAAGCTCGGCAGCGAGCGAACGGAATGCAATTGGGCGGGCACCAAGAGATTGCCGGCCGCCTCGCGACGATCGCGGCAGCCTACCAGCTACATCTCGATGAGTAATTCGCCTCCCCCCGCTCTGCTATACTAGAAACCGTCCAGCAAGCACTACGCTTGGGGTGTGCGACCGCTCGCCCGATGGGTTCACCAATATGCCGAAACGTACTTTTCAGCCGAATAATCGCAAGCGCGCGAAAGCCCATGGGTTCCGGGAGCGCATGAGCACCAAGAACGGCCGGGCCGTGCTGTCTCGCCGCCGCGCCCGCGGCCGCCACAAGCTGACGGTCAGCGACGAGAGAGCCGTTCGCCATTCCAACGCGAGCTAGAGCCGCGTGAGCGCGCGATCCTTCCCGTCGTCCAGCCGGATCCTGCGTTCCGTCGACTTCCGAGCCGTTTATGACCACGGATTCCGCGTCTCCTCCCCATTCTTCGCTGCGTTTTGCCGGCAGCGCGAAGGCGAGGACGCTTCCGCACGCCTCGGACTTACCGTCCCGCGCGCGATCGGCGACGCAGTGGTCCGCAACCGCATCAAACGCCGCTTGCGCGAGATCTTTCGCGCCAATCGAACACAATTCGCCCCCGGCTGGGACATCGTGGTCAATCCGCGCCGCGCAGCGCTCGACGCGCCATTCGCCGATCTCACGCGGGCGTTCGGCAAGGTAATCGAAAAATGCGGCAACAAGTGATCTTCTGCCTGCGTATCTACAAGCGGTGGATCTCCCCCATGCTTCCCGCCGCCTGCCGCTTTTCGCCCACCTGTTCCGAATACATGATGGAAGCCGTCGAAAAGCACGGCGTCGCGCGCGGGATGTGGATGGGACTCAAGCGGTTGGGCCGCTGCCACCCGTTTCATCAAGGAGGCTTTGACCCGGTCCGTTAGGGTCGCCGCGGGCCTCGGCCTGCGCCACGTATGAAAAAAGAAATTCCGATGGAGGCGCGGCTGCTCCTGGCCTTTGTCCTGATGGGCATTGTGCTGTGGGTGACGCCCTATTTCATCAAGACGCCTCCTCCACCGCCGGCTACCGCCAAGAGTGCCGCGGCCGATCAGTCCAAAGACGCCGCCAAGACAGCAGCGCCCGTGGTCTCCTCGCAGGATGCCGAGAAAGACGCTGCGAAGGACAAAGCCGCAACGAAGAAACCCGCCGCCGGGAAACCAGGCACGAAGGTAACGGTCGACGCGCAGGAAGAAGCGCCCGTCGAAATTCAGGCCGCGAAGGAAGAGACCGTGGTGGTCGAGACCGATCTAGCGAAGGTAACCTTCTCCAATCGCGGCGCAGTGGTCACCAGTTGGATCCTCAAGAACTTCAAGGATAATTCCGCCAAGCTGCTGGAGCTAGTGACGCAGGCTCCACGCGAAAAAATCCCTCCGCCTTTTTCCGTACTGATCAAGGGCGAGCACCAGATCGCGGATCCCAATACAGCACTGTATCGGGTCGAGCGTTCCGCCAATGGGTTGGGCGTGAACTTCGAGTTCGCCAGCGGTCCTGCAGTGGTAAAGAAATCGTTTACCTTCACGCAGAACAGCTACTTGTCGCACGTTACTTCCGAAGTCACCATCAACGGCACGATGACGCCGCACACCCTGGCTTGGCGCGGTGGATTCGGCGATGCCGCGATCGTCAAGCCAGAGGCCGCTCAGAAAGCGGTGTATTACGACGTCCCCAATTCAAAGCTCTATCAGAAGGACGTGAGCGAAGCCAAGAACGGCCCGGTCACCACCAGCGGCAGCTATTCTTTCGCGGGCCTGGAAGATACATTCTTCGCGAACGTGTTTCTGCCGACGACGCCGCGTCCGGTGGAAATCACGGTTCTTTCCGACCCGATTCCCGTGCTGGGCAAGGCCGATGAACCACGCGTGGGGGCGGCAGTCGGCGGCGAGGGCCGCAACGTCTTTTCGCACTTCGTCGGACCAAAGGATCTCAACCTGCTCGGAAAGATCGATCCGAAATTGGAGCACCTGATCGCCTGGGGATGGTTCGAGATCATCGCCAAGCCGCTATTCACCGCTCTGACCTGGACCGCCGAACGTCTGAATCATAACTACGGGTGGGCCATCGTCCTGGTCACTATCGTCATCAACCTGGTGCTATTCCCGCTGCGTCTTTCGAGCTTGAAATCCTCGAAGAAAATGCAATTCCTGAAGCCGCAGATCGACGCCATCAACGCCAAGTACAAGGGCCTGTCGATGCGCGATCCGAAAAAGCAGGAGCAGAACCAGGAGATCATGGATCTCTACAAAAAGAACGGAGTCAACCCGGTGGGTGGCTGCCTGCCGATGCTGCTGCAGCTTCCGTTCCTGTTCGCCTTCTACACGGTTCTGACGGTGGGAATTCAGATGCGCGGCGCGAACTGGCTGTGGATTCCCGATCTCTCCCAGCCCGAGACTTACCACATTCTTACCATCCTGCTGATCGTCTCGCAGTTCATCTCGCAGAGGATGACGCCCAGCCCCGGCATGGATCCGGCGCAGCAGAAAATGATGCTGATCATGCCGCTTTTCTTCGGTTTCATGTTCTGGTATCAGTCCGCAGGGCTGGTGTTATACTGGATGACCGGTAACTTGGTGGCCATTATTCAGCAACTCCTCCTGAACAAAAGCATGCCTGCACCGGCGGCGGCGGTGATCGACGTGAAGCCCGTTGCCAAGAAGAGAAAATAGGGACCGAAACGGTGGCAGACACGAAGTATACGCTCACGGAGGCGGGTCCGCGGATCGAGGAATTCCTCAATAAAATCTGCCGCTTGGCCGGATTTCAGTTCACTTATACAGTCAGTGCCGGCGAAACTCCGCACCCCGATTTTGAGAATCCCGACCTGATGGTCCGCTTCGGCGGCGCGGACGTGGATCTCCTGCTGGGCAACAAGGCCGAGCTGCTGCTCGCGCTCGAGCAGTTGACCATGGAAGCGCTGGCGATGTCGCCCGACGAACACTCGCGGGTGTGCTTCGACGCCAATGACTATCGGATCCTGCGCATCGAAGAGCTGCGCATGAGCGCACTGGCGGCGGCGGAGCGCGTGAAGAAAAGCGGGCAACCGTTCCATTTCAGCCCAATGAACAGCCGCGAGCGTCGCATCCTGCACCTGGCGTTGCGTGGCGAAACCGAAGTTCGCAGCGAGAGCGTCGGCATGGGACCGATCCGACAGGTGGTGGTGGTCCCACATGGGATGAAGGAACTGCCCGAGCCGATCCGCCCGCCGCGCCCACGTCCGGAAGAGGACAGCGGACGTCCCGGAGGGTTTTCGCGCAGTGGACGCGGCGGTGGTCCCGGCGGCCCGCCCCGCTTCGGACGCGGCGGTCCGGGTGGCGACCGCGGTCGTGGCGGCCCTCGTGGTCCCGTTCGCGGACCTCGCTAGACGCGCGTGGCGTGGGCTTCAGCCCGCAGCCTCGGCTTCAGCCGAGGAATCCAATCATGATTCTTCGCGACACAATCGCGGCCGTTTCCACGCCTCCAGGACGCGGCGGTCTAGGCGTGATCCGCATCTCTGGCGCCAACGCGCGGCTCATCGCCACCAAAATCCTCCGCTTCCCGCGCGAATGTGACTGGGCCCCCTGGACCGCAACACTCGCCGACCTTCCCGACGCTGGCGGTCACACCGTCGACCACGTGATCGTCACCTACTTCGCCGCGCCGCGATCCTACACCGCGGAAGACGTTGTCGAAATCTCCTGCCACGGCTCGCCTGTCGTGCTGCGCTACGCACTCGACCGCGCCTGTCAGGCTGGCGCGCGGCTGGCCGAGCCGGGCGAGTTCACGCTGCGCGCTTACGTCAATGGCCGCATCGATCTGCCGCAGGCCGAAGCCGTGCGCGACCTGATCGACGCCACCACGCTCTACCAGGCGCGCATCGCAGCGCAGCAGGTCGAAGGCTCCGTCTCCCGTCGCTTAAAGCCAGTGAAGGAGAAGTTGCTCGAATTGATCGCGCTGCTCGAAGCTGGGATCGATTTCGCGGAAGACGACATCAGCGTCGCGCCCACCGAAGAAATCGTTGCGCGACTGAATCCGCTGATTGCCGCAGTCGCGCAGCTCGCCGCGAGCTTCGCCTACGGCAAATTAGTGCACGACGGATTCACCCTCGCGATCGTCGGGCGTCCGAACGTCGGCAAGAGCAGTTTGTTCAACCGATTGCTCGAACAGGACCGGGCGATTGTTACCGAAATCCCCGGCACCACGCGCGACTCAATTTCTGAGACAGCGTCACTCGAAGGCATTCCCGTGCGATTCGTCGACACGGCGGGCATCCGGCAGGGACAGGACGTCGTCGAGTCCCTCGGAATTGAGCGCAGTTATCAGGCCATGGCCGACGCCGATCTGACATTGGTTGTAATCGATTCGTCCGCGCCGCTCGAAGCCGAAGATCACGAATTGATTCGTCGCGCCGCGGAACAAGGCCGCTCTCTAGTCGCTGCGAATAAGAGCGACCTGCCTCGACGCACCGACCCGCCAAGCTCAGTCGCAGTTTCCGCGATTACTGGCGAAGGCATCGTCGAACTACGCCGCAGGATTGTCGAAACACTGGCCCCGCGCGGGCAGATCGAACAGGACGGCGGATTCATCACTAGCCTGCGCCACGAACAACTTCTCAAGGAATCGCACGAGGCATTGGAGCAGGCGAAGCGCGCAGCCACGCTCGGCATCCCGCACGAGATGCTGCTTCTCGACCTCTACGCCGCGCTCCGTCCCATCGATTCCATCACCGGCGCGACCACCGCTGACGATATTCTCAATCGAATCTTCTCGACCTTCTGCATCGGCAAGTAATGGAGGGCGGGTCCGCTGACCCGCGGCTCGGCGCCCCCGTCGGCCAGATCGCGCCACGATGGGGGCATGGTTTGTATGATGGTCCCATGTCGAAGTTGTGGCTGCTGCTTCCGATGTCTCTCGCACCGCTTCTCGCGCAAACTTCGGACCCGCCCAGAGAATGGATCGATCCCGACACCGGCCATCGTGTCATCCGCCTTTCGAACGAGCCCGGCAGCCAGAGCTTGTACTTCCACTACAACGCTTACGCGGGCGACAAGATGGTGTTCACGACGCGTCAGGGCATCTCGACCGTTGATCTGAAGACCCGCAAGATTGAGCCGATCGTCGAAGGCCGCGCCAGCAAAATTATTGTCGGCCGCAAGACCCATCAGGTTTATTACCTGCAGGGCGACACCGTCTTCACTACCAACGTCGATACTCACGAGACCCGCGAGATCATGAAAAACGCCAAGCTCCGCTCCGGAGACGGCTTCGCGCTGAACGCCGATGAAACCATCCTTGCGGGAAGTTACAACCAGAACGGACCGTCTCCCGGTGCTGCGCGACCTGCGGCCGTTCCGCGCCCGCAAAGTGACATTCCCCCCGTCGGTGGCGACCGTCCCAGCCTCGAAACCCGTTGGGCCGCGCGTGTGCCGATGGCCCTTTACACCATCAACATCAAAACCGGCGAGCTGAAGGAGTTCTACAAGAGCGACGACTGGTTGAATCACGTCCAGATGTCGCCCACCGATCCCACGCTGCTGATGCACGCGCACGAAGGACCCTGGCACAAGGTTGATCGTCCGTGGCTGGTGCGCATCGACGGATCGGATCGAAGGTTGGTGCACAAGCGCGAAATGGATATGGAAATCTCGGGACACGAGTTTTTCGGCGCCGATGGCAAGACCGTCTGGTACGATTTGCAAACTCCCAAGAGCAAGGTATTCTGGCTGGCCGGCCTGGTGATCGCGACCGGCGAACGAATTCGCTACAAGGTGGAGCGCGAGCATTGGTCGGTGCACTTCAACGTGTCGCCCGACGGAAAACTTTTCGCGGGCGATGGCGGCGGCCCGCGCAGTGTCGCCGCACCCGGTAACGGACAGTGGATTTATCTCTTTCGTCCGGAAGGTGGCGCGGGCTTTAGCCCGCAGCGTCGGCTTGAGCCGACGAACAAAGTAGAACCATTGATCGGCGAACTCAAAGCCGAGCGTCTTGTCAATCTCGCCAAGCACGACTATACGCTTGAGCCCAATGTCACTTTCACGCCCGACATGAAATGGATCGTATTCCGCTCCAACATGCACGGCGCTTCGCAGGTCTATGCAGTGGAGGTTCAAAAATCCAAATGAAGCAACTCCTGATCCTCGCGGCATTTGCCGCGCCGATTTTCGCCGCCGATCCACTCGAAGTCGCACTGTGGCCCAACGGCGCGCCCGGCTCCGAGGGCAAGACCGCGAAAGAGGTCGTCACCGATCGCGGCAAGGACGGCGTGAAGAATCGCACCGTCGCGAGCATCCACAACCCCACGCTCACCGTCTACCTCCCGACGAAAGAGAAAGCCAACGGCGCCGCCGTCGTGATTTGTCCGGGCGGCGGTCATCGCTATCTAGCGATCGACCACGAAGGTTACGATGTCGCCAAGTGGCTTAGCTCGTCGGGCGTCGCAGCATTCGTTCTCAAGTACCGGCTCGCGCGTGAGGAAGGATCGACTTACAAGGTCGACACGCACGCGCTCGGCGACGGCTTGCGCGCGATTCGCACCATCCGTGCCCGCGCCAAGGAATGGTCCGTTGATCCGGCGCGCGTCGGCATCATTGGATTCTCGGCGGGTGGCGAAGTTGCGGCGCTGGCCGGCACGCGTTTCGACGCCGGTCACGACAGCTCTCCTGATGCAGTCGAGCGGCAAAGTTCGCGCCCCGATTTCATGCTGCTGATCTACCCCGGCGTCCGTCCCGAATCGCTCACGATTCCGAAAAACGCATCACCCGCGTTTATCGCGCAAGCCGCTGACGATACGTCGGCGACTCCCGAACGCACCACCGCCATCTACCTCGCTTTGCGAAAGGCGGGTATTCCCGCGGAGTTGCACATCTACGGTCGGGGCGGCCACGGATTCGGAATGCGCGATCGTCCCATGCCGGTTTCGAGCTGGCCCGCGCGCGCGGAAGCCTGGATGGCGGACCTGGGCTTCTTGAAAAAGCCTTAGCTGGCAGGACGCGTATGGGGCAGGTTGGCGACCTGCGCGCGCCTATTGTGGCGCGGGCTTTAGCCCGCAGCGTCGGCTTCAGCCGGCGTCCCCGGTTTGCCTTGTAGCAGGCTTGACCGCCTCTTCCCTTTGGCGGGTTGATAACCCGCCTGGGGTCAAGCTTCCAAAATTACCAACGCCATCGCCTGCTCCGTTGTATGCGTAATCGAGAGCGCGATATTGCGTACGCCCAGCTTCTCGGCGATCTCCGCGGCTTTTCCGTGAAACGAAAGCGTCGGGCGTCCGGAGCGGAGGTTGGTCACCTCGATATCGCGCCAGCCCAGCCCGCCTCGCCAGCCAGTACCCAGCGCCTTCATGCCCGCTTCCTTAGCGGCGAAACGCGCGGCGTAGCGCTCAAACTTATTCTTCTTGCGCTCGGCGTAATCGATTTCCCGGCTGGTATAAACGCGCTCCAGAAACCGCTTCCCGTGCCGCGCGATCGCATCTTTGATGCGCGGTACTTCGCACAGGTCGACCCCGCTTCCGACGATCATCTTCTGCCAGCGTAGCAGTTGTGATCCTCGCCGTGAAACAATGAAAAGACCCGCCGCAATGCACATTCCCGACGGATTTCTAAGTCCTCCGGTATGGGTGACGCTCGACCTCGCGAGCGCGCCTGCGGTGGCGATTCTCGCCCGGCGCGCGCAGCAGGGCACCGACACCAGCGGTATTCCGCTGCTGGGCGTAATGGGCGCATTCGTATTCGCCGCGCAGATGATTAATTTCCCCGTCGGACCTGGAACCAGCGGACACTTGGTCGGCAGCGCGCTGCTTTCGATGGTCGTCGGGCCAACCGCGGCGGCGATCGTCATGACCGCGATTCTCGCGATTCAGGCGTTCGTTTTTCAGGACGGCGGGATTATGGCGCTGGGTGCCAACGTATTCAACATGGCGCTGGCAGGCGTGCTCGCGGGCTATCTTCCCTATCGATTGTGGAGCCGTCATTGGCGGTCGGCGGCGATTTTCGCCGGCGGCTTTCTCAGCGTCCTTACCAGCGCATGTCTGGCACTGACGCAGTTGTTGTTCTCCGGCGTTCGCATGCCGCCGAAAATTATCTGGATCTCGATCGGGCTCTTTGCAGTCAGCGCCATCATCGAAGGCGCGATCACGCTCGGCGCGGTGCGAGCTATCGAACGATTGCAACCATCCTCAACCGAGGCGTGGGGCCCAGCAACGCAAGTTCGCGGCTCGCGCGTTATCGGCATTGTAGCGATCGCTGCGATCGTGCTGGTTGCAGGAGGCGTGCTGTTCGCTTCTGCTGCGCCCGACGGAGTCGAAAAGCTCGCCTCACAGCTCGGTCTCAAGGATCAAGTGCCTGCGTGGCTGCATTCGCCCTTCGCGTATTACGAAGCGCGCGGATTCGAATCGATGTGGATTCGCAAGGCGACCGCGGGATTGGCAGGACTGGTGCTGATCTTCTTCGCGTGTTCGGCGTTGGGGCGGTATTTCGCGCGGCAAAGGAGCGCCTGACTTGCACCACGTGGTGGTCGAGCGGTGGAGCCGCGGCTCGAGCCCGCTGCACATGCGCGACGCGCGATCAAAACTTGGCGCGCTGTTGGTTTTCCTGATCGCTGTCTCGACCACGTCGCCACGCGCACAGCTAGCCTTCGCCGGATACGCGACTTTGTTGCTGGCAGCATTGTTCGCCGCTCGATTGCCCCTGCTATCCGTGCTGACTCGTGCAGCCCTGGTGCTTCCCTTCTCCGCGACCTTCGCGCTGATCACGTGGTGGGCAGGCGATCCCGCGCGCGCCGTCTCGCTCGCCGAAAAAAGTTTCCTCTCGGGCCTCGCCGTGCTCCTAACCATCGCGACCACGCCGTGGAACGATTTGGTCCACGCGCTCGGATGGATGGGGGTGCCGCGATTCCTGCTACTGGTGATCCAGTTTGTGTATCGCTATCTGTTCGTGATTTCGGAGCAGGCGCAGCACATGCGGCTGGCCGCGATCTCACGTGAAGGCGCGCGCCGCGCTCGCAGCGTTCGGTTCCGAGCTGCCACCGGAGCCGTGGGCGTACTCTTCGCACGCTCTTGGGAACGAGCCGAGGGGATCCATCGCGCCATGCTCGCCCGCGGATTCACCGGGCACTTTCTTTCGCTCGAACGCCCACACTTCCACGCTGCCGACATCCTGTTCTTCTTCGCCGCAGCGTCCGCCGCTGTCACGGTGCGACTCGCGTTATGAGGGTGATCGACGTACGTGGTCTCCGCTACCGTTATCCCGATGGGACCCAGGCACTCGACGGAATCGATTTTCATCTCGACGCGGGCGAATGTGTGGCGCTTTTCGGCGCGAACGGTTCCGGTAAGACCACCTTCGTGCTGCACCTCAATGGACTGCTTCAAGGTGAAGGCGCCATCGAAATCTGCGGTCGCCCGTTGACTCGCGAAACGCATGCCGATGCGCGCGCCAAGGTCGGCTTGGTGTTTCAGGATTCCGACGAACAGCTCTTCCTGCCGACCGTGCTAGAAGACGTCGCGTTCGGTTTGCTGAATCAGGGCGTCGCGCCGGAGCAGGCCGTCGCGCAAGCCCGCACCGCGCTGCAGCAAGCAGGCATGTCGGGACTACTCGGCAAAGCGCCGTATCACTTAAGCAGTGGCGAAAAGCGGCGCGTCGCGATCGCGGGCGTACTCGTGATGCAACCCGAAATTCTGATTCTCGACGAGCCCACTACGTCGCTCGATCCGCCCGCACAGCGCGGCTTGGTGGACTTGCTGCGATCGCTTCCGCAGGCGAAACTGCTAGTTACGCACGACGCAGCTTTCGCCAGCGCACTCGCGACGCGCGCCGTTTTCTTCGAGCGTGGAAAAATCGTGGGCGAAGGCAGCGTCGACGAAATCGTCCGGCGATTCAACTGGTCGGCGCAGGCTCGGATTCCAGAATTAAGGTAACCGGGCCTTCGTTCGTGAGCGTCACTGCCATCATGGCCTGAAACACGCCGGTCTCGACGCGCACGCCCGTGCCCCTCGCCACGGTGACGAAATGCTGGTACAGATCGCGCGCCTGCTCTGCCCCCGCCGCCGCATCGAAACTCGGCCGCCGACCCTTGCGGCAATCTCCGTATAGTGTGAACTGGGAAACCACCAGCAGCGCGCCGCCGATTTCAATCAAACTGCGATTCATCTTGCCCGCATCGTCCGAAAAGATCCGCAGATTTACGATCTTCTCTGCCAGATATTCAACGTCGCGGGCGGTGTCCGGCTTCGCGACGCCCAGAAGCACCAGCAACCCGGCGCCGATCTGTCCCGTGACCGTTCGCTCCACTACCACGTTCGCGCTGCTAACCCGCTGTACGACCGCTTTCATATGCCACAGTCTATCGGACTCAAAATAAGCGATCTCCGGGTCCCAAATGGGGTCCCACCTAAGTGAATCTCCTGATCGAACCTGAATCTGCCGATATGCATAATAGAGGATATCGATGATCTACGCCCGGCACAGCAAGCGCAATTTCCAGCCCGGCGGCTATTTCCATCTGGAAGAAGAAAAGACGAAGACACGAGTGTCTGGCTACGGTCACGGCGATCACATCAAGTTGCGCGACGAGTACGGGAATATCTGGCGCGGCTCGGCTGAGCGCAATGAAGACAATTCCGTGGCCTACCGCTTTCGTGACGAGCGCGGCCGCATGATGACCGGCGTTTCCAGTAATCTGGTGGTCACGCTGCGCGACGAGCGGGGCAATACCTGGAAGGGCTTCATCGATTAATCGCGCGCGGCGTAACTCAAACACGCCGTGCATATCGCTTCCATCCACGCGCATCCCGACGATTCTGAAATTCTCGCGGGTGGAACCCTGGCCCGCTTAGCTGCGCTTGGACATCGCATCACCATCGTGACGATGACGCCCGGCGATTGCGGAAGCGCCGAGCACTCGCCTGAACAGATCGCCGCAATTCGTCGGCGCGAAGCTGCCGCGGCCGCAGCCTTGATCAGCGCGAGCTATCGATGCGCGGAGTTCCGCGATCTCGCGATCTTCAACGACGATCCTTCGCGGCGCCGCGTCACCGAGCTACTGCGCGAGCTCGCGCCCGACGTGGTTCTGACGGCTTCGCCCATCGACTATCTGTGCGATCACGAAAACACCAGCGCCCTGGTGCGCGACGCGTGCTTCGGTGCATGTGCGCCGAATTATGCGCCCGGCGAGTCCCCCGCGCTGCCGCGCATCCCGCACCTGTATTTCATGGACGCGATCGGGGGCGTCGATCGCGAGGGCACTCTAATCCTCGCCGACTTCTACGTAGATATCGCAACTGCCTTCGCCACCAAGCAAGCCATGCTCGCCTGTCACGAAAGCCAGCGCGCGTGGCTGCGCAAGCAGCATGGAATTGACGACTACTTGGACACAATGGAGCGCTGGACACGCGAAGTGGGCCGTCGTTCCGGACGCGAGTTCGCCGAGGGATTTCGCCGTTACCGCGGCCATCCATATCCACAAACACCTGTGCTGGAGGAGTTGCTGGCGCTGGGTGACTCGCGCGTCATCGCTTAGACTAGAGCCAGAATGCGCGTTTTCCTGTCCGCCGGCGAGGCGTCGGGCGATCTCTACGCTGCCTCTCTCGTCACGGCGTTGCGCGCGCGTGTTCCTGCGGACGGCAATCAAAATCTTGAATTTTTCGGCTGCGCCGGTCCGCGCATGCAGGCTGCGGGCGTCCGCCCGATCATCGATTTGCGATCCATTGCGGTCGTCGGACTCGTAGAAGTGATAGGGCACATCCCGCGGATCTATCGCCTGTTTCGCAAGCTGATCCGCGCGATTCCCGAGGAACGACCGGACATTGCCGTGCTGATCGACGCCCCCGATTTCAACCTGCGCGTCGCCAAGAAACTTCGCGGCCTCGGTGTTCCCGTGGTTTATCTGATCGCCCCGCAAGCGTGGGCCTGGCGCGAGGGTCGCGTCCGGATTCTCCGTCGAACAGTTAAACGTCTTCTCTGTATCTTCCCCTTCGAGTCGTCATTTTTCGAGGAGCATGGCGTTCCAACTACTTACATTGGCCATCCCCTGGCCCGCTTGGTAAAACGTACGCAAACTCGCGCGGCCTTCTGTGCGAAATTCAACCTTCCCGAGGATCGCCCGATCGTCACGCTGCTTCCCGGCAGCCGCCACGGCGAAATCGCGCGGCATATGCCCGACTTGTTGGACGCGGTCCAGCGCATCCGCGAACGCCACCCCTCGACGACCTTCATTTTGGCCCTCCCGCCGGGCTTTAGCACAGAACTAAACAACGACACCTCAAGATTTTCGGAACGCATTCGTGCCTCGTCCATCCAAATAATTGAGGGAGGAACCTGGGACGCTCTTGCCTACTCGGAAGTGGCGCTTGCCGCTAGCGGCACCGTTACGATCGAAGCGGCACTTCTGGGCGCGCCCATGGTGACCTTTTACAAGGTAAACGCGCTAAGTTGGATGTTGGGGCGATGGCTGGTCAAAGCCCCTTTTCTTTCGATGGTGAATCTGGTGGCCGGCCGCAAGGTGGCGCCCGAACTCATTCAGGGAGACATGACTGGCGAGCGGATCGCGCGAGAAGCGATTCGTCTGCTGGAGAACGCGGACGAGCGGCAACAAATGCGGGAGGATCTGGCCGAAGTGGCTCGCAAACTGGCCAGCGATCACGACCCGATGGAAGCCGCCGCGGAGTGGATCGAGAGGATTGCAAGCAGTGACAAAACGGTTTTTGCAGGGTAGGGCGGTAGCCATCGCGACGGCGCTCGCGGCGTTGGTGACGAGCGGGGCGAACGTAGCGAGCGCTCAAGATGCCGCGCGCGGCGCACGTCAGCGAATCGACGTTCAGAATTACGCGATCGAGGCGCAGATCGATCCGCGTGCGCAAACGCTGGCCGCGACGGCGCGTGTGCGCTTCATGCCGATCGACGACGTGTCGTCCGTCTCCTTCGAGCTCAACAACGCCCTCAACCTTTCCAAGGTCACCGACGAGGACGGCCGTCAGATCCCTGCGTCGCGCACCCAGCAGGATATGAGCGTGCGCCTGAACCTGCCGCAGACGCTGCAAAAGGGCAAAGTCGCCACGTTGATTTTCGTGTACGACGGCAAGTTGACTGGCAACGAAGAGTCGCCGGTTTTCGGAATCAAGTTCGCGGCGATTCATCCCGAGTACGCCTACTTCCTGTATCCGGCGCGCTGGTTCCCGGTGAACGATTACGCCACCGACCGTTTCAGCTCCGATCTGAAAGTCACGGTGCCGGACGGATTCCGCGTGCTCGCCAGCGGCGTCGATAGCCTTGAGACTGCGCCGGCCGGTATGACCTCGATCCGCTACAAGTTCGACCAGAGTTCGTTCCCCGGCAGCTTCGCCATTGTGCGCGGCGAGCCGAAAGCGGTTCCATCGGGTGGCGTGACCACCTCGTTCTACACTCGTACCGCAGGCGACGCCGTAGGTCCTTACGGCGAAGAGATCGCCAACGCGATGACGTACTTCACCGGCATCTACGGTCTGCCGCCCAAGAAAAACCTCACTGTGATCGAGACCGAGGAAGGCACTCCCAACGGTTTTTCCGCGCCCGGGCTGCTGTTCCTCTCGCCGCGCGCGATGACTAAAGAAGTGAATGCGCAACTGATCGGCAACCAGGTTTCGCGGCAGTGGTGGGGCACGCTGGTATCGCCCTCGACGCGCAACCATATGTGGATCGAAAATGGCCTGGCACGCTATTCCGAGATTCTCTTCATGGAGCACCTGCACGGCGCGTCGTCACTCGACGCCCAGGTGCACTCGGCATACGTGGAAGCCCTGACCGTCGATCAGCCTCCGCTGATTCAGTCCGCGCGCCTGGAAGACTATTCGCCCGAGTTCTGGGCGGCGACCGCGGGCAAAGGCGCGGCCGTACTGCACATGCTCCGCGGAATTATCGGCGACGAAGCCTTCTTCAAGACGCTCAAGGCCGTTCCCGAAAAATTCCAGTGGAAGCCGATCAACACCGACGATTTTCACAAGCTGGTGGAAAGCATCCACGGCCAAAGCCTGAACTACTTCTTTGTTGAGTGGATCGAATCGAGCGGCGCTCCGCAGTTCAAGATGGAGTACACGGTGTTCCGCACCGCCAAAGGCTTCCGCGTGATGGGCAAGATCAACCAGGATCTGGATACCTTTCGCATGCCGGTTGAATTGCGGGTCGAAACCGAAGGCAACCCGGAGACCAAGAAAGTGGAAGTCGTGGGTGTGTCTTCCGAGTTCGTCATCGAGACTTTCGGTAAACCCAAGAACGTGGTGCTGGATCCGCGCGAGCAGGTGCTGCGCTTCAGCGACCAGATGCGCGTGGCCGTCGCGATCCGCCGCGGCGAACAGTTCATGGAAGTCGGCGAGTTCAACGATGCGCTGAAGGAATACCAGAAAGCGCTAGATGTCACGCGCAACAGTTCGCTGGCGCACTATCGCATCGGCGAAGTGTTCTTCCTGCAAAACAACGTGCAGCCGGCGGCGAATTCATTTCGCGAGGCGCTCTCGGGCGATCTTGAGCCGAAGTGGACCGAAGTCTGGTC
>DASYPO010000211.1:0-12102 GCA_036006545.1 Bryobacteraceae bacterium
ACTGCAGCGCCACTTCCATCGCGATGTTGCCGCCGTTGGGAAGCTCTCGCTCGCCCTCGAAGTGAATCGGTTTGTCGTGCAGTACCGATTTGCCCTTATTCAGGTGCTTAATAAACTCCGCGATGCCGCCCTGGAAGAGAAACTCGGTTACACGAGGCGGATCCTCCCGCTCGTCCGCCAGCGTGATGCGCAGTCCCTTGTTCAGGAACGCCAGCTCGCGCAAGCGCTGGCCCAGCGTGTCGTAGTTGAAGCGCGTCGCATCCATGATGGTGCTGTCCGGTTTGAACGTAATCTTGGTGCCGGTCTTGCGCCCCGCTTTCCCGGTTTTAGCCAGAGGCGCTTTCGGAATCCCGCGCGCGAATTCCATCTCATAGGTGCCGCCGTCGCGCCAGATTTCGAGCTGGAGCACTTCCGAAAGCGCGTTGACGCAGCTCACGCCCACGCCGTGCAGCCCGCCCGATACCTTGTACGTATTCGAATCGAACTTGCCGCCGGCGTGCAGCTTGGTCATGACCACCTGCGCGGCCGATACGCCTTCTTCTTCGTGCATGTCCACAGGGATGCCGCGACCGTTGTCGACCACCGTCAGCGAATCGTCCTCGTGGATCGTCACGTTGACTTCGGTGCAATATCCCGCCAGCGCTTCGTCGACCGAATTGTCGACAACTTCATACACCAGATGATGCAGACCGATATCGCCGGTCGAGCCGATATACATTGCGGGCCGCAAGCGTACTGCCTCCAGTCCCTCCAGGACCTTGATGCTTGTGGAGTCGTAGACTGCGCCCAGATCTTTGGTTGACATGCTGTGTTTTATGAATTGCCTTGCCGAATGAATTCTCCGAATGCCGGGTCAGATGCGCATGGGCATGATCACGTAGCGATAGTTGTCCGCCTTCTCGCCGCCCGGCCGCATCTCGCCCGCGCTATGCGCGTCTTTGAAGTGGAACGCTACCTCGGATTCGTTAACCGCGCGCAGAAAATCGAGCAGATATTCCGCATTGAAGCCGATCTCGACTTCCGTGCCCGTGTACTCGGCCGGAATGCTCTCTTCCGCTTCGCCCATTTCTGATACCGACGAATGCACTTTTACTTCGCCCGGCTTCACCGCCACGCGAACCGCGCGCGACCGGTCGTCTGCGAATTGCGCGACGCGTTCTAATGCTCCGCGTAGTTCTTCCCGTTGCAGCTTCACCGAACTGCCGTGATCCTTGGGAAGCACGCGCTCGAAATCCGGGAAGTTGCCAGTCAGTTTGCGCGATAGCAGCAGCCGGTCGCCCAACTGGAAGAACAAATGATTCTCGTCGCCCGCAAATTTCACCATCGCCGCCGGATCGCTATCCGCCGCGAGCTTCTGCAGCTCAAGCATGGCCTTCCGCGGTAAGAGAGCCCGATACGCGCCCGTGATTCCCGCCAGATCACCCGAACTCTCGATCATCGCCAGACGATGCCCATCTGTCGCGACCATCACCAGGCCGCCCTTCTTGAAAACCAGGAGGGCACCGTTCAAGGTGAAGCGCGATTCCTCCGTCGAAATTGCGAACACCGTTTTCGAGATCATCGACGTCAGCACGCCGAAAGGAATCTCCGCGAGCACCGCAGGCATCTGCGGCAATTCCGGAAAACTGTCGCGCGACATTCCCGCGATGCGTGTCTTCGATCTCCCGCACGTGAGACTTGCCCAGTGGTTTTCCTGGATCTTCATCTGCACGTCAGCGTCAGGCAGCAGGCGTACGTAATCCAGAAGCCGTCGCGCTGGCACCGTGCCGCTCCCAGGCTTCTTCACACGCGCGGGACACGAACAACGAATCCCCAATTCGAGGTCTGTCGCGGTGAGATGCACGCGATCGCCCTCCGCCTCCATCAGCACGTTCGACAAAATCGGTATCGTAGTTTTCTTTTCGACGACACCCTGCGATAGGTTCAGTTCGCGAACCAGATCGGCCCTGCTGACGGTGAATTCCATTGAACGGTTCCTTCGCGAAAGAGTTCTTCTTCAGTCCTAAAAATATGTACTACAGAAGAAGAAGATTCATAGGGACTGTTGAAACGTTGATTTCTCTCTAAATTATAGCAAGACCGGGTGGTTAAAGGAACACCAAGTTGTGAATTTCCAGGTAGCCCGCTGAGGGAGAATCGTCCCGGTCGGAGGTTATCGACAGGCATGCACAACTGGTGCAAGGGTCGATCTGTGGACAACCATTCTAAGCTCAATGGATGCTATCGATTACGCTGTGGATGGTATGGTTCAAATCTGAATCGGTGTGACGCAGCTTGTCGATCTTCTGAACCGAGTGCAGGACCGTAGTGTGATGTTTCCCACCAAACACGCGTCCGATCTCGGGTAGCGATGCATGCGTCAGCTCTTTGATCAGATACATCGCGACCTGCCGCGGATATGCAATCTGACGTGCGTTGGTTTTCTGCTTGAGTTGTGCGGGCTGCAATTGGAAGCGTTCGGCCACGGCGCGAATCACTGAATCCATCGTCACGCGACGTTCCTGGCCCGGCACCAGGTATTTTAGGACCTGCTGGGCCATCGCCAGATTGATAGGCGAGCCGGTGACCGATGAATACGCCACCAGCTTGACCAGTGCGCCTTCCAGCTCGCGCACATTCGTGGTCTTGGTTTTCGTGGCGAGATGAATCCGCACATCCTCGGGCAGAGTAATCCCCTCGGCTTCCGCCTTCTTATCGAGGATTGCCATCTTGGTTTCGGGATCCGGAGGTTGCACGTCGACCATCAATCCCCACTCGAAGCGGGAACGCAGACGATCCACCAGGTTGGGCGTATTCTTCGGCGCCGAATCGCTAGAGATCACGATCTGCTTACCGTGTTCGTACAGTTCGTTGAAGGTGTAGAAAAATTCTTCCTCGGTCCGCGCTTTACCGGCAATGGTTTGGATGTCGTCGATCAGCAGCACGTCGGCGGTGCGATAGTGCCGGTGAAAGGACGGCATGCGATCGCATTTAAAGCACGCGATCATTTCGTTCATGAAGCGCTCACTCGATGTGTAGACCACGCGCATCGTCGGATATTGCTCGATCAGCGCGCGCCCGATCGCGTGCATCAGGTGCGTTTTCCCCAACCCAGCGCCGCCGTAAAGAAACAGTGGATTGTAGCTGCGTGATGGATTGGATGCCACCGCGCGCGCCGCTGCATGCGCGAACTGATTGCACGATCCAACTACAAAACTGTCGAATCCGAAGCGCGGATTGAGCTGCCCCGCGGCTGACGCAAAGATCGGCTCGGGTGAATGCGCTTCAGCGTGTGGAGCAATTCCTGAATGCGCCGCGTGCGCCAGGTACACCACGTTCTGAAAAGGCAATCGTAGTTCCGCGATCGAAGATCGGATCTGCTCCGCGTACTCCTGTTCCATCCACTCTTTCGTGACCTGGTCTGGAACCCGCACCCGCAGGGAAATGCCGTCTGAGCCATCTAGCGCAGTCCGCATTAACCAGTTCTGATATGCCTGTGTACTGAGCTTGCCCGCTAGGTTGGACTTGATCTGCTCCCAGGGATCTAATGCTTTCGCGACTGCCAAAGCTGTATCTTCCACGCCATTCTCCTACCCTGTCTGCGCCGTCCGATCGCAGATTTCCCACACGATTTCCACATGATGTGGAAATCCTACACGTCGCACTAACGATTCGTTTTGGAACTACTGGCCGACTACGCCCCGGATTCGGTCGAGTACTCTACCTCTCTTGCGCTCGTCCGGCCGATTTGCGGACTCTCAGAATAACACAAATTTTCCAGAGGGGAAGGGGTACGATCCCATTTTTTGTATCCTTTGCTTTCTTAACGATACAAGGAAATCTACTATACTATTTGAGTAGTAGAACATTTAATCGTAACTTCGTTTTCACGCTTTCAAGCGTTCATTTGACATTCCGGAAGTCGGGAGCGAAAATGGAAACTACTCATCCGGGCGGGAGTAACTCAGCTGGTAGAGTGCGACCTTGCCAAGGTCGATGTCGCCGGTTCGAATCCGGTCTCCCGCTCCAATATCACACGGTTTTGTTTGGGAGGCGGACGCCCTCGTCCGCGCCGGACCCCCTGGTCTGGTTTCCAACCTCCAACCCCGCACAATACCGTCCCAAGACCGAACACTCCCGCTCCACTCCCACCCCACTTCTCTCCACACAACTTTATTATTTGCCGTATGATGGAGCTGGGAACAGTGTTGGCAGAGCGCGTGCCACTCATAAAGGCGCACTCTCAGAATTTAGGTAGGTGACCACCATGGCAATGGATGTCAAACGCGAAGGCGTCGCAAAGAAAAAGATGATCAAGCGGATCATCTACTTGACGCTCACCGCAGGTGCGGTGGCAGTGATCAGTTGGCGGCTTTCGCTGCTTAAGCCCGCGGCACCCACCGTCGAGCGCGCCACCGTCTGGATCGATCAGGTGAAGCGCGGCCCCATGTTGCGCCAGGTGCGCGGCCTCGGCACGCTAGTCCCCGAAGAGATTCGCTGGATCCCCACCGCATTCGACGGATCGGTTCAAAAAGTTCTGGTCCACTCGGGTGAAAAGGTTAATCCCGATACGATCCTGTGCATCATTTCCAACCCCGACATGGAAGTCGCGGCCAACGATCTGGATTGGCAGGTCCGTCAGGCGGAGGCAAACTTCCGCGATCTAAAAGTGCGCCTGGAGAGCCAGCGCCTCGCGCAGAAGTCCATCGCGCAAACTACCAAAAGCGATATGGAGCAGGCCAAGCTCACCAAGGAACGCGATGAGCAACTGCTGGAGCTAAATCTAAAGTCGAATCTGGAAGTGAAGCTGTCTGTGGGCCGCTTCAATCAGCTCGCCGCCAAGTACGAAATCGACAAGGAATCGCTGGAGATCATGAGCGACTCGATAGCTGCGCAGCTCGACTCAGCGAGAGTCCAGGTCGATAAACTCAAGGCCCAGGCGAAACTGAAGCGCGATCAGGTCGCGCAGCTCACGGTCAAGGCGGATCTCGCCGGTCTCCTTCAGGAAATGACCCTGCAGGTTGGCCAGCGCGTGAAGCCCGGCGATGTGCTCGCGAAAGTTGCCCAGCCCTGGAAACTGAAAGCCGAACTGAAGATCGCCGAAACTCAGGCCAAGGACATTCTGCTCGGACAGCCCGTCGAGATCGACACCCGCAGCGGCGTGATCCCCGGCCATGTAAGCCGCATCGACCCCAACGTGATTAACGGAACCCGCACTGTGGATTGCAAGCTGGACGGCCCGTTACCCCCGGGCGCCGTCCCCGATCTGAGCGTGGACGGTACCGTCGAGATCGAAAAACTGGCGGATGTGGTCTACGTGGGACGGCCCGTTTTCGGGCAGCCGAACAGCAGCGTAGGATTATTTAAGCTCGAAGAGGACGGAAAGGGCGCCTCGCGCGTCACAGTAAAGTTGGGACGCACCTCGGTCAACACGATCGAGATTCTCGAAGGATTGAAAGTTGGAGATCAGGTGGTTCTGTCCGACATGTCGGCGCAGGATCAGCACCCGCGCATTCGCCTCAATTGAGGCCGCGGCGAATCAAATTAACTAGGAGACCGAAATGGCCGAATCTTTGATTTTTCTGGATGGCGTGACCAAAGTGTTCGTCACCGACGAAGTGGAAACCCACGCGCTCGCGGGCATCCATCTGGATATTAAGAAGGGCGAGTACCTCTCCATCGCCGGGCCTTCCGGCTGCGGCAAGTCCACCCTGTTGGCGATCCTTGGGCTGCTCGATTCGCCCTCCGGCGGGACCTACACGCTGAACGGAAAGCCGGTGCAGAACTTGAAGCTGAGCGAACGGGCGCGCATTCGCAACCGCGAGATCGGGTTCATTTTCCAGGCGTTCAACCTGATCGGCGATCTCACCGTGTATGAAAACGTCGAGCTGCCGCTCACCTATCGCGGCATGCCTGGTGCCGAGCGCAAGAAGCGCGTGCATGACGCCCTGGAGCGCGTCGGCATGTCGCACCGCGTGAAACACTATCCCTCGCAACTCTCGGGCGGTCAGCAGCAGCGCGTCGCTGTGGCCCGCGCCCTGGGCGGCGATCCCTCCATCCTGCTCGCGGACGAGCCTACCGGAAACCTGGACTCTGCCAATGGCGAAGCCGTAATGGATCTGTTGCGCGAGTTGCATCGTGCCGGCGCCACCATCTGCATGGTGACCCACGATCCGCGCTACGCCCGTTACGCCGATCGCTCTATCCACTTGTTCGACGGCCGCGTCGTGGAAGAGAGCACCGAAACCGCGTAACGCAGGCGGTCTCGTCGCCTGTTCTTGTTCGGTAACGCAGGCGGTCTCGTCGCCTGCTCTTGTTCTTGCCGCTGTACCCAGGTTATGTGGCGCGGGCTTTAGCCCGCAGCCTCGGCTTCAGCCGAGGTGTAAATCCGGATTTGTAACGCACGCGATCTTTGCTCTTATGCTGTAACGCAGGCGATCTTGTCGCCTGCTCTTGTTGTTCTGTAACGCAGGCGATCTTGTCGCCTGCTCTTGTTCTTCTTTGATGTAACCAGGTTTTTGTGGCGCAGGCGATCATTCTCTTAACCCGCAAACGAGGTCGCCTGCGGGAGCCATCATGAAAGACATCCGCTACGCCCTCCGCGTCCTCATCCAATCCCCCGGATTCACCCTCATCGCGATCCTCGCCTTGGCCCTCGGCATCGGCGCCAACACGGCGATCTTCAGCGTCGTCAGCGGAGTGCTCCTCCGACCCCTCTCCTTCTCTGATCCCGATCGCCTGGTCCAGATCTATGAAACCTTCAAGCCCAACGGCTGGGGCTCCGTTGCATATCCCAACCTGAAGGACTGGCGCGATCAGAACACCACCTTCGATTCCCTGATCGGCTACACCTCGGTGACCCGAAACCTGCAGGACGCCTCCAGTGCCGAGCGCATCCGCGGCGTCACCTCCGAACGCGGCCTGTTCCGCATGCTTGGCGTCACTCCGCTAGCTGGCCGACTATTCCGTGACGACGATCCGCGCGACGTCGCCGTCGTCAGCGAAGCCTTCTGGAAAGCCCGCCTCGCAAGCGCTGCTCCGGGTGGCAAGATCATTCTCGACGGCGAGTCGTTCACCGTGATCGGCGTGGTGCCCGAGAGTTTTCAATTTCCCCCCGATCGCACCACCCGCACCGAAGTCTACGTCCCGCTCGATTTCCCGCCCATCGGACAGAACTCGCGCGAGAATCACTACCTGGCCGCGACCGCACGCCTGAAACCCGGTGCGACCCTCGAAGCCGCCCGCAACGAAATGGGCGTGATCGCCAAGAGATTGGAGCAGCAATATCCGGGCCCGAACGACGGACGCGGCGTGCGACTCACCCCGCTGAACGAGGTTGTCGTCGGAAGTGCGCGCACCTCCCTGCTGGTCCTTCTCGGTGCCGTCGGATTGGTGCTCCTGATCGCGTGTTTCAACGTCGCGAACCTGCTGCTTGCGCGCGCCGCCGCCCGATCGCGCGAAGTCGCGATTCGATCCGCACTGGGCGCTACACGCGGTCGGCTCATCCGCCAGTTCCTGGTCGAAAGCTCCGTCCTCGCATTCGCCGGAGCCATTTGCGGCCTGTTCATTGCCGTCTGGTGCACGCCGCTCCTGCTGCAGCTCAGCGACGGCCAGATCCCGCGCGCCTGGGAAATCGGCCTGGACTGGCGCGTCTTCCTATTTCTGCTCGCGACCTGTGCGGTTACCGGGATCGGGTTCGGACTCGCACCCGCGATCGCCGCATCCCGCGACGTCGAGCGCGATCTCCGCGAAGGCGTCAACCGCGGCTCGGCGGGTCGTTCGCAAGGCCACCTGCGCGACGTTCTCGTGATCGCGGAAGTCGGAATCTCATTCGTGCTGCTAGTCGGCGCCGGCCTGCTGCTCCGCGCGTTCGTCCAGCTTCAGAACACCCCTTCCGGTCTCGTGACCGAAAAAGTCCTCACCATGCGATTGAACATTTCGCAGGCGCGCTACGGAGAGGTTCCCGCCGCAGTGAATTACTACGGCGAAATCCAGCGCCGCGTCTCCCAGCTTCCCGGAGTGCGCGAAGCCGCCTTCGTTAGCCTGCTGCCGCTGCAGAGCTGGGGTTGGAATGGCGATTTCGCGATCGACGGTCGCCCCGAGGAACCCGCTAGCCGCAAGCCGCAAGCTGAATTACGCACTATTAGCCCCAATTACTTCCACGCGATGGGAATTCCCATTCGCCAGGGTCGAGCGTTCACCGAACGCGACACTGCGGATGCGCCCCGCGTCGTCATCATCAACGAGGCGCTTGCGCGCCGGTATTTCCCCGGCGAGAATCCCATCGGCAAATACATCAGTCGCGAGTTCAAGCTCGAAATCGTCGGAGTTTCCGCCGACGTGCGTCAGGTCGGACTCGACCGCGCGGCTTTGCCCGAAATCTTTCACCCCATCGCGCAGCGCAAGAGCTTCGTCTGGCTTGCGGGAATGACACTAATCGTCGCCACACAGACCGCGCCCGAAAACTTCGTCAGCGCCGTTCGCGAAGCCATTCGCCAGATCGATCCCACCCAGGCGCTCTTCAACATCAACTCGATGGACAAGGTCGTGTCCAACTCACTCTCGAATCAAAGTCTCTACACCTGGCTGCTGGGTCTCTTCGCCGCGCTCGCGCTGGTGCTGGCCGTCGCCGGAATCTACGGAGTGATTTCCTACGCGGTCACCCGCCGCACGCGCGAGTTCGGAATTCGAATCGCCCTCGGCGCCCCTGGCGCACGCGTCCTGCGCATGGTCCTCGCCCGCGGCGGCGTCCTCGTCGCGATCGGTTTAGCCGCCGGTATTGCAGGCGCGCTCGCGCTTACCCGCCTGCTCGGAACACTGCTCGGCCAGATCAGCTCGACCGACCCGTTGACCTTCGCCGCGGTGGCGATTATTCTCGCGACCGTCGCGCTCGGCGCATGTTACGTCCCCGCCCGCCGTGCCACGCGCGTGGATCCCGTCGTCGCCCTTCGCCAGGAGTAATGGGGGGCGGGCGCCCTCGCCCGCGCGCGACCCCCTGGTCGCGCAAACCAAAAAATTCCCATTGCTATCCTGACTGCATGAGGTTTTTGCTACTCGCTGTCGTGGCCGCACTCGCATGGGGCCAATCCTCCGCCGATCCCGTCGTCCTCACCGTCGGCACGGAGAAGATCACCAAATCGATGTTCGAGGAGATCATCGCGTCGGTCCCCGAGCGCCAGCGTCCCGACGCTAAGGATGCTGCGGCACGCAAGAAAATCGCCGAACAAATCGCGCAGCTAATCACGATGGCGCAGGAAGGCCGCGCGCGCAAACTCGACCAGACCACCAAAGTGAAGATGCAGTACAACCAGGTTCTGGCCCAAGCGGTGTACCTCGAGCTCGCTGCAGCGAAGCCTGACGCAGCCGCGATCAAGGCCTACTACGACGCGCACAAAGACCAATGGGAGGAAGCCAAGGCGCGCCACATTCTGATTCGCTTCACTGGATCGCGCGTCCCGGTACGACCCGATCACAAGGATCTGTCCGAAGCCGAGGCGCTCGCGAAAGCCAACGAAGTTCGCTCGAAGATCGCGGCTGGTGCCGATTTCGCCGTGGTCGCCAAAGCCGAGAGCGACGACACCGGATCCGGAGAAAACGGTGGCGATCTCGGCGCGCCTTTCAAGCGCGGCAGCATGGTGCCCGAGTTTGACAACGCCGCGTTCACGCTTCCCGTCGGCGAGTTGAGCCAGCCCATCCGCTCGCAGTTCGGTTTTCACCTGATCCAGGTGCAGTCGCGAACCGTCAAACCACTCGACGGTCTTCAGGAAGAAATCGAGCAGAAGATGAAACCGGAAATTGCGGAGCAAGGTATCGAGGCGCTGAAGAAGAAAACCGTCGTTACTTACGACGAGTCTTATTTCGGACCGAAAGAACCCGTCGTGCCGCCGGTGAAGAAGTAGCCCGGGCCCTTTTCGCGCGCGTTTTCCGGCGCAGCGGTCCGAGCAGCGTCTCCACATCACGCCGCAGCCAGTCGATCAGCGTTCCTTCGCGCACGATCGCCCAGCCGAGCATCGAACCACTCGCAGTTACTTGGAGAGTTCGAGCTACGCGATCTGCATCGCACGGTGCCAACTCACGCGCCTCGATCGCGTCTTCCACCAACGCACGATAGCCCGCGTGTATCTCTCGCGCGTTCACCAGCGCGATGCTGTGAAAATCCGGATCGGTCAAATCGATCTGCAGAAACGCCAAGCTGTGTGCCATTGATTCGGGTGTATTGCAAAAGCGCGTCATCTCTTCAAGCGACGCAAAGATCGCAGCCAGTGGCGATCGATTCGCCCGGCGTACCTGTTCGAAGCATTGGTCGACGCCGCCGCTCGACGCACGCGCCACCGCCAGAAGCAGACCACGTTTCGACCCGAAGCGTTGTAACAGCGTCGCCGGCGCGAGCCCGATTTCCCGCGCGACATCGGCGAGGGTCAGGTCCGCCGGCCCTGACCGCGAGATCACGCGCAGCGTTGCCGCGATGATGTTCTCGTCGGGTACCGTCCGCTGGCGGCTCATTGTAGGCGATTATAAACCACCATTTACTTTGGAGGGTTTCAATCCGCGCGATACGTCGCGCTCATCCCATCACACTCCCACACCGTCACCTCGCGCACCCTCACCGCCTCCGCCGCCAACCCCTTCGCGACCACCTCATGGAAATGCGCCGCCAGATTCTCCGCCGACGGATTCACCACATCAAACGGCGCGACCTCATTCAGGAAACGATGGTCCAGCCGCTCCGCCGCCTCGCGTAGCAGCGATTCCACCATCACAAAGTCCACCAAAAATCCCAACTCGTTAAGCTTCTCGCCCGCGATCGTTACCCGCACCCGAAAGTTGTGCCCATGCACGTTCTCGCATGCTCCTTTGTAGCCGCGCAACGCATGCGCCGCTGCGAACGTCCGCTCGACAGACACCTCAAACATGCTTGAAGAACCCCTCCACGTCCGTGCGCTTGGTGGTGAATCCATAATCCGGCAGGCTGTCGAAGAACACCTGGCCGTAGCGCGATTTCGTGATGCGATGATCCAGAATCGACAGCACACCGCGATCCGACCGGCTGCGAATCAAGCGTCCGAATCCCTGCTTCAACGCAATCGCTGCCTGCGGAACCTGATAACTATTGAACGCGTCGCCGCCCGCTTCCTTGATCGCCGTGATGCGCGCCTCGACCACGGGATCGCTCGGCGCGGCGAACGGCAGCTTATCGATGATCACCAGGCTCAACTGATCGCCCGGCACATCCACCCCCTGCCAGAACGACGACGTCGCGAATAGTACCGCATTGGGAGTCGATCGAAATTCATCCAGCAGCGCCATGCGCGGCCCGGTCCCCTGCAGCAGCGTCTGAAACGGCACTTCCAGCGACACGCGATCGTAGACCAGTCGCATCTGCTGGTAGCTGGTGAACAGCACGAATGCGCGGCCGCGACTCAGCGTCAGCAACTCGATAATCTCTTCCGCCGCCGCCGCCGTGAACGCAGGACTGCGCGGATCCGGCAGACTTTGCGGCACGTACAGCAGCGCCTGCTTCGGATAATCAAACGGACTCTCGACCACCAGCGTCCGCGCGTTCCGGATCCCCAGCCGTTCTTTCGTAAACTCGAACGCGCCCCCTACCGCCAACGTTGCCGAGGTGAGAATCACCGTATCCACTGCGTCGAAAAGTTTCTCGTCCAGCAGTTGTGAAACATCGATCGGCGTAGCCTGCAGAAACGTCCCCCGTCCACGCCGTTCGATCCAGTACACATACTTCTTGTCGCGGCCCTGCATCCAGAATTCCAGCCGCCGCGCAAGGTCCTTCGCTCGAAACACCAGCGGTGCGGCTTCCTCCGGCGGCGCCTTGAGCAGTTCCAGATGCAGCGCGATTAGTTCCAGCCCCGCCATCACTTCGCGGTATGCATCGTGATTCTTTTCGAGAAACGCATCGTGCGCGCGAAATCCTGTCCGTCCCTCTCCACCCCCAAACAGTGCCCCGAACAACGCCAGAAACTGCGCACTCTTGTCAGACACCGCCTGCAGAACACGATCCAGCTCCTTCGATCCGAACTGCTTCCGATTCGCCAGTGCCATCGTGTCGCGCACTAATTCTTCGAAGTGGTAGCTCGAAATAGAGACACCGAAGTACTGCCCCGC
>DASYPO010000212.1:0-9600 GCA_036006545.1 Bryobacteraceae bacterium
GAACTATCGCGGATCGACCGGCTACGGCCAGGCGTTCACCGACGCAGTGTTCGGCGATCAGAATGGCAACGAAGCCCAGGATGTCTTGTACGCCCTGAGCGCGGCGATGCGGCGGAACTTGTGGATCGACCGCGATAGACTGGGAGTGGAAGGCACCAGCTACGGCGGACAATTAAGCGCGTGGCTGATCACGCAGACCAACATTTTCAAAGCGGCGATTCCCACCGCGGCGATCATCAACATCATCAGCTACAACTACATGACGTATTACAACCAGTACGAGCAGATGGAGTGGGGCGCGTTTCCGCATCAGGGAAATTTGATGGACGTGTTGTGGGAGCGGTCGGCGCTGAAGCATGTGGCGAAGGCACACACGCCGACGCTGTTGGTCCACGGTGAGAATGACAACGACGTACCAATCGCCGAGGCGGAGCAGTATTACATCGCGTTACGCGACGTCGGCACGGATGCGGTGATGGTCCGGTATCCGCGCGAGGGTCACGGAATTCGCGAGCCCAAGCACGTGGTGGATTTCACTGAGAGATCGATCAAGTGGTACGAGAAGTACTTTAAGTAGCGTTGGATGATTTCTTTTTCAAACATCAATAAACAGTACGGCAAGCAACTCATATTCGTAGAAGCGTCGTTCCAGTTGAATCCCGGCGAGAAGGTGGGGTTGGTCGGCCCCAACGGATCCGGGAAGACCACGCTCTTCCGCATGGTCATGGGCGAAGAAGAGCCCGACGATGGCAGCGTATCGGTTCCGAAGCGCATGACCATCGGCTATTTCCGCCAGGACGTGGAGGAAATGCAGGGAAGGTCGGTACTGGACGAGGCGATCGCGGGCAGCGGCCGCGCCGGCGACCTGCATCACGAGCTCGAGGCGCTGCAACACGCCCTCGAAGATCCGGCTCGCCTCGACGAAATGGACAAGATCCTAGCGCGCTTCGGCGAGGTTCAGGAAGAGTATGAGCATCTCGGCGGCTACACGCTCGAAGCGCAGGCACGCGAAGTTCTCCACGGCCTGGGTCTCGCGAACGATCAGATCGATGGCGACGTCGGCGCACTTTCGGGCGGATGGAAGATGCGCGTGGCGCTGGCGCGTGTGCTGCTCGGCCGTCCCGACGTGCTGCTGATGGACGAGCCGACCAACCACCTGGATATCGAGTCCATCATTTGGCTGGAGCAATTTCTCAAGTCGTATCCGGGCGCGCTGTTGATGACCTCGCACGATCGCGAGTTCATGAATCGCATCGTTTCGAAGATCGCCGAAATCGACCAGGGCGAGATCATCGTCTATTCCGGCGACTACGATTTCTACGAGCGGGAACGCACCATTCGCGAGACCAATCAGCAAGCTGCCTTTGGGCGTCAGCAGGCCATGCTGGCGAAGGAGCAGCGCTTTATCGACCGTTTCCGTACGCACGCCGCCAAAGCCGCGCAGGTGCAGAGCCGAATCAAGGCGCTGGACAAGATCGAGAAGATCGAATTGCCGAAAAAGCGGCAGGTGGTGAAGTTCGAGTTTCGCGATCCGCCGCGCTCAGGCGACCAGGTGGCGGTAATCGAAGATCTACACAAAGGCTATGGAACCCGCCAAATCTATCAAGGCTTCAACTTGACCATTCGACGCGGCGAACGCTGGGCGGTGATGGGTCGCAACGGCGCGGGCAAGACCACGTTATTGAGAATGATCGCGGGCGTGACCACACCCGATGCGGGCGAGGTCCGTTTGGGCGCGAGCCTAACCATGGGCTACTTCGCGCAGCAAGCACTCGACGTGTTGAATCCCGACTTGACGGTGTTCGAGCAGTTGCAGAACGACTTCCCGCAGGACGGGATCGGATCGCTGCGCACACTCGCGGGCGCGTTCCAGTTTTCTGGCGACGATGTCGAGAAGCGCATCCGCTCGCTGTCGGGCGGCGAAAAATCGCGCCTGGCGATGGCACGAATGCTGTACAACCCACCCAATTTCCTGGTGCTCGACGAGCCCACCAATCACCTGGATCTCGCGACCAAGGAAATGCTGATCGACGCGTTGAAGGAATTCCAAGGCACCATGATCTTCGTGTCGCACGACCGCACGTTCCTGCGCGGGCTTGGGTCGCGTGTGCTCGAACTCGGCGGCGAAAGCGGCACGGATCGCAATCCGCTGGTTTATCCGGGATCGTATCGCGAGTACGTGCAAAAGACCGGGCACGAAGCGCCGGGGACGTTTTCCTGACTACTTCGGATTCGCGAGCAGTATCGAGAAGCCGGTGAACTGATACACACGACGATCGTTACGCACGGTGAATGGCATTTTTCCGGAGCGAGCCTGCGGCAAGGCTTCGGCCACCTTCGCGAACAACCCGGGGTCGGCCTCCGGAAGATTGTGCGCCGGGCGCAGCACATCTACCGCGCTCGCGAGTTTCGCGAGCCGTTCGACGGATCGCTGATATGCGTCCAGATCCGTCTCCGGAACGAACAACCACAGATTGCCGGGATACAACGTATCTCCCGTGAACATCTGACGCTGCGCGCGATCCAGCAGACACACAGCGTCGGGCGTGTGGCCGGGCGTCAACAGTACTTCGATCTCCCGCCCGCCGAGATCGATCTTCTGCCCATCTTTCAGCGTGCCGGTGACCTTGAACGGACGAATCGTATAGTTCTCCGTCGTGACACCCTCGGGCAGCGGTGGGCAAGTCAATCTCGCGCTCACCATTTCCGCGACCATTGAATTCGGCTTACCCTCCGCGCTCTTGCGCGTGTAATCGGAATCGACTCCCAGAATCTCGGAGAAAGCATAATTGCCGCCCATGTGATCGTAGTGCGTGTGCGAATTAATCACGACCACCGGCAGCGGCGTGAGCTTCTTCACCACCTGATCGATGCGGCCGATGCCGAAGCCGGAATCGAACAGCAGCGCACGCTTGTCGCCGACGATCAGGTAGGAGAAAACACGCTCGGCTTGTCGTGGCTCGAACAACGCGAAGACACGACCGGGTAGTTTGTACACCTCGAACCAGCCGTCGGTCACGTCCAGCTTTTCGTATTTCGCAAAAGCGGGCGGAGGTGGCGCGTCGCACCGCATCTGGGCCACGGCGGGGCCGACAGCGAGCAAGAGCAAGGCAATCAAAAACTTCAGAGCAGGCATTCCCGGTTAGGATACCCCTTGAAAGGATCGGCCGGGTCGAGGCATGTGAGTCGTGGAGGCCCTGATGCTTCGACGTTTGGTGGTTCTTGCAACACTTTGTTTTCCTGCGCTCGCGCAGGTGATTATTATCGACGGGCGCACAACGCACCTGCCGCATCCGCCGCACCCCATCCCGGTGCGCGCTGATTGCAAAATCCGGCTGATCGACGTGCACGCCGACGTTCAGGATCAGACCGCCAAGGTCCGCATCGAACAGGTTTTTCAAAATCCTAGTTCGGTTCCGATGGAAGCACAGGTGTTCTTTCCCTTGCCTGAAGGCGCGGCGGTTAGCGCCATGACCCTTATGGTCGACGGTAAGGAGATGACTGGCCGCGTCCTGCCCAGAGAGGAAGCTCGGCGCATCTATGAGGACATCGTGCGGCGCCGGCGCGATCCCGCCCTGCTCGAATACATGGGCCGCGATCTGTATCAGACCAGCGTCTTCCCGGTTCCGCCCAACGGCGAAAGCACGGTGCAGATCCGTTACGCGCAACTCCTGAAGCGCGACAGCGGGTTGACCAGCCTGCTGCTTCCGCTCGGCACGGCGAAACACTCAAACAAGCCGATTGAGAAATTCTCCGTCACTGTGAACCTCGCCGCGGCGGCGCCTATCCGAACGGTTTACAGCCCCACCCATCAGGCCGACATTGCGCGTCCGGACGCGACGCACGCGGTCGCCAAGCTCTCGCTCACGAACGTCACGAATCCGGATGACCTGCGTCTGCTCTACTCCACCGACGCCGGCCCGGTGGGCCTGAACGTGATCAGTTACAAACCGGACGACAAGGACGACGGCTACTTTGTCATGCTGGCGTCGCCCGAAGCGCGCGCGAATGGTTCGCACAAGATCCCCAAGACCGTGGTGTTCATCGCCGATCGCTCGGGTAGCATGAGCGGCAAGAAAATGGAGCAGGCCAAAGCCGCGCTGCAATTCCTACTGCGACAGTTAGAGCCTACCGACACTTTCAACATCGTCGCGTTCGATTCCGAAGTCGAGACCTTCCGGCCGGAGTTGCAGCGCGGAGACGCGGCGACCGTTCGCGCCGCGATCGCATGGGTGGACGGGCTGCACGCAGGAGGCGGGACCAATATCGACGGCGCCATGCGGGCCGGGCTGCGCATGTTGACCGACACGTCGCGTCCGAACTATGTGCTCTTCATGACCGACGGCGAACCGACCGTGGGAGAGCGGCAGGAAGTGAAGCTCGCTGCCAACGCCGCAGCCGAGAACAAGGTTCGCGCGCGATTGTTCATCTTCGGAGTGGGCTTCGATGTGAATGGCCGACTGCTCGACCGCCTCGCTCGCGAAATGCGCGGACAGTCCGTGTATGTACGACCGAACGAGAATATCGAGGCTCCCATTTCCGCCTTGTACGCGAAGGTCGGATCGCCGATGCTGACTGACCTCGCGGTCGACATTCAACTCGACGGAGGCGCAACCTCGCGTGTCTATCCGCGTCAGATGCCGGACTTGTTCCGCGGAGATCAACTGGTGCTGGTGGGTCGCTATCGTAAAGGCGGCGCGGCCAAAATCAACCTGACGGGTGTCGCCGGCACAAAGAAGGAAGCGTTCAGCTTCCCTGCGACCTTCGTCGAAACGTCGCACGACGAGAGCAATGCGTTCGTCGCCAGGTTATGGGCCATTCGCCGGATCGGAGAGATTATCGACGATCTGGATCTGCACGGCCGCAACCAGGAACTGGTCGATGAACTGGTAGCGCTGTCGCAGAAGCATGGAATCCTGACGCCGTACACTTCATTCCTGGCCGATGACAACGTGAGTCTCGGTTCGCGCCGGGAGAACGCAGCGATGGCCAGTCGGCTGGTCGCCGACGAACTCAGCGTGACGACCGGCGCAGGCGGATTCATGCAGCGCGACATCAAGGCGCAGATGCAGAGCGCACCGATAGCGTCCCCGAGCGCGAGGTTTGCTCCTCCCAAACCGGGCCAAAGTGCACCAGCCGTCCAGCAGATCGGACAGAAAGCGTTCTTCAAGAAGAATCAGACCTGGCAGGACTCCACGGTGACGACGGAACAAGCCAAGAACGCGATTCACGTGGCGCAGTTCAGCCGCGAGTATTTCGACCTGGCGGCATCGAACGGTGGGCGAATGGCGCAGTACCTCGCGCTCGACGGTCCAGTGCTCGTAAATCTTGCGGGCAAAACCTATCAGATCGACCCCGAATCGCGATAAGCCGAAAGCCGTCCGGCCCTTTTGTATACTACGCTCCTATGGCGGAGCGGAAACGTGCGGTGATCGTCGGCGCGGGGCTCGGCGGAGTGTGCGCGGGCATTCACTTGATGCGCGCGGGGATCGACGATTTCGTCATTCTGGAGCGCGACGCGGCGCCCGGCGGGACCTGGCGCGACAATACCTATCCCGGCTGCGCTTGCGACGTGACAGTGGCCCTCTATCAGTTTTCGTTCGCGCCGAGCATGCACTGGCGGCACCTCTTTCCGCGCGCCGTTGAAATGCAGCAGTACATCGGCAACCTGGTGACCAACTTCAACCTTGCCCCACGGTTTCGCGGGGGCGACGGCGCTCAATCGGCGACCTGGGATGACGGGAGCTGCTGCTGGAACATTCGAACTACGGGCGGCACCGAGATTCAGGCCGACGCGCTGATCGTAGCGCTCGGTCAGTTGAACCGGCCACAGCTCCCCAACATCCCTGGCCGCGATACGTTCGCCGGTCCAGCGTTTCACTCCGCGCGTTGGGATCACTCGGTGGCGCTCGAAGGCAAACGCGTGGGCGTGATCGGATGCGCGGCGAGCGCGGTGCAACTGATTCCCGAGGTCGCCAAGGTCGCCGGGCACCTCACGGTTTTCCAGCGTACGCCCAACTGGCTGCTGCCGCGTTTCGACCGCGAGCTCGCACCTGAAGAGATGGCTCTGCTCGCGACGTCGCCCGAGGTGTTCCTGCTGACTCGCGAGCAGCTCTATCAACAAGCCGATCAGCTCTTCTGGCAGGCATTCCAATGGACGACGGAAGGCCGCGCTGCATACTCAGCCGTTTCACGCATGCACCTGGAGGCGCAGGTTGCCGATCCGGAATTGCGTCGCAAGCTCACGCCCGATTATCCGATCGGATGCAAACGTATTCTGTTCTCGGACGATTACTATCCGGCGCTGACTCGCTCGAACGTGACGCTCGAGACCGATGCGATCGAGCGAATTGCGCCGCAAGGGGTTCGCATGCGCAACGGCGCGGAACACGCACTGGAGGTGCTCGTCTACGCCACGGGATTCGAGACAACCACCTGGCAGTGGTCGGTGAAGGTCACGGGCGCGGGCGGCATCACGCTGGCCGACGCGTGGAAGGACGGGCCGGAATCGTACTTGGGAATTACTGCGGCCGGCTTTCCAAATCTGTTCATGCTGTACGGACCCAACACTAACCTGGGGCACAATTCAATCACCTTCATGCTGGAGCGGCAGAGCGAGTACATCGTGAGCGCGCTGACCGGGATGCAGCAGCGCGGCCTCCGCGCGATCGAACCCTCGCGCGCCGCGCAGGATCGTTTCAATCGCGAGACCCAGGCGGCCCTGTCGAAAACCACGTGGGCCGATCCGGCGTGCAGCTCGTGGTACAAGAATGCAGCGGGCCGCATCACGCAGAACTGGTCGTCGCACACGCGCGATTACGCTGCCGCGACGAAAGAGGTCAAGTTCGACGATTACGCGGTGCGCGCATGATGAGTCCGAAACTAGATCCCGGGGTGCGTGCGCTGCTTGAGTTCATGGGGGCGCAAGGCGATCCTTCGCTTGAGTCGATGTCGCCGATTGAAGCACGCGCATTCACGAAGGCGCGCTCGGCGATGGTGGCGGGAACGCCCGAGCCAGTTCGATCGGTTGAGGATTTGCGCATCCCCGGACCCGCAGGACAAATCCCGTTGCGCATCTACCGGCCGGATGCGACGCCGCCCGTCCCCGCGCTGGTCTACTTTCATGGCGGCGGCTGGGTGATCGGCGACCTGGACACGCACCACGGAGTTTGTCGCGCGATTGCACGGCGGGCGGGCGCCGTGGTTCTGTCGGTCGACTATCGGCTGGCGCCTGAGCACAAGTTTCCCGCCGCCGTGGCGGATTGTTACGCTGCGACCCAGTGGGTCGCGGCGAATGCGGAACGGTTGGGAATCGATCCGGCACGAATCTCAGTCGGCGGCGACAGCGCGGGCGGCAATCTCGCCGCGGTGGTTTGCCTGAAGTCGCGCGATGAGAATGGGCCGAAGATCGCGCTGCAGGTGCTGGTCTATCCAGTGACCGATCTGTCGTCGTTCGCCACTGCGTCGTATGAAGAGTTCGCCGAAGATCACTATCTGACGCGCTCGCTGATGGAATGTTTTCGCGGTTACTACTTGTCAGGGACGGAGGACGCACGGAATCCGCATGCCTCGCCGTTGTTGGCCCGCGATCTTTCGGGTTTGCCACCTGCGCTCATCATCACCGCAGAGTGCGATCCGTTGCGCGATGAGGGCGAGGCGTATGCGAAGCGTCTAAAACAAGCGGGTGTTCCGGCCACGTGCACGTGCTATGCGGGAATGATCCATCCGTTCTTCTCGATGGCGGGGGCGATTCCTCAGGCGTTGGACGCGATTCAGCAGGTGGCAGATGCGATCGGGGCGACAAGATCGCCTGCGCCACTAGAACTTCACTAGCTAATTTGCAGGCGACAAGATCGCCTGCGTTACGTCGACTGCCGTTTCGTCAGAACTCCACGCGAATCCCAAGCGACGAGCGGTGCGCGCAGGGTGTATGTCCAGTGCACTAGCGGGAATCCGCCCGCCCCCGGAATCGCGAAAACCTTGAAAATACATGTATAATCAGGCCAGCGACATGCGGGCATCCTTACTTCTCGCTGTCTTCGCCGTTCCGGCGTTCCTGGCGGCTCCCCTGCGGGCGCAACCCATCTTCAGTTTGAAGCCTCCGACGGTTACTGTAACGATTCCAGCAGGTTCCACTGGGGACCTGACCCAGAAGGTCAACTTTAAGTTGGTGAATGACGGCACGTCAGCGAATTTCGTGCTTCGATCCGACCAATCCTGGGTCACGCTCGACCAAGAAACCGGGTTCGTCGATCTGAAGAGTGAGGTTCCCCTGTCGGTGACCGTGGTGGCCAACGGATTCGACGTGGGCGAATACACGGCGCACGTGACCATCACCTCGCCGGACGACGTGTCGGTAACGTTCACTGTTGTCCTACAGGTGATCGGCATTCGAATCGCGGTGAATCCGAGCACCGTCGCGTTTTCCCTCGTGGCGGGCAGTTCAGGCACGATGCCGGTGCTCGTCACGGGACTGAATGGCGCCGCGGGACAAATCATCGTGGAGCGAGATGCCGGCGGCGGTTGGCTCACCTGGAGTGTTGCGCCGATCACCGGTGAGTTACCCGCCACGGTGACCGTGATGGCGAATACCGAAGGGCTGGCGATCGGAAGCTATACCGGAAAACTGCGGGTGAGCTGCTACGTAGTATCGACGCAATGCACGCCGCAGGTGATCAACGTGGCGCTGCAAGTGGTCGGGCTGTCGCAGCTCAACGTAAATCCGAATTCGCTTTTCTACGCGACCAATACTTCGGCGCCCGTCACGCAAACGTCCGTCCTGACGCTAACAAATACGGGCATCGAGACTAATTTCACGACGACCATCGTGAATCTGCCCGGCGTTTCGGTAAGCCCGAGCAGCGGAACAGTGCGCCCCAATCAGCCGGTAACAATTAACGTGACCGCGAATCCTAACGGTGTGGCACCGGGAAGATATTCGGGCAGCATCCAGTTTGTGGGAGCGGGGTCTACCGCGACAGTGAGCGTGAGTCTCCAGATCACGGGGATCGGTGTGTCGCAATCGACGGTAACGCTTTCCGGACTGAAGGGGCGGCTTGCAACAGCGACATTTGTTGTGACGGGCACCGAGCCGTTCACGATTCAGCGGCAAAGTGGGGGCCCGTGGCTGACTTTCGCGCCGACGTTCGGCGTCGCGCCGCAAACCATCACGGTGACGGCGGATGCGGCGACGCTCCCGGAAGGGCTGAGCCAGGGATCGCTATTGGTGGACTGCGGAGCGGATTGTTTGGCGAAGACGGTCAACGTCCGGTTTAACGTTACGGCGCTGCGGGTGGTCTCGAGCGCGGATTACAAGGCGGGTCTCGCGCCGGGAACCATCGCGGCGGCATTCGGGCCGGGGATCACAACGGCGACGCAAATCGCGACGCTACCGCTGCCGGTGATCCTCGCGGACGTGTCGGTGGGCGTGCAAGATAGCGCGGGGAAACAATTCCAGGCACCCTTGTTTTTCGTGTCGCCCGGGCAGGTGAATTTTCTGGTTCCCGAGGGAGTCGCGCTGGGACCGGCCATCGTGACGATCCGCAATTCGTCCGGCGTGTATGCGTCGGATACCTTCACGATCACTGCGGTGGCGCCGTC
>DASYPO010000213.1:0-3227 GCA_036006545.1 Bryobacteraceae bacterium
ATCGGTTGCGAAAGTGTGCTGTTTCCAGCGGAGATGCTGAGCGTCGCGTTTCCGGCCGGGATATTCAGCGGAATCTGTGCGTTGATCTGAAATGGGAGCGCGGCCAGCACCGATGGCGCAGTGTCGTTGATTTTCACCCTGGGCAACGTTTGCCCCGCCACGAAACCCGCTCCGAAAATCGATATTAGCCCACCGGGGGAAAAATCGCCGGTGAAGGTTGCCGCATTCAACACCGTGGACGCACTGAACGTAACGTCCAGCGGAGCCACAACCCACTGCGCGCCGCTGCGGACGATCTTGAGCGAAGTCGGCGCGCCCGACAGCTCAGTGCTCGTGCCGCCCGGCGCGAGATCCGTGAAGGCGGCGGTTCCGCTCCCTAGATCCAGTTGGTAAATCGGAGCGGTGCCATCGCAGAACAAAAAGAATTGCGAATTCGAGAGCCCGAGCGCGTTGCCGCAGGATCCGCCCGCGAAACTCGCCCGGGGCGCAGCAGCAGCAGTAATCAGGAACCCGGGCGAACTGGGCACGCGCGGTATTAGCCGCACCGCGCCGGTGATGCGAGCCTGGAGCGCGAGGTAATCATCCAGTCGCGGACGCGCCAGCGGAGAGTTTGAATCGGCCACCAGGACATTTCCGTTTTCGTTCACTCCCACTGCGACAACGAAATGCGTTCCGGTGGGCAGGGATAGAGCCAACAAGACGGGTGAACCGCCGGCCACGAGATCGCGGATGTTCTGGACATCGAAGGATTCGAGACTGACGTCGACCGCCCCGCCGGCGAATGCGGCGACGCGCCACAAGTTGACGATGGGCTCGGCCGTGCCCACGAATCCATCGCAGATTTTCTTGCCTTGCGAATCGGTCACGCAGAAGGCAGTCAAGAAAGCGTTGAGCGTGAAGGCGTCGGCGAGTCCGTTCGGCGAGGCCAGTTCCCCGCGCGTCTGGCGATAGCGCAGCATGCCGGCCACGGCTGCAAGCAGCGCGCCGCGCTGCCGAATGGTCGCGCTGCTGTTCCCGATGGTCGCGTCGAAGGCCTGTGAAAGCGCCGGGAAATTCGTCAGCGAGAACGCCTGCGCACGGGCGCTGAAGGTGACCACCTGACGTGCGGTGGTTGCGGTCGCGAGCGCGAGTCCTTCGCTCATTGGCAGGCGCAGCATCGCAAATGCCTGGCCGCTCGCGTCGGTAGTCGCCGTAGTAGGAGAAATCACGGCGCCTTGTGACGCGGCGAACGTCACGACCTGGCCCGGTGCTGGATTCCCAGCGGTGTCGGTAACGGTGATCCGCAGCGGTTGCGGGAGCACTGCACCAGGCGCGCCAGTCTGGGCATCGCCACTCGAGGTAGCCAACAACAAGCGAGCTTCGCTGGTGGCCACGATGTTGTAATTGGCGGTCGCGCTGAGCGTCCCGCTGGTCTGCGTGGCACGAATCGTTATCGCTCCACTCTTGGCGGTCGCAGGGACAAAAGCGTCCCAGACATACGCGCCGCTCGCGACCTTCACCGTGAAATCCGGCTGGCCGGTGATGGAAACGCGCACGGTATCGCCGTTGTTAAAGCCGCCGACGGCCAGCCGCACGCGCGATCCGGCCAGCACCGAGGCAGGCGTCGCCGTCACCAGAGGCTGTCGCGCGCTCGGGACAACGTTCGCGGTTGCGTCACCTGCGGCGTAATCGATGAAGCCGCCTTCGAAATCTTGGCGGTGGCGTCCGTTGCTCGCGAACTCGTCATTCACCGGTGCGCCCAGTGTTCCGCCTGGTCCGCCGCTCGCGGCGTATTTTGCCAGCACCAGCCCAGTAACGATAAAGGTGCGCCCCGCTTGCGGACCGCTATTAGGAGCGACGATGGTCGCGGTCTGAAAATTCTGCGCGAAGCCGCTCGTCGCGCGGAAGGTGAGGTACTGCGATGCAGCGCTGATCGGCAAGCCTGCGACGCCGGATTCGTAACCAAACGCCGCCCATTTGGTCAGAATCGCGCCGGAGACAAGCTGCACCGGCGTTCCCGCCAGCGCGCCCTGCTTGAACGTCTGACGACCCGCAACCGTTGCATCCGACGTCGGATACCCCAGCGCTCCGGCGGGTCCGCCGAGTGCGAGATACTGCGCCAAGATCGCGCCGTCAATCGCGAAGGCTCCAGCCGATCCGTCGGGCGCGGCGATCAGAACCGGCTGCGGAGCCGCATCCGCGGTCATGATCTGCTGGATATATCCGTTTCCGACACGGGTCACGGCCTGCGCCACCGGCGTCTCGACCGCGATCCGGTTGCGAGTCACGGCATCCTGAAACGCCTGCCTCAAGGCGGACGTGGGCGCCCCCTCACCCACGTCGCAGCACGGCGCCGCAACAAAAATACTCAGTGCAGTGCTGGTCTTGCCTTCTGCTGTGATCGTGATCACCGCACTGCCGCCGCCGACTGCCTTGATGGCCGCTGTCAGCCCGTTGGGCTGAATCGTGACGACTTTATTATTCGATGTATTCCACGTGATCACACGATCCGTGGCGATTACATTTCCGCTGATGAATACGCTGGCCTGCAGCGTGCGCGTGTCGCCGAGATTCATTGTGATCGATCCGCCCGGTTGAATCTGCAACAGCGTGATAGCGGGCCGCAAGGTTGCAACGCCGGTTGCAGGATCGAAATCGATCGAGCCGCCCTCGAAGCTCTGGCGGCGCAGCCCGCTCGGCAGCAGCAGATCGTCGGAAACGGGCAAGCCCAGCGGTCCGGTAGGTCCGCCGTTCGCGGCGTACAGGTCGTAGACCGGTTCGCGCACCGCGACCAAGCGTCCAGTGAGCGTACCTGAAGTGATGTTGTAGATCGCGCCCTGGTCGAAAGTCTGTCCGGTTGCAGCGGTCGCGAATGAACTGGTGAGCGTGGCTTCGACTGTGTTGGCGGGCCCGAGGCCCGAGACGCCGCCCAGCGCGATCCAGCGGGTGTAAAACGGATCGCGTGTCGCGAAGTTCTGCGTCGTGAGCTGCTTCAGTTGCGCGTAATAAAAGAGCGCGTACTTCTTGTCGAAAAGTTGCCACTGACAGGTGTTGCCCAGGTTGGTCGCGGTCTTGATCGCGGGGCATGCGGCGGTGTCACTGGCCGGATAGCCCGCGGTGTTTTGCGAAACCGTCAGGTAGTAGGCGTACAGCGGAGCGTGCACCTGCCAGACCGTGTTCGCGCCGGTGGTGAATGCATTTTGATTCGGGAGGATCAGAGCGTAGCGTACGCCCGTGGTTTTCGCCGC
>DASYPO010000214.1:0-4663 GCA_036006545.1 Bryobacteraceae bacterium
TAGTGCCCTCTATCGTGCGCGGCATTCGCGAATTTAATCCCGCCGACCCCGGGTCGCTATTTCGCATCGGCCTCTCGATTCTCTGGGCGCTAATTATGTGCTACTTCGGAGTCACATCTTTCCTGCGGGCGCGGAAAATCAAACGATCATGAGCGACGTGCCCGAGCAGCCCGGTCAGTATCCGTACACGCGCGGCATTTACGCCGATATGTATCGCGGCCGTCACTGGACCATGCGGCAGTACGCCGGTTTCGGAACGGCGGAGGAAAGCAACCAGCGCTACCGCTACCTGCTCTCGCAGGGCATCACCGGGTTGTCGGTCGCCTTCGATCTGCCCACGCAAATGGGAATGGATTCGGACCATCCACTGGCCGCCGGCGAAGTCGGCCGCGTCGGCGTCTCGATCTGCAGCGTGGCCGATATGGAGCGGCTTTTCGAAGGCATCCAGCTTGACAAGATCACGACGTCGATGACCATCAACTCGACGGCGTCAATCCTGCTTTCGCTTTACGTGCTCGTCGGCGAGCGCCAGGGCGCTGATCTGCGCAAGCTTTCGGGAACCGTTCAGAACGACATCCTCAAGGAATATATCGCGCGTGGGACGTACATTTATCCGCCGCGTCCCGCGATGCGAATCATCACCGATATGTTTGCCTGGGCAGGTCGCGAATTGCCCGAGTGGAATACGATTTCGATCAGCGGTTATCACATTCGTGAAGCGGGATCGACGGCCGTGCAGGAGGTCGCGTTCACGCTGGCGAATGCGATCGCGTACATTGGCGCGGCGGTCCAGGCGGGACTCGACGTCGATTCCTTCGCCCCGCGCGTTTCGTTTTTCTTCAACGCGCATAACAATTTCCTGGAGGAGATCGCGAAATACCGCGCCGCTCGCAGGCTCTACGCGAAAATCATGCGCGAGCGATTCGGCGCGAAGAATCCTAAATCGTGGATGCTGCGCTTCCACACACAAACCGCAGGGTCGACATTGACGGCGCAGCAGCCCGACGTGAACGTGGTGCGCGTCGCATTGCAGGCGCTCGCGGCAGTGCTGGGCGGCACGCAATCGTTGCACACCAATAGTCGCGACGAGGCGCTTTCGCTCCCGACCGAGGAAGCCGCGCGGCTCGCCCTGCGCACCCAGCAGATCATCGCCGGTGAGACGGGCGTGACCAGCGTCGCCGATCCGGTGGGCGGCAGCGAATATATTGAAAAACTGACCGATGAGATCGAGCGCGGGGCCGTGCAGTACATCGAACGCATCGATTCGCTCGGCGGAACCTTGGCGGCGATCGAGCAGGGTTTCATCCAAGGCGAAATTCAGAACGCGGCGTACGCGTTTCAGCAGGAAGTGGAACGCGGGGACGCCGTGGTGGTCGGTGTGAATCGATTTAAACAAGAAGAGCAGGATTCGCCGCCGCCCTTCCGCATCGATCCCGAGCTCGAGCGACAGCAGGTGGAGCGGCTGCGTGAAGTGCGCGCGTCGCGGTCGGCCGCGGAGGTAGAGCGGCGGCTCAGCGAGCTCGAAACAGCCGCGCGCGGGTCCGATAATCTGATGCCCCGAATACTCGAAGCCTGCCGGGCTTATGCAACGGTCGGCGAAATTTCAGATCGATTGCGTCGCGTGTTTGGCGAGCACCGCGAAATTTCCTAGCGCGTCAATTCTCCGACGGCTTCTCGGCGCGCTCGATCACCAGAATTTCCACCGGCCCTTTCTGCGATTCCAGCTTGAGGCCGAGTTGTTCTTGCAGGGCCGCGAAGATCGAAACAGGCGCAAAGTCGGTCGGAAGTTGCGGCGTACCGGGCAGCAGTTGCATGGCCTGATTTTCATCGGGAGTCCACTGCAGGTTGATTTCGAAGTTGCCTGTCAATCCCGTCTGGTCCGTCACCGTGCGCCCGAGAACTTGCGAGAGCGCCTGTGTTAGCCGTTCTAGCGGAACTGCCGAAGCCCGCACGTGTCGAAAGGTCATCATCATTTGCCCGCACCACATCGAAGGTGGTCTGCCCAGTTCGGGCGCAGTTGCAGGCTTAGACGGATCGCGCTCCCGGCAACCGCCCGCTTTAGCCTCTGTGAGACCGGAGCCGAGCTTGCGGTGTTTCTTCGCCAGAACCAGCGCGTAAATCGGTAGCTCTCGGGTTTCGCGATGAATAGTGAGTTGGAATCGGTCCGCCAGCAACGACTGAATCATCAAAGCGACCTCGCTCCACTGGGTGCGATTCTCGGATTTCGCGGACAAATGGTAGTGCGCGGAAGAGAGCCACGCGGGTCCCCCGGAAATTTGGAAGAGCTGAACCTCCCAGGCAAAAGCGATCATTTCTTTCAGCGTCAAGTTGGTCAGCGTGACCCTTCCCCCGGGAGTAACTTGGAACTGCTTGCGGAGATCGTTAGGGTCGGCCAGCTTAATCGACGCGACCTCGAATTGCTGCGCCAGGCAGGCGCGGCTCAACAGCAGCAACACCGCACCGGCTCGCCACGTGCGCATGCCGCTATTCTATGCTCAACCTACCGAACGCCGTGATACTCGTGCCGTTCGCTGGACGATTGCTCCGTCCACGCGGCGCCTTCCCATAGGTACAACACGTTGCCATCCGGATCTTCGAAATACACAACCTTCCCAGCGTTGTCCTGCACGATCGGCCCGTGAAATCTCACGCCCTGCTGCTGCAGCGTGTGCACCATTTCTTCGATCGGTGCGGTGAAGATGAACCCGATGGTGATCGATCCATTACGTCCCGCTGGATTCTCCTCGGTTGCCGGATGCAGCCCGATCACGACTTGTTCTGCGTCCACCTGCGCCCAATGGTTTCCGAATCGCTGGGCGAGCCGCAATCCGAGTACTTCAGTGTAGAATCGGACCGAACGATCCATGTCGCTGACGAAGATCGTCGCGATGCCTTTGGTTGGATTTTTTATGAGCATGGTTCGAGCCTACGGTCGCCCGGCGCATTCGTAAAGAGCCATTTTGAAAAAGCCCGCGAAAATACCGCTGCTCGAAATTCGACTGGACCCGCGCAGCGCTGTGCCGCTGCAACGCCAGCTGTATCGCCGGATTCGCGAGACCATCGTGCTGGGGCGCTTGCCGCGCGGTGTGCGATTGCCGCCCTCGCGGATGCTGGCGCGGCGGCTTGGAATTTCGCGCAACACGGTTTTGTTCGCTTACGAAGAATTGGCAGCCGACGGCTTGTTAACAGGGACCATCGGGTCGGGAACACGGGTGGCGACCGCCACTCGACCGATCCGTTTTGCCGACCCCGACGGCTTAACGCTCGACGGCATCGCCTCCCATTAAATCGCCGACGATTTATTCCGCCCGCAGCGTATCCGCCGGATTCAACCGAGTAATGCGCATCGACGGAATCAGGCTCGCGAGCGCCGCCGCGACGAGTAATCCCACAGCGACCCCCACCATCGTCGTCGGATCCGACGACTTCACGCCCCACAAGTAGCTCTTCAGCAATTTCTCCAGCAGCACTGCGGCGCCACCGCCCACCACCGCTCCGGCCGCGACCCACATCACGCCCGGCCGCAGCACCGTTCCGATCGCTTCCGCTACCGACGATCCCAACGCCATGCGAATTCCCAATTCGCGCGTCCGTTCCGCCACCAGGTTCGCGATCAATCCGTAAATTCCCAGCGCCGAAAGAAGCATGGCAAGCGCCGCGATCGCGCCCACTACCACCACCAGGAATCGCTGGAATGTGAGTGAGTCGGCTTTCATATCGCTGACCGATCGGAAAGACGCCATAGGTAGCAGCGGATCGACGGATCGCGTCGCGTTCTCGATTGCGCCGCGCAATTCGTTGCTTCCCACCGTTCCCCGTACGATCCAGTTGGGCGCGAACCAAGTATGGACCATCTTCAGGAATCCATCGCTGGTCTGCGTGGCGGGAATGTACAGCGCCGGCACCTTGGTCAGCGGCGCGTTGCTGCCCCAGCCCGGCCGCTGTTGCAGGTCGCCCACCACGCCGACGATCAGAATCTGCGAGGCGCCTAGCTTGATTGGACGGCCCAGGGGTTCTTCGTCGCCCAGATAATTGCGCACGAAGGTCTGATTCGCGATCGCCACGCGACCAGAGGTCGCGCTATCCGCCAACGTGAACGCGCGGCCGCGCAATACGGGAATCCGCAGCGTGTTGAAGAAGTCGGTGGTCACGTAATTTACGTTGGTGATATTCGCGCCTTTTACTTTTTCGCGCCCCGGAATCGACAGACCGTTGTTGAGCCAACGCTCGTACGGCAGGCTCAGCGCCGCCGCTGCCGATTCAATTCCAGGGGTCTCGCGCAGCCGCTCCAGGGTTCGGTCGAACAGCACGTTCACCTTCTGCGAGGTGTCATAGCGCGCGTCCTGCAACGAAAATCGCGCCGCCAGAACATTGGTCGGATCGAACCCCGGATTCAAGCTCCACAGGTGCATAAACGTGCGCAGCAGCAATCCCGCGCCGATCAGCAGCGGCACGGTCAGCGCCACCTGTCCGCCTACCAGCGATCCCAGCGAGACGAATCGTTTCCGCCCGGCCACGCCCCGCGATCCCGATTGCACCGATCGCAAATCCACCCGCGACGCCTGCCACGCCGGCATAATTCCAAACGCGACGCCCGCGATCAGAGTCAGCACGATCGTCGCCGCCAGCACGCGCCAGTCCGGTTCGACGGTGGCCAGGAATG